>CAYRKE010000171.1:0-13926 GCA_964424695.1 uncultured Polyangiaceae bacterium
TGAAGCCCGCGTTAACGTTGGGGGCTCCCAGGAGCTCCCAGCAGAGTGCGCGTTAACCTCGAGGGGCTCCCCAGAGCCGTACTCGGCTCGCTGGCGCCAGACTCGCCAAGCGCCAGGTGGCAGCGGAGTCGCCGTCTCCCTGCGAGCTCATCGAAGGGAACGAGCGGGAAGGTTGCACCGGTCTTAGGCGTAGTGATGGTCCTGCGTAGCGAGGATGGAAGTCCGCTCTTGCGAGGATCTGGCGGCGCTCAGCGTAGCCGAGGAGGAAGTGCCGATGTCGACTATGTCCACGACCACGGTTGCAGAGCCGAGCACCACCCAGGACGCGCTCTCCAGGGTGCTCGACGAGGCTCAGTCTCTGGAAGCAGACGCACTCCTGACGCCCAACGTCGACATAGAAAGCGCCATCCTGACCGTGCTCGGGGCCGCATCGCGTACCCGGCCCTACCTGGCCGCGTTGCGCGAGCTCCCGGGCCTGCGGGTGAAAGGTATCGAGGCACTCCAGGACTACGCGATGGCCCTCGCCGCAGCGAGCGTGCGAGTCCGGACAGCGTGTGCGCCGCGCAGCGAGCTCCCAGGGCTCTTGGCCCGTGCCAGCCAGTGGCGCAGGATTCTGATCAGTGAGGCAGAGACCCTATCGCTTCGCGGCCTGATAGCCCCTGGCGCCTTCGGTCGGGTTCGGAGCCGGCTCCAGCGCGCGCGGGGCTATAAGAACGTGGCGTTCGACCTCATGGCGCTCGCGCAGTTCTTCGCCGACGCCTGGCCCGCCATCGCAGCAAGGACCGGGCTAACGGCGGCCGAGGTTCACGATGCGTTTGCTCTGGGGCTCGAGCTCATGGAGGCCGCTCCGAAATCCCAAAACACTCCAGACCCTCGGACCGCGGCCGTCGAGCTGCGAGCTCGCGTCTTCACGCTTCTCCACCGAGCCTACGCTGAGCTTCGCCAGGGCATGAAGTATCTGCGCTGGCGCGAAGGCGACGCGGACCGAATCGTTCCGTCCCTCTACCAACGGGGTCCGACACCAAGGCGAACCGCGCGGCCCATCAGCAGTTCGCGAGACGCCAGCACTGACACCGGCACGACTCGCGCTCGCACTGCCACCGCGAACACTGCCACCGCGAACACGCTCCCGGCGGCAATCGTGGGCGGCGATCCGAAGAACGACGTGCGCCCGAACGATTCAAACGGTCTCGACCCGAGACCAACGCTGGGGTCCCCCATTCAGCACAGCGTGTAACCGTGGCGGTTGCTGCACAGCGGCCTGACCTCTCGAGGTTGACCTGCGTCTTCCGTCACTCCCGGCCGCGCTGAAGTAGAGGCGTGGTTCGGCATGCGAGGCGATGCCGTGGTCGTATCCAGCCTGCTCGCCCTAGCGACTCTGCGTTAGGGCGAAGTCATCCAAGTCACCGGGAGTCCCGAGCGTTTCGCGGCCATACGTGCTGCACGAACCCTGCGCGGTCAGCGCCAAGAACGCAGCGGGGCAATGGACGACTGCCACGAGTTGTCCGCATATGCGGCGAAATTGGGTACACTGACGGCATGGCTTCACTTGGACACTCGCTTGGGATCGCTTTCGGAATTGGAGTGGCGTCGTTGATAGGCTCGGTGGCGCAGCGCGCTCGGGCGGAGCCGCGAGCCGAGAACGGATCACCGCAGGGCCGAGACTCATCGGCGCTCGAGCATGGCCACCCAGCCTATGAAGCGGCCTTCGGTCTTCTGGCAGGCTTCGCAGATGGCGACAAGTACACGCGGGAAACGGACGACGTCATTGTCATGGATACAACGGGTTGGCTCTCGGGAGGGTTGCACCTTTCTGCCCGTGCCACGGTTTTGAACGACCTTGCGGTGGGTCTGCGAGGAGAGCTCATCTCGGATGTCTTGGCGTTGAGCGGAGAGCTTCGCGTCTACCCGTGGCGCAGCAGCTCGTTCTGGCTGGGGCTCTCCGGAGGAGCAGCGGCCAAGTCTCCCGAGTCGCCGAACCATGGCTCGCCGCTGTGGTCACCTGTCTTCGGCGGGAGCCTCGGGAAGACGTGGGCGTTCACTGACGCCACGGGAGGAGCGGTCGCGGTTCAGTACGCACGCTTCTTCTTCAAGGAGAAACACGCCATTCCGAACATCGGCAACACGGCCTACATGGGGCCTGACCAGACTGTGATGTTGGAGTTCAGCCTGGTGCTCAGCGGCGGCGCAGGGTGAAGGGATACCCATCCATGGGCGGCCCGGTAGAGACGGGAGGCCAGCCAACAACGTAAACCTATGGCGCTGCGTCCCAGAGCCCTGCGGTCATCACACCGAACCTGATGGGTTCGAACGCTTCGAACCGGATATCGCGCGCGTGCCGCATGTTACTCCAAAGCAGATCGTGCCCTTTGGTCCAGCGCAGTCGGCGCACCTTGCGCGCCCAGCGTTCGCGCTCCTCCGGCGTCGCTTCACGCCGCGCAGACGCCCGCCCGCGCAAGCGCCCGCCTGGCACGGCCGTGAAGCGGCCGCGGATCAACGTCGAGAGCCAGGTGCCGGGCTTGCCGTTCAGAGCATAGACCTCGACGCGATCGTCGCGCTCGACGTTCTTCGCGAGCCCGACTGGAAAGTGCTCGAGGTAGTACCCCGTGCAGTCGTCGCGAAGACACAGAGTACCGATCGGCGTCATGTGCGGGTAACCCTCCGCGCCGATTGAGGCGACGACCAGGGTCGTTGCCTTCTCGAAGATCGTTCGGATCTGGGGCCACTGCCGTTCGATTGTCATGTGCATCCCTTCCCGCCGAGAGCTTTCAGGCTCGTCTTGGCCGTGGCGGCTCACAGGCGGAGCGAAGCCTACACCGAGCGCGACCGAGGGGGTACGGGCATTTGAACCGAAGTTCGGCCGAGCAGCAAGCAGTTGTCCACGAGCGTGAAGGCGGTAGCAAGGCGCCCGCCGCCCAAGGATCGAAGCAACTGCCCGAATTCCTCGCGCGAGAGCTTTGCGGTGCTGCGTCCGGATCGATAGCGCGTGGCTCGCTGCACCAGCCAGACGAGACGCTCTGCCTCTCCCTCCAGCTCGGACATCGCCGTGATGGCTTGGTCGATCGCGTCGACACCGCGTCCGGCGGCGACCGTTTCCATCAGACTCTGGTGCAGCTGCCGGCTTGAGCGGCCCGATGCGCCGGAGCCTCAAGCGATTCGCCGCTTCCTGGCAGAACCCGAGTTGCAGGACGCCATCGACAGCGTTCAGGTGATCGACTTAGACTCACGATAAGGTGGTGGGTCAGCCTGGCGCCCCATCGCTCACGGGGCGCCCCGACCTAGAGTGCGTGGGCGACTCCGCTCGAAGTCGCCGAATCCTGCTTGGTCTTTCGACTGCGTCTGCCGAACTCGATTCGACTCTCGAGTGTCGAACCTCCCGTAGGTTCTTGGACACTACGGCACCCGGATCCAGGATGCCTAGATCAGATCTCGGCGTAGACCCGTGCGCGGCAGCCCGTTCCGGTCGGCGAATCTCAAAGGCAGCAAGGAACCGGACAACGCGCGTTTCCTGCCGCGGGTTCCTAGCCGCGGCCGACACATGGTAGGCTCGTCGCTAGGAACGTGAATCGGAGCACCCGTCCCGACTCGGGCGTCCGGGATGGTCGTATGGAGGACCCAATGAGCCGACCTGTCACCTGTGGTTTTCTCATCGTGGCCGTGGGCTGCGCGGCTTGTGACCGCGACGGACCATCGCACTCCGCATCCGAGAGTGAGGGGGGGCGCGAAGCCGGGGGGAAGGACGGAGGCGACGGGCGGCGCGAGGACGGAGGGGACGGGAGCAGTGGCCCGCAGGGTGGCGGAGGCGCAGCAGCAGCCGGATCATCCGGGTCCTCTGATGGAGGCTGCGCGGGTGCACTGAGATTTGCCTCTCCGGTGCTGGAGGAACTGGTTCGCGTCGCTATCCAGAGGCCATCCGGCCCGATCGTCCAGGCCGACGTAGAGTCGCTGACCAGTCTCGAGTCGGAGTTCGCGGAGATTCGCTCCTTGGCTGGCATTGCTTGCGTGTCCCATCTGAGCAGGCTTCGCCTTGTCGGGGCGCAGCTCATGGGGAACATCACCGAGCTCTCCAGCCTTCCCGAGTTGACCGAACTCGACATTGCACTGAACCATATCACGGATCTGAGTCCGCTATCCGAGCTGACCCGCCTGACCAAGCTCGGCCTGTATGGCAACGATCAGATCGTTGATCTGACCCCGCTATCAGGACTGACTGCCCTGACCGAGCTCGACCTGTCGCAGGGCAAGAACTTCAACAATGCCTTGTCCGATCTAGCCCCGCTGTCGACGCTGGTTCACCTCACCACCCTCTACGTCGACGGGAACGGGATATCCGACTTGACACCGCTATCAAGCTTGACTGACCTGAGGGAGCTAGCGATTTTCGGAGCTCAGGTCTCGGACTTGGAGCCACTCTCTGGGCTTGGCAATTTGACGAGCCTCCGTCTTCGCGACAACGAGCTGTCTGACTTGGGTCCCCTTGCGAACCTGACAACGCTCACCTCGCTTGCGATCGGTCGGAACCAGATCGTCGACTTGACTCCCATTGCGATGCTCAAGGCCTTGACGACCTTGTCCGTGGACGCAAACCAGATCACCGATGTGACAGCGCTGGAGGGACTGACGAAGCTCACGACCCTCGATCTGCACTCGAACCGGGTCGAGGACATCAGTGCTCTTGCCGGTCTGACTGATCTCACGACGCTCGAGCTCTACGAGAACCGCATCGCCGACGTGGCGGCGCTCGGCAGAATGTCCCAATTGCCTGCGCTAGACCTGCACAGCAACCAGATTGAGGATCTGGAAGGCTTGGAGGGTCTAGCGGTGATTTCCCTCGACCTCTCGGAAAACCTGATCTCCGATCTGGCGGGAATCGCATCTCTGACGGAGCTGTCCTACCTCGATCTGGGGCGAAACCAGATTGCAGACCTGACTCCGCTGGTCGGCCTGTCCCATTTGAGCCAGCTCGACCTCACCTCGAACCGTGTCTCGGACTTGAGCCCGCTAGCGATGCTGACCGATCTCAGCATACTGGAGCTCGCCGGGAACCAAGTGACGGACTTCACACCGCTTCTCTCCCTGACGAAGCTGGCGCGAGTCAACGTTTCTGGCAACACGAATGACTGTGGCGATCCCGCTCTCGCTGAGCTCGCTGCAAATGGTGTGGCGCTCCAGACCACGTGCGACACCATAGATCCAGATTGAGGCTCTGACGCCGCGCAGGCCAGGCCGGTCGCGAGGAGCGCGCGGAGCCTGCTAGGATTTCTCGAATCGGCAGCCGCTGTCGTGCCGATCGCTCGCACTCGGGTCGTTAGTGCAAAGACCCTACAGTCTGGTGAGGCTCCCTCTCCGCCTTCGCTCGGCACCGGATACTCTGACAGCATGGAGCTTACTGCTGGCCCACCCGAGACAGCGTCCGGGGGCCAGTTGCAGGGCACGTGGTTTGCGACTTGGCAACTCAGTCAACTCGGTGGGGTTGCCTGTCCCAGGCTGTTGTCGCCCCAGCACTGAGCTGCTCCCTCGCTGTCGATCGCGCACCCGTGCCTAGCGCCGATCGCCAAGTCCCGATACTCACCGGTCGGAAGCTCGAATGGCTCCGGGGCGTCGATGCTACCCCAACAGCTGACAGCGCCCGCGGCAGTGAGCCCGCAAGTCGCTGTGCACCCAGCAGTTATCATGCGGAACTCACCCGGAGGCGGTGTCGACTGAAGCTCATCGTCCAAGCCCCAGCATTCCACGCCTCCATCTGCCCTGAGACCGCAAGTATGAAAGCACCCTGCGGTCAATTGCACGAATGAACCACGCGGAGGAACTGCTTGCCCGTGCCCGTTCCAGCCCCAGCATCTCACGCTCCCATCCAACGTGAGAGCACAGTTGTGGGCGCGGCCGGCAGCCACGCTCTCGAACCCCCCGGATGGGGGAGACGACTGACCATTATAGTTGTCGCCCCAGCACAGAATGGAATGATCGACAAGTACGCCGCACACGTGCTCGTCGCCAGCACTGATTTGCAGGAACACGCCGCTCGGCGGCTGCGGGAAACCGTCGTCGAGCCCACCCCAGCACGTCACGCTCCCGTCCGAGCTTCTGCCGCAGGCCTGGTACGCACCTGCCGTCACCTCCACGAACTCTCCCGCGGGTGCCGACGATTGACCGTACAGGTTGTCTCCCCAGCAAACGACCACACCATCCGTCTGGACGCCGCAGGTGTACCCCTCTGCCGCATCGAGCCGAGCCAGGGGCCATGCCGCGCACGTAGCTCCGAACGTGGGAGTCACGCAGCGACAAATGAATCCAGCTTCTCCATCCGCCTCGCAGGCACCGCCGTTCCAGCAAGGATTGGGCGTGCAGGGCTCGGCTGGTTCCGACAATCCTCCGGCAGCGGGGTTGCCGCCGCCATGATATGAGATTTCGCCCCCGTGGCCGCTGGTTCCGACACTCGCGTCTTCGCCCCCGTGGCCGCTGGTTCCGAAACCATTGGCGGTCTGATCGAGACCAGGACTTGCGCAGTCGACAAGAATGTATAGTCCAGCGGCGCTGAGGATGCATCGCGAGACACAGGAACGCAGAACGCCTGAACGTGTGGCGCCACCCATTCGCCAATTATCGGCTCCGTCGAGTCGTACAGCAAGCACCCACCGCATGATTCGAAGTCATTGAAAACTCTGGAACTCGACGAGTCCTTGGCCACTCGCGCGTTTTCGATCCTGAATGGAAGCATCTCCTACATAACGGTTGTGGTATCGAGTAGTTACCTGCAAATCCCTACAGACAAGCTGGGGCCTGTTCGGTAAATGTCGGTTGCCGAAGCCACTACCCCCGGAACGTCCGAATGGGCGCAGCAACATGCGGGAGCCCCCCTGCGGTTCCTCTCCCCTTCCACGTGTGGGAACACAACGCGGACCGCACACAACGAGAGATCGACGATGCAGGCTTGGTATCAAGCCTCTGACACTCGTCCATGTTGAAAGACACTGGGGGACGTGTTCACCGTTTTTGGGTACAAGAGCAGGTGGAGTGAAGAGGAGCCAATCGACAATCCCAGGCGACGGCCCCGCACAAGGTCCCCGCCTCTACCGCACCCTGGCGGACCGGTACCCCCTGCTCACGCCGGTCAGCTCGTACAGCAAGACCGGGCACGAGGTATTCCTCGGGTTACGACTCGAAGGGTCTCGGGAGGACGGGTCGCGATGAAGATCACTCACGCAGTCGAAATAGAACGAGAGCCCGAGTCCGTCTTCTCCTGGCTCGATGACCCGGCGAGAGCTACGGTCTGGATGTCGAGCGTATCGAGGACAGAGATCCTCCACCGGACCCCGAACCTGGTTCGCACGACCTTTCGCGAGACCGTGGCCGACGAGAACGGCTCGACCGAGCTCGAGGGCGCCGTCACGGTCTGCCGTCCGAACCAGGAGATTGCCTTCTCTCTGAGCGGCCCATTCAATAGGGCTGCCGTCGAGTATCGCCTGGAACGAGTCGCGAATGGCACGCGCCTGACGATGGTCGCAGACCTCTGCTTCAAGGGCACCGTGAAGGTGCTGAGCTTCGTTATGTGGCCGCTGTTCAAGCGGAAGGTTCTTAGCCAGTTCCGCCGGGAATTCGCCGAGCTCAAGCGGCTCTGCGAGAGCGGGCTGACGCAGACTGACAAGCCCTCACCTGAGTCGCCCGACGTGGGCACAGGAGATGACGATGACGACCCGCAGAGAAGATAGCGAGACGAGGTACTTCATAGATCTGGATCTTCGAACGCGCAGGATTCTCGACTGGGGTTTCGACCAGAGGGTCAAGCTTGCGAAACAAGAGCCGAAGGGACCAGCGCACTTGAGGGTCTACGTGACACGGGGACAGTTCAACAAGCTCGAAAAGCTGCATCAAGAGCTGCTCGAGAGCGGGTCGAAGTGAACAAGAGCCACTCGACAACCTCCGACGACAGCCTCGCACGAGGCCCCCGGCTCTATTGAGAACTAGCAGTCCGCGGACGACGGCTCGGCGCCGGTCCTCGCGCAGAAGAACCACCAGGTCATGCGCTCGCCACGCGGCCTCGTCCGTGAGTCGGTTCAGTTTTGCGCGATGCGTTGGCTGCTCGGGGCAATCGCGCCGTAGTCGTGGATCCCGCCACCGAAGTCCGGTGGCCCACCGCCGCTCGAACAGCTCCGATTGCCGTTCGACACGTAGTGGAGCTCCGTCGAGGTGAGCGGAGAAAGGAAAGGAGCCGAGCGACGGTTTCTACGCGAAGGTGTGCACCAAGACTCGGCGGTGACGTCGGAGCGATGTGCGGGCTGGCTTCTTGACGCTGAGCGCGACTGGTTCGCGGAGCGCGGACACAATTCTGCCAAGCCTGGTGGGTTCACCTTCGCCTCTGACCGAGCGGTCTAGTCCGCACCAGCCAGGTTCTCTCACTATGACGTTCTCCTGCGACGAGCGTGGTCCGTGCCCTGCATCAGGCGCCGCATGGGCGCGTCGATGCCCGCACCCGGTGTCGGCGAACGCAGTCCGATCCAGTACGCCTGGACCGCGTTGATCGGCTAGTCTACGTTTCAGGAACATCATGATGGGGGAGCCCGCCACATTGTCAAGAGTCAACGATCTCGGTGCATCTGGCGGCAGTCGGAGGTATGAAGTTTACGCGGGCTGAGGCGGCGGTACCGCACTGCGGTGCGAGTTCCTCCCTGCTCGCCGGAGGCCTATGAACACCAGAGTCAGCCAGCCACTGAATCCCAAGGATTACTATCGTCTACCATGGACACTCAATGACAACGTGCTCGGATGGCTCGAGCCGACCAAGCGCTGCAACCTGTACTGCGAGGGATGCTACTCGCGAAATGATCCCAAGAGTGACAAGACACTCGAGCAGGTCCGCTCGGATCTGAAGGTCTTCGTCAAGCATCGAAAGATGGACTCCATCTCGATCGCAGGTGGCGACCCGCTCGTTCACCCGCAGCTCGTCGAGATCGTTCGCATGATACGCGGCGAATTTGGCCTCAAGCCCGTCCTGAATACCAACGGCTTTGCGCTAACGCCAGAACTCCTCAAGGCGCTCAAGAGCGCCGGGCTCTTCGGCTTCACGTTTCACATCGATTCGAATCAGAAGCGGCAGGGTTGGGAGGGCAAGAGTGAGATCGAGCTGAACGAGCTCCGTCTCCGGTACGCGCGAATGGTGGCGGACGAGGGGGATCTGAGTGTCGCGTTCAACGCCACCGTCTACAGCCACACCCTGGACAGCGTGCCCGCACTGGTGGATTGGGCGCGTGACCACATCGACCTCGTTCACACGATGGTATTCATCCTGTTTCGCACGTCGTCGCAGGATGACTTCGACTACTACGCGGACGGCAAGCTCGTCGACGTCGAAAGACTCGTCTATTTCGGACAGGCGAGAAACCCCGCGCCAATTCGCGCAGACGAGGTCGTCTCGCGGATCAGAAAAGAGCATCCGGATTTCGAGCCTTGCGCCTATCTCGGCGGCACGGTCGACCCGAACAGCTTCAAGTGGCTGGTAGCGACCCGGCTCGGTACACCCGGCAAGATTCATGGCTACGTCGGCAAACGATACTTCGAGGCGATCCAGGCCGCACATCACCTCCTGTTCGACCGCTATTTCAGCTACGGCTCCCCCGCTCTGCTCAGCGCTGGGCGCAGCGCAGCCTTGGCCGGGGCAACGTTCGACCGTGGCGCTCGCAATGTGGTCAAGAACTACCTCAGGTCGCTGATCACCGATCCGAAGAGCCTGCTGGAGCCGATGCGCTTTCAGTCGATCGTCGTGATCCAGCCGATCGATACGCTGGCAGACGGAGCATTCAACATGTGCGACGGCTGTCCAGACATGACGGTTCACGATGGGAAGCTGGTCTGGTCATGTCGCCTCGACGAACGGTTGAACCACGGGTGCCTGCTTCAAGCCGTGCCCAAGGCGAACTGCAAGTCCGCAGTCGGATGACATGGCGCTCCACCCCTACGCTCTCCGGCGAGTTCGCTCGGGTTCCGGGTCTCTCGCGTCGGACCGCGTGGGTGGAGGTGGCAACATCCTCGTTCGTCCAACAGACATCACCAAAGAACCCAACACGAGAAGCATCTTGTCGCTGTCCGGGGTCCCGGCGGTGACACTCCCCCGAAGGACGACTTGATGCTTCTGAAGGGCATGGCATCTTGCGGCCCAGGTGGATCCTCGTGTGACGGCGTTCGCGGAGGGTCCCGCGAGACAAGGAAAGCCAGGAGTCGTAGCTCCTGGCTTTCGGCGGCGGAGTCGGCCAAGGTGCAGCTCGCGCGCCACCGTTGCGTCCTTGCGTCGGGACTGGGATCGCGAATGGGCACGACGAGTTAGCGATCAGTGACCGCGGCTACCGCAGTGTCCGCTCGCATCTGGCGCGCGATGAGCACCGGGCCGGCGATTGCTCACGAGCTTGCGTCAGGTCTCGGCGAGCCAGGTCGCTCCGGAGCGGGCTTCGGCGCCCCGGAATGCCTCCCGAAGGGCAGCTACCGTGTGGTCGTTCAACGGGCCACGCGACACCGCCCGGAGGTTGGCTTCGGCGTGAGGTAGAGAGCAGGTCCCAACGATGGCGCAGTGGACGCCCGGTTGGGAGAGGGTGAAGCGCAACGCGGCCTCGGGCCAGACCTCTCCTGGCGATCCGACCAAGCCGAGGTCGGACGGCGCCAGACCCATCGCCGAGAATCGCTCTGCGTAGGGTCTGGCGTATTCGGCGTACACCCCCTGCTGGGCGGAGAGCGGCTTCCACGCCCCGTTGGCGATCGACCGCTTCGCGATGACCACGCTGGGACTCTCTGCAGGGCCTTCAAACGGGTCTACGGAGAAAGCCCGGGTCGGTTCCGCCGCCGCGCTGAAGCGACCTAGGGGTGAGCGGCGGGCTTGGGGGCCGTGAACAGATACCGACGCAGCTCGGCGCGCCGCCGCTTCAGAGACAGCGCGGCGCCTAGCGCCACCAGCGTCCACCAGGGTGCGGTGTCACGTTGCGAACCCGCGAGCCCCACAGAACAACCGCCTTTGGGTGCAGTGCCTTCAGAGCCGCCCTGCGTCCCAAGGGCGCGTTCAGTGGACTGCGTCCTGTCATCGAGATCGACGGCTGACCCGTCTTCGTCGTCTCCGGTTTCAGGGCTCGAGCCCGAGTCACTCTCGGACCACTCGCCACCGTCAACCGGGAGATCCCCGCGGAGCGCGGCGTCAATCGCCGGTGGTAGGCAGGCCCACGCGACGTCCCCCCAGCTGGGCGGAGCTTCGTCGATTCTCGCGCATGTCCAGTCGTCGTCGCAGTCGGCGTCCGTCGCGCACGGCACGAGTCTCGGGAAACACATGCCGATGTCGTCCCGTTCATCGTCGCTGGTGTCGGCGCCTTCGGCCGCATCCGCGGCTTCCGCTTCGGCCTCCGTCTCGGGACTTCCCGCGAGCTCTTCACTCGCGGAGGACTCGCCGTCGCCTGCGGCAGCGCCCGGCTCGACGTCGGCGGGCACCGGTTCGATTGCGCCAAGGGCGGGTTCAGCCGCCGACTCGTCGCGGCTACTACCGCCAACGCGGAGACACTCGTAGGCGTCACTGCATTCCTGGTCGCTCTGGCACGGCTCGATGCGATAGACGCACTCCCCGCCATCGTTACACACTGCCGGCTCTGGACAGTCAGCGTCAGTGCTGCAGGCGTACGGCTCACGCTCACAGCGCCCCGTCGGCACAGGCAGCTCGACGTCGCTGCAGTCCTGGTCGGACGGACACGTCCCCATGCTCACATCGTCCAGAGCGCAGTAGTGATCCGCCAGGCACTCACTGTCGCTAGTACACTGGCGCCCACCCCGCTCGCAGGTTCCCACCGGCTGCTCCGGGACGGGCACCGGGGCACCCTCATCGGCGGAAAGTACCCCCGAAGGAGCACCATCGGCCGAGTCGCAGACTTGACCAGCTGCGCAATCGGGAGCCGAGCCCGAGGCTCTTGGTGGGAGGTCGCAGTAGTCTTCTGACGCGCAGTCGCTGTCGTCGGTGCAGCTCTGCGCGTCGGAAACACTGGAGATCGAGAGCAGGGCCAGACCAACGGCTAACACGGAAAGGACTGACTTCATCGCATTCACCGACCGGTAAGAGGTGCTGATCAAGCTGGCAGCGAAGCCGGCCGGAGTCCACGCCCAATTGACCCAATAATGCACATTTCGTGGGTCAGTGACGCCTTCTTGCGTGCATATCTGGGTATAGTTGGTGAATGGATCTCGATTTCGAGCAGGCCAGCCGCGAGCTGCTGCGGGCGCTCCGCGCTCGACGTTCGCAGGCCACGTTCTCGCGACGCCTCGGCTATCGTTCGAACGTCGCCGCCAAATGGGAATCTGGGCAGCGTATGCCCAGCGCCACCGAGGCGCTGCGCTACAGCTCTTTGCTGGGCGTGGACGTGCCCGGCATGCTCCATCGCTTTCACCCCAACGTGGTGCCCGAGACGCACCACGGTGAAGTCGTCTTGGATCGGTGGTTGTCCGCTCTTCGGGGAACGCAACGGCTGGCAGACGTGGCTGGCAAAAGCCAGCTCTCCCGCTACAGCGTCGGGCGCTTCCTCACCGGGCACAGTCAGCCTCGGCTGCCACAGTTCCTGCGCTTGGTCGAAGCGTTGACCCAGCGCACGGACGAGCTCGTCGATAGCTGGGTCGGCATCGATGGGGTGCCAACGCTGAGACCCCGGTTTCTCCGGGTGCAGGCGGCTCGCCAGGCCATGCTTCAGCAGCCGCTGTGCCTGGCGGTGATGTGCTTGCTCGATACGCGAGCGCTCAGAGCCCTTTGCCGCGCTGCTCAAGAGGCGGAGCTGACACGTCTGCTCGATCGTCCCCTCCCCGAGATCCAGGAATGTCTGCGGGTGCTTTGCGCGGGAGGCGTGATCGATGCCTCGCTCGATCGCTACCTGCCGATCTCCGCGCTGACCGTCGACACTCGCTCCCACCGCGCGCTCTCTCTTTCACTGCAAGCTCACTGGGCCACACTGGCCGCACGACACGCCGAACGACCTGGTCCAAACGACGTGTGCTCCTACAACGTGTTCAGCATCGCTCGGAAAGACTACAGCAAACTGAAGCAGCTGCAGCGCGAGTTCTACCGCACCGCTCGCGCACTGATCGCCGCGTCCGAGCCCACGGAGCTCGCTGCGCTGTTGCTGGTGCAGATGGTCGCGTGGGACCCAGAGGCCGAGGCTGCGAGCCGCTGACGGCACGGCGGAGCTCACCGCGGCGCAGGCGGTCGCGCTCAGCAATCGGAACGACGTGCGGACGGACGCGCCCCCAGCCCAGCAGCGCAGGCGAAATGCCGGGCCATGCGACATGGCGCCGTCACCCAGCCGCGATCGGTGGTCCGCTGGCCGAGTCGCAGTCACCGAAGGTGGGGGTCATCGTGGGGTTCGCTCTCGGCGGCCCCTCAGCCTTCTCAATCGGGCGCAATCGTCGCGCTGATTGCGCGCCCTGGGCGCCGCTGACGAAGGCATGGATCGGCCGCCGAAGCTCGGGATCTTCTCCGCCGAGGAGAAGACGATAGCCCCCCTGGTCGAAACTCGAGGATTGCTGCCCGATCTGGAGCGAACACGGGAGCGATCTGGTGACCGGGGCACCACGGCCAGGACGGTTCAACACCTTGGCTTCGACGCGGAGCGCTGCTAGCATCGGAGCGTGGAACGAGCGTACTTGAGGGGTCTGCTCGGGGCGTCCAACCTTAGCCCGTTCGGCTGTGTAGTGAGCCAGGACGCGGAGAGTGCCCGCTTTGCGCGCACAGTCGTTGCTTGTTCCGGTCGTTGCCGAAGGACGCGCGAGAGCCCAATGGCTCCACCATTCTCGCCTGGCCTTCGACACGTACTGCTGAGCTCCTTCCTCGCGTTGTCGGTTGCCTGCGGCAGCACCAGCAGCGATCCAGAGGGCGACGGTACGGGAGGCACCGCGACGGAGGGCACCGATACCGGCGGCACC
>CAYRKE010000171.1:14026-16327 GCA_964424695.1 uncultured Polyangiaceae bacterium
ATACCGGCGGCAGCACCACGGGGGGCACCGATACCGGCGGCACCAGTACCGGCGGCACCGATACCGGTGGCAGCACCACGGGGGGCACCGGCGGCACCAGTACGGGGGGCACCGGCGGCCAGCGTGAAGCGTGCGATTGCAGCATCAGGGACTGTCGCCCGGCGCCGGAGGTAGCCACTGAACTATGCAGCACCCCCGGCGGGGATTTCTGGGTGACCTACATCGAGCGCGAAGACTGCGACTACGTCGAGCTCAGGTTCGACTACAGTCGCGGCTGGCGCGGCTACTTCTACGACGACCAGGCGGCGCTGGTAGCGTTCGAGCTCGACAATGCTTTTGGCGGCTCGGTTCAATGTGGGGTAGAGACCTCATGTACCGGCGGCATCCTCCAGCATTGTCTCCTCTGCGCAGGCGAATTCTACGTTGGCGATGAGGTCCCCGACTGTCCGGAAACGGTGTCGGAGACGGTCTTCGGAACCGACGCTTGAGGGGGAGTAGCGCCTCCAGCCGCCAGACATCCCAAGGGCCCGCCGCACGAGCGACGCCGACTGTGCGCCGGACCTCTGCGTGGGCCGATTTCGATTCGTGGTGGATCTGCGCCAAGCTCGTGGCTGAGCTCACGCAGATCCTCGAGCACGGCGTCGAGCGGATTGGGAGTTGCCGCGGTGTAGTCGATGAACGCCGAGAGATCGGTACCCACCAGGTCCACGTCAAAGACGCGCTGACAACACAGGATATACCCACCGCCGTAGGGGATGAGCGTAACAGTGACATGCTCCTCGTCTGGCGACCTCAGCGTGGCGCTCTTCTTCGCGACGAAGGCGTCCACGATTTGGCGTCCGGGTTTGCCGGCGTCGTAGCGACCGTGGCCCGCCGCTCTGCCCCACCATGTCGAACCCAGTGACGCGGCTGTCGCGGGTCCGGAGCGCGACGGGATCCGTCCCGCGGTACCCGTGGCCCTCGGTGACAGCGTTGGGTAGGCTGATTTGCTGCGGCGCCTGGATGGCCGAAGGAGGGATGCCCAGCGCGGCCGCCCAGGCCGCGGGCAGGGGCGCAAGGCGCCGATCGTAGCCTGGCGCCATCCCCGGGTCGTCACTTGTCCATGATCGGGCCCTCGCTGCGTGCCCAGGGCAAGGCGCCCGTGCCCAAGTATCGGCCTGAGGTGTCTTCGAGCCTTGCCTATGCCACTTGCCCACATGACCTGCTTGGACTTTTGCGCAATTCGCCGTATCCGCATGACACGCCGAGCCACTGCGGGGAATCGTGCTAGCCCCCCGCGAGGTCCTGGGATGCGAGAAGAGCAGCAGTCGAACGTGAAGTCGAAGTGGGTTCGCTTCTTCCGGCGTGGAGCCCGTCGCCCCCCTGCGGCATCCTGGGCAGTGGCCGGTTTGCTCGTTGCGCTGGTTTTACAGCTCACGGCAGCGGCGGCGCATAATTCGGCGTCCTGGGACGAGCCGGCGCACGTCTACGCCGGATGGCTGCAATGGACACGCGGCCACTACACCGTCAATCCGCCGCTGACCAGGTACCTGCTCGCCGCTCCCCTGCTCGGCATGGAGCTCAAGGAGCCCCCGATTCAAGACCGACCAGTGCGCGTGCACGAGATCAAGGGGGGCCGCGATTTCGTCTTCCAGAACGACGCCGACGCCATCCTCTTCCGGAGCCGCATGGTGGTGGTGACGCTGGCGATGCTCACAGCGCTGCTGGTCTTCCTGGCTGGCTTCGAGTTCGGGCCGTCCCCGCTCAACCCGTACGAGCAGTTCAAAACCCTGGAGCCCGCGGACGTGATCGACCACGGCGTGTTCGTGTTCGAAGGACATTTCGAGATCCCACTAGCAGCCGCGCTCAGCCACGTGCAGAAAGCCGACGCCCTGCTCCAATCCAACGACCCTCACGCGGCACTTGGCGAGGCGCAGCGGGCCCAAGCGCTGGCGCCAGAGTCGCCCACCGTGCTCTCGATGGTCGGACAGGCCCTGGAAGCGAATCATGAGCCTGATCAGGCTGCCGAGCACTATCGCAAGGCACTCGCGCTCGCAGAAGCGACGCAACCCGCGTTCCAGAACGGGCTGATCGCAGACCTACGACGACGGCTTGGCAGCAAGCCGAGGTGAGTTCCCCCACGGCGGACGCCCCGAGCTGCCGTGCGAGATCACCGAGGGATGGTATGCGTTCGCAGCCCCAGAATGCGCGCTGCGCAAACCGCCTCGCCCACGAGGCGCACCGAGGACCGGAGCGGAGCGTACGCGGGTCTCATCATTGATCGCAGAGCTGCTGCAGATTTCCAGCGCTGTCTCTGTGGCA
>CAYRKE010000172.1:0-16196 GCA_964424695.1 uncultured Polyangiaceae bacterium
ATTTCTGGTTTGCGTTCGCGTTGCTAGTTTCCTGTTTCTAGTTCCCTTCTGCGCAGGCAGAGTACGTGGGGCAGTAGTATTAGCAGTCGTGGTAGTTTTCGGGATTGGAGCAATACTCGGATTCGAACACGATACTCGAGGTAAACGAGATTGTGCTCCTACAGGTCTCGCCGTCGAGAGACAAGCAGTACTCTTCCTGGAGCCGCACGCCGCCCTCGACCGTGAGCGGAGCGGAGCGAATGCGCAGAACGAGCGTCTCTCCGTCGGGAAGCAGGCCGATGTCGCGAAGGCTACGCCCAAGATCCTCCACGGCCCCGGCCTCGAGCCCGATGCGATAGAGATCGCCACCCAAACCGTCGGATCTCAGTTTCAGAGTGTAGACATCGCCCCCGTTCTTCGGCATCACGAACCGGTCGAGGTTCGCCGCCGGACCGCTGAACGGGGAATACTCCAGCGTCTCCAGATCGAAGGCTCCGAAGGGCGCGTCCTTCGCAAACACCTGAACCTCGAGCGACCCGTGCAGGCCATTGCTGTCGAGGGTCACCTCGGCATTGACCTCGACCTTCTCACGCCGGACCGCAACGCTGGCGTCGACCAGCAGTGACTTGCCGTCCGATGTCATGGCAAAGCGTGGCAGAGCGTCGCCAATAGGAGTCAGTGAGAACTCGAGGGTCGATGGCTCGATCACCATGACGTGGTAACGCGGCCCAGCAGCGTCCGGGATCTGCTCGGGATCGTCAAACATGGTGCGATCGATTCGCTCCATATCGAGGTAGGCCACCGCCCGCTCCCCGTCCTCACTCAGTGCCACTGGCCCGAAGCCGGGAAGATTCTTGACGAAGCGGGGCCCCTCCGACTCGAGGTCGATGATGCTGACTGGGTCCGGGTTGGTCCACGGATTGTCGCCAGTACTCTGCACCCCTTCCTCGCAGAACGTGGGGGAGAGCAGCGCGCGATCGCCTGCATTTAGCAGGGCAATCGGGGCCGCACAGTTGGGTACGTCGATGGAAACCGTCTCACCAGTGTCCAGATCGACTCGGACGACTGGCGTCGATGGGGCGTGGTCGAGCCACGTCGTCTGGCCCA
Organism: uncultured Polyangiaceae bacterium; assembly: GCA_964424695.1. Classification (GTDB taxonomy): domain Bacteria; phylum Myxococcota_A; class Polyangia; order Polyangiales; family Polyangiaceae; genus JAEWRL01. The sequence continues at coordinate 1,087 of CAYRKE010000172.1, forward strand.
CGACCAGGGCATGCTTGCCATCAGGAAGAAACGCCACATCTTCTGGACTGCCGATGGCGACGGTCCCGCGGACATCACCCGTGGCTGAGTCGAGAACGCGCCCCTCCGACCCATCGGCGGTCACGAGTGAGCGTCCATCCTCGGAGACTCGCACGAAGCCAATGCTTCCCGTCGCGGACGGAGCACGCCATAATTCTTCCAGGCTCGGCAGCTCGAGAGCGACGAGGTCGCCCTCGATGACAGCGAAAGCGATGTCCTCGACCGGCGAGAACACCCAGCGGCCCACCATGAAGTCGAGTTCTTGTGCGGTCTCCTTCTCGAAGTCGACGAGCACGGACACCGTGTTGCGCTGCATCAGCCCGTAGGTGCCCCTTGCAGCCGGCTCTTCGCCCGCAGCCGCGCGAGAGGGGGGTGACAGCACCATCGATCCGGTCAGAAGCGCCGCACCGTCATTGCCGCCTTCCGAGCGATCGTTGGTGTTCGCGCCCCCTTCTTCGTCGGACGCGGGAACGGTGCAACCGCCAAGGACGGGGATGAGACTGAGCGCGCCAAGTGAGACTAGAGCACCGATGCGCGCGCCAGCTTTGGTAGCTCGCGGGCGGAGGAAAGGAAGGTAAGTCATGGTCGCCCGACTAGCAACGCGCATGCCAACGGCGCCGAGCCGCCTCGAACCGCCGGCGAAACGCCAAGAAGTGCCTGTCCCGGCGGCAACCGGGTTAGCAGCAGCAAGACCATGCTGTCGCGGTGTGGTGCTGCGGTCTCACGACCCTCCGCCCCCGTCGAGTGCAGGGCCGAGCCCGAATCGGATCGTCGGAGCATCCACGATGCGAGGGTCCTTGACGGATGAGCGACCACCACCGAGCGCGCGCGCTTTCGGCCGCACTCCCGGGTTGTCCGGCGTTGCTCAACAGCCACCTTGCACTAAGCAGCTATTCCGGCACGATCGACGGGCAGCCCTCCCTGTGCCGAGCGTCGCTGGAGCGCTGAACCTGATCCCTCGAATCGCAAAACGCGAGGTGCACGGTGCCAAGAACGAGCTCGAAGACGAGGCCAATCAGCGGAATAGCGAGCGCACGACTCAGTGCTGGAGCCGCGACGGTCAACGGAAGGAGCGACATGACCAGAACCGTCTGACGCGTGGAGGTCACTTGCAGGAGAGCGCGGGCAGTCGCCGTGGAGCACCGGTGGCGACACGCGAGCATGCCCATTCCGCACCCCGCGAAGAGCCCAAGATAGAGGAGCGCTACCGCGGCGAAGGCTGGCCGGTTCAGACCAATCCCTCGAACGACCTCTGCGACGCTGTCGCTCGCCGTCAAGAAGAAGAGCAGTACCGAGACCGACGCGTGCAGAACGGTTCGTCGGGCGGGTTCGACGGACACCGCGTACTCGTCGGGGTCGAAAGCGTCGGCCAGAACCGTACGCAAGACGCTGCCAAGAGCGAGCGGTGCCACCCCCAGCAGCGCGAAGTCGCGAAAAACCAAGAAACTCGCGCCCGGCGCAAGCGGACCAGCGAAGAGCGGCAGGCCCACGAGGCCCGAGACGAGCCAACCTATCAGCATGAGGGCAACCGCCGCACTGCCGCAAGCCCGGGTGCCGGCGGCCCAGACCGGTGCGAGGGCACTTCCGGGAAGGACCGACAGAAGCAGCAGCGCCGTCCGCTGTTCGGGGTGGTCCGTCAGGATCCACCTCCCGAGCGCCAGCGCCAGAGCTGGACCGAGCGTCAGACTGACGAGTAGCGGCAGAAGCCGTGACTGCGAATGTAGAATGGCGCGACCGATCCCGGTCGGACTCTGCGTCATCATCAAGGGGCAGAGCACCCCGATCGCCAAGACGGCACGCGTGAATGCTACTGGCGTGCTGAGCCCGCCCAGTAGCGCTGCGTGGCCCAATCCCAGCACCACTGCGACGGCCGGCAGTGCCGCTACCACACGACTTCCCAACGCCATCAGCGGGGGTCCACGAGCTGCGTACGCATGATTCTCGATGACAGAGCGGCCACGAGACGGCGCGAGTTAAGCGTGCGTCCCCGATCGACCCTCGACACGCACGTTCTTCAGGCTCCGCCCCATGATCGTCATGCAGTTGAGGTGCGTCCTCTGCCAGTCGACCTCTGAGAAGAGCGCCAGAATGGGCGTGCTACCTGCGTCGAGCGTCTTAATGAGACCGACCAGCGGCACGACCGTTGCGGAGTTCATGTACTCGAGTTCGGTGAAGTCGACCGTAACATCGGCTCCGCGGACGTATTCAGCGATCTGCCGAATCGTCTCGTTGAGGAACGCCTCCGGGTTCCGCGCATCACTGACGCCCCGCCACAGCACGAGAGCTTTGGGACCGGTCCTGGACACAGTGATCACCAAGTCCCCGTGGTCAAATGTCCTCTCAGTCACGTTACGCTCCTCGATGCAATGACGGTGACGACGTGGTTCTCGTACGTGCATGCTAGGTCGAACCCACCCTCGAGCGCGATCCGATAGACGCCTAGCTTGGCGCTCCCGGACGGGTTCTCCGCGAGCTGTTCGAGGCGCGCAATGTACAGAGCCGCCCGATCGGCGGTATGCGATGTTTCTTCGACTCGGGACATCAACAGGGCTACCCCAGCGTCGTCCATGCAGCCGTTGACTGTCCGGATCGAGATCGTGCCGTCCTCGATCTTCATCGAGAACCGGATGTAGGGCGCATCTTCCACACTCTCTCCGTACTTGATGGAGTTCTCCACCAACTCCGAGGCTGTCATGGACGCAGCGGAACGCAGGTCACGTGGGTAGTTGGCGAGTTCCGCATCGACCTGCAACCGCAGCTTGCGTACCATCTCCCATAAGGGGCGAATCGTCAGATCAACCCGTCCGTCCATCTTGCCTCGTGCTTTCTCGTTCCAGTCCCATGCCAGTGCCTCAGAGTGTGGCGCGTCTCACCGGTATCAAGTATTGGACCGGGGCGGCCCTACACCCGAGGTTGGCATACCCTCGCCAGAACCGTGGCCAGTTCGCCGCAATCGATCCCCAGCCGATACAACCGTTCGTGCGGAGCGAAGGCACGGCGGAGTCTCGTCGTCTCTCTGGTCCGCGCCGCGCCGCGGTGCTGGCCGGCATGGCAATGACTGAAGAGCGCACTCTCCGCTGCGATCGTTGAGCCACTTGCAAGGTTCTCATGGCTACGACCGGGTTGGCCGTGGGGTTAAGTCACAGACGATCTCGTCCGCGGGTCGAACCTTGCCTCCGTGTGAGCACGAGACTCACCCGGGTCTATTGGGGAAAGATGCGCAGCTACCCTCCGTTCGGTCTCTGGTCGCCCCTCGCCAGCACGTTCACCAAGCACCCGATCGTGCCGTGATAGGGGTAGACGCGCGCCACACGGATGGGTCTCACGTCCCACCCGAGACGCTCGTAGACGGCACGTGCAGCGTCATCGAGAACCCCAAACCCGTAGGTTGGCAAGTACGCAATTCGCTCACCACGACGCACCTCGAAGATGCCGTTCGTGTAGGTAATGTACGTCTTGGCGTCGAGGGGCACGTTCGGAATGCGCACCACACTGTAACCTGCGCGTGCGAGGTCCGCAGCCAGTCGATCGAAGCGGCGAGCCGTGGCCGCGGAGAAGTCGGCGCGAAGCGGTTCCCCAGTGTCTCGCGAGGTCTCTCCCGGGAGAAACTCGGACCCCACCAAAGCCTCTGCAAGCCGGGGATCACCGACGAGGACGGTGTTCCCATCGAGGGGCGTCATGGTCATGGCAAGGTGATGATCCGGTACGTCCTCGGGTCGCTCCCCAAGGACGAGCACGGGGTGGTCGAGCCATGCGGCAAGCCGACGCCGCAATGTGTCACTGTTCGGGATGCCGCGCCTCGCGTTCTTGGCGATTAGATTCGCCCCGACGATGACGTGTCTCCCAGTGACGACGAAGTCTCCTGCGTCGAAATCGAAATTGGCGACCACCCGCTGAAAACGCCCTCCAAGAGCACCCTCGAGGGCGGCGACGGTCCCCCAGTCGTTTCTCCGTTGCACCCAGTTCTTCTCGGGTTGGGCCGGCACCCAGAGCTTGGCCGGCATCCCTTCGGCAGGCTCGGACACGAGGGCACGATCCTTCGACCACGTCGTGATGGGCCCCTTGGCACTGACCCAGGTAAGGTGCTCCCCGAGACCGGGGTTCACCGCAGTGATCTCAGCCTGGACGGCGCGACGGGCTGCTGCGTTCAGGGACTCATCGGCAACGAGATGAAGCCGGACGTCGCTGCCGATGGCCGACCAGAAGTCGCGGTAGGTGTCCCAGACTACCCCACGAAAACTCGGTGCGACGTGCATGACCACTTCGGTGATCCTCCCTTCGGCTTCCGGAAGTATCCGTGGGGTGCGTGGCACGTTGCGGGAGGGGTTCGACGCTCCCCCATGAGTCGCGAGAACGAAGGCCAGGATGATCCCCATCACGCACCCGAGGATCAGCGAGCCCACAGCGTACCAGCGACCGGGGGTCAGGGTCTCGGGACGCTGTAGGCCGACGAGCGGAGAGGAGGGGGGACACGAATTGGCCTTCATGAAAGGTCCCTTCAGAGGGCGGCAGTCGGTTGGTTCTGAGGAGCCTGGTCGGAGGCGGGAGCCTCAGCGGTCTCTTGGTTTGCTTCTTCCTCGACAGGGGCCACGACCCTCGCCTCATACGAGGTAAAGATCGGCGGCATGACCAGGTCGGGATCACCGGCTTCCATACGCTTCTGCAGCGTGTCAAGCTCGGCGAGCGCCTTGACCAACTTAGTGGTCAAGGGGACCTCTCGCACGTCGCGCGATCCGGCTGGGAGAACGATATGGAACGAGCGTTCCCAGGCGACCTTGGGTGGGGGACTCACCCGCGACTCGGGAGAGCTCTCCCATTTCACCACGTTGACCTCGATGTTGGCTTCTACCGCGTGGTCCTTCGAGGTGTTCATGGCGACGAACCGGAGGAAATGGCGCTGCGTCTTCTCATTCTTGACGAGTTCAGTGGTCGCGACGATGTCTCCGATCTGGGTGCCGTCGATCGGGATTTCCTCGGCGTTCGCGGCATCGGCCGCAGCCTCGGGGTCCTCGGCATGGATGGCGACAGGCCATGCAATGACCATCGCGGAGAGGCAGCTCACGAGCGACGAGGCAATGAAGAGGCGGATGGGCGAGACGTTCGACATTGGCTAACTCCTGGTTCGAATCGACCTGGGAAACGCAAGGCACGTGCCAGCACGCTTGTGGCCGTTTTTCTGCTGGAGGCTCGCTGCGGTGCCCGTACCGGCCCCGCCCACGAACGACTGCTGGCCACAACCCGTGTTCGTCGTGACACGGCAGAGTGTGACAGGATTGGCTTTGTCTCATCGCGGGGCTCCTCATCTCACGCGTCCCCACCCGAACCCGTCGAGACGTCGATGACTCGTCGAAGTCGCGCCAATCTGGATCGGTGATCGACGCCCACCGGGCGTGCCGGTGCGCCCGTTCGTCGTCGACACCAAGGCGGGGGGGGGCCGAGCGCGCAGCCGTCACTTGGACGGATCGGGGGGCGCGGGCTGCTCGGACTCCATTCAGGAGTCGGATAGAGAATCCTGCGACTGCCGCACGGGTGCCCGCTTCTTGGGCGCCTGCTCAGCCTTGTCGTCACTGGTCGAGTCAGGGGCGGGCGTGACGTTGCGCCTGGGCGCCTTCGCCTTCACGTCGTCTCCCTCGGAGGTCTCCCGCCACTTGGCAGGGGTCTCCGGCGTCGGCGCGTAGACCTCCTTGCTCGTCTGCGTCGGGAGCACGGAGTCCTTCGGCGTCCTTCTGGGCGCGGTTTCCACCTTCTCCGGCTGGGTCCGCGGAATTGCGCTGTCGACCGGAGCAGGAACGCGCACAGGCGGTGAGTCGGTGGTCAGCGGTGGCGCGGTAGTGGGCGCTGGTGGCGCGGTGGTGGGCACCGGCGGCGCAATGTCGCGGGGTGCAGGCTGGGACAGAAGGGCATTGCTGGCGGCCGCACGAGCTCTGCGGATCTCCGCGAGAGACTCGCCCGCTGGGTCGAGCTGCTTGGCTTGGTCGAGCAGAGCGAGGCAATCCTCGAAGGCTTGCCGCTCACAGGCGGCGAGAGCCCGTTTCCTGAGCAGCTCGGCTGGCTTGGGCGTCGCGGGAAGCTCGCGCGCCACCGGTGGCACGTCGGGCGCGTCACGCAGAAGCAGATAGGCCACCCCAACCACGAGGGCGATACCTGCCACTGCTGCAACCTGCGCCGCCCAGCGCTCGCGAAGCAGGCGTCGCAAGCGCGATACCCTCTGCCGAACGCGAGCAGCGGGTATCCCTTGCTCCTGCGCGATTTCCTCCAGCTTCTCACCGGCTCCCTCGCGCAGCATCCACTCGAGCGTATGCTGGTCCGACTTGGCATCTGGAAGCGCCTTGGTGGCCCATCGCAACAGGTCACGCGCGCTGTGCGGCGCTCGGTCGTCGACGGCAATCTCCGCGCCATCCTCCCGCCCCGGCGACTCGTGGCGACGCCCGCGGTACAGATCGGCAATTTTGTGGCGGGCGATCCCGCGGATCCATCGCTCCAGATCTTCCGCGCTATCTGGCGCCGCCGTCGCCGCAAGCGCGTCGGCCAGCGTCGTCTGCACGACGTCGTCTACCTCCGAAGCTCGAACCCGAGCCCGAACGTAGCGTGCCAGAGAACGCCTCAGGCTTGCGTCAGCCAGAAGGCGCGAGCGGTCGTCGGAGGCTGCCAATGGACTGTTGACGAATCCTAGCTGCACTCTGCGTCATCGCGCGAGCGAGAGGGACTGTGACACGACATCGCCACATTCTGGCAAATCCGCTCGATGCTCCTGACGGCCAATCGGACGAGAGCAAGCGGCCGACCAACACATCGGTACCAGCACCTCGCCTCCGGGCAACGCTGACTACCGAATCAGGCGGAAACCCATCCCGGCTGCTGCGGCGGCGCGACCATCCGCATCCTCACGATCCCCCAAAACGAGGCAGTGCTCGGGCGCCACCCCGAGCTCGGCGGCGGCAGCGAGATAGCCAGCGGGATCGGGCTTGAGGCGCATCGGCCCTTGGGGCTCACCGTTGGCAACGACGACATCGAAGAGCCCTGCAACCCCGAGCGCATACAGCTTCCCGGTTGCGGGATAGTCACTGACCAGGCCAAGCTTCACACCACCCGCATGGGCCTCCCGAAGTTCGTCGAGGAGGCCTCTACGCCGGAGGAGATTCAGCCAGCGCAGGGGCCGTTCGAGCATCCACTCCTTCACGAGCGCCTCGAGCTTCTCCACGGGATAGCCGAGTTCCTCGGCAGCTCGACGGAGCTGCTCCTCGTACGGCGTGGGCGGCCCCGAGAACCCCTCGCTGCGCAGCTCCTCGTGGTGGCGACGAAAAACGTGGAGTGCCGATGCCGCCCGAAGGCCGAGCAACCCAAGCTCCAGAGCCATGAGAAGCCGCAGGGGCCGCCCGTGGTACAGAGTGCCGTCGAGATCGACGAGCCACGCTTGGTACCTCGCCGGGACGGTCACGAGGGGCCACACTCGCGCAGATACTTTCGGACCGTCTCTGCCAGGCCGAATTCCAGCGCGTCACCGATCAGGGCATGCCCGATGGATACCTCTGCCACCCCCGGCACCTCCCTCAGAAATGCAGCAAGGTTGTCGAGGTTGAGGTCGTGTCCCGCGTTGATTGCCAACCCCTCTTCGATGGCGGCGCGCGCCGCGGCAGCATACGTGCGAATCGAACCGCTGGGATCTCCTGCCTCGGCGGCGGCGGCGTAGGGCTCAGTGTAGAGCTCCACCCGGTCGGCTCCGAGCTCACGGGCCATCGGCATCATCCCCGTGATCGGATCCATGAACAGACTCACGCGACACCCGGATTCGTGCAGGGTTTCGATGGCGCGTGCGAGCGACTTGCGCTCCGCGTCGCTGAGATCGCCCAAGTTCCATCCGTGACTGCTCGTGAACGCTTCGCGCGCGTCGGGTACCAGGGTTGCCTGGTTGGGTTTCACGCGCTGGCAGTGTTCCACCAGCCCGTGAAACGGGTTGCCTTCGATGTTGTATTCGGCGCCCGGGTAACGACCGACGACGCTGGCCACCGCTTCGACGTCCTCGAAACGAATGTGACGCTGATCCGGACGCGGGTGCACCGTGATGCCATGGGCTCCGGCATCGAGCGCAATGGCAGAGAAGCGCGTCACACTGGGGATCCCGAGGTTCCTCGTGTTTCGCAGCGTCGCGATCTTGTTCACGTTGACCGAGAGCTTCGTCATCTCATCCTCGTTGGGTCACCTGAGTTGTGCTCCCGAGTGAGAGAAGCTCCACCCTCGATAGCGACAACGCTCTAGGACCGCGCGCCAGATGTCTCAAGGGAAATGCCCAAAGCCCCGGGCTCAGGCCCGCGGACGATTGAACGGCCACCCAGTCTCAGCTCACCAGAGGCCTCTGACAGCCTGGTTCGCCGATTCTGTGGGAACCTCGCGCTCGAGACTACCCCGGCGTGGAGCACGCTGCGCTTCCGCCAGGGGGACGTGGACCGTGAGCAACACGGCGCCACGCGAATGAGCTCGCGCCACACCCGGAGCCGAGCGCGCACGTCCCAGCGGGCGATCCCCAATTCATTCGCGGTCTCCGCGCTACAAGCGGTGAACGGCTGGTTTATCCCCTCACCCACAGAGATCGAGCAGCTCGTGAAGTGTCGTCTCGAGAAGCTCGAGGCCGCTCGCAGGCTTCTCGCCGTCTTTCGTCTTGCGGATCAGGCGGCCCTCGGGCGTCAGGCGGTACGGGGATCCCTTGCGAGTCACCTCTGCGCGGAGCCGGGCCGCGTCGAGCGGCGTGTCCTGGCGAAGGTGAAGCTTGACGGAATCCCGCGTGGCTTCGCATCCCAGAGCCCGCAATCCCCGTAGTGTGGTCTTCAACCGCATGAGCACGACGATCTGGCGAGCTGCCGGCGGGGCCGGCCCGAAGCGATCCTCCATTTCGCTCGCGATGGCGGTGACCTCGTTCTCGTCAAAGGCACTGGCCAAACGCTTGTAGAAGGAGAGACGGACGCCGACCTCGCTGATGTAGTCCTCGGGCAAGAGAGCCTCGACGTCCGTGCTGAGCTCGGGTTCGACCTCGTGCTGTACGGGTTCACCCTGCAGCTCACGACGCGCTTCGTCCAGCATGCGACAGAACACGTCGAAACCGACACTCTCGATGTACCCGCTCTGCTCGGCGCCGAGGAGGTTCCCGGAGCCACGGAGCTCCATGTCGAGGCTCGCGATGTGGAACCCCGAACCAAGCTCGCTGTAGCGCTCGAGCGCCTCGACGCGGCTTCGAGCCTCGTCGGTCATCTCGCTGACGCTCGGCACCAGAAGATAGCAGTACGCGCGCTCGCTCGAGCGCCCCACGCGCCCGCGGAGCTGATAGAGCTGCGCCAATCCGAGAGCATCGGCGCGATCGATGATGATGGTGTTGGCGCGCGGGATGTCGAGCCCGCTCTCGACGATGGCCGTGCACACCAGGACGTCCAGGTCGCCGTCAACGAAGCGCACCATGACGCGCTCGAGCTGGTGCTCCCGCAGCTGCCCGTGGGCGACGCCGATTCGCGCGCTGGGGACCAGCTGCTGTAAGCGCTCGGCCCGCTCATACAATCCCTCTACGCGATTGTAGACATAGAAGACCTGCCCACCACGTGAGAGCTCCCTCCCAACGGCCCCCGCGATCACCGAAGGGTCGAAGCGCGAGATGAACGTGCGCACCGAGCGCCGCTCCGAGGGCGGCGTCGAGATAATCGACATTTCGCGAAGCCCGCCGACAGCGAGCTGCATGGTTCGGGGGATGGGAGTCGCGCTCAAGGTGAGGACGTCGACCTGGGCGCGTAGTGTCTTGAGACGCTCCTTGTGGGACACGCCGAAACGTTGCTCTTCATCCACCACGAGCAGCCCGAGATTCTTGAAGTGAACATCCTTCGACAGGAGTCGATGGGTGCCCACCACCAAGTCGACCGTCCCAGCCTCAAGACCTTTGAGGGTCTTGTTCTGCTCTGCTTTGGAGGCAAAGCGGCTCAGGGTGCCCACCGCGACGCCGTACGCCCCGAGGCGCCCCAGCATGGTGCGGTAGTGTTGCTCGGCCAGAACGGTGGTGGGACAGAGCAGGGCCACCTGTCTGCCTTCCAGGGCACAGCGGTAGGCTGCGCGGATGGCAACTTCGGTCTTGCCGAAACCGACGTCGCCACAGACGAGGCGGTCCATCACCCGTTCGCCTTCGAGATCGCGCATGACCTCCTCGATGGCTGCTGCCTGGTCGGGAGTCTCTTCGAAGGGGAAGGTGGCCTCGAATGCCGCGTAGTCGTCTCCCCGCGGCGGCAGGGGTGGACGCCGCATGACGTCGCGCTCGGCGTGAAGGCGCAGGAGCTCATCGGCGAGCTGGCGGACCTTCTGGGCCACCTTGGCCTTCGTCTTCGAGAAGCTCTGCCCCCCAAGGCGATCGAGCTTGGGGGCGCCATCACCGCCGGCATACTTCTCGATCTGGTTCAGCCGATACACCGGCAGGTAGAGCTTTCCTCCCGTGTACGCGATGACCAGCAATTCGACTGGAACGCCGCCCACCGTTCGCCGCTCGAGCCCCTCGTAGCGCCCGACTCCATGATCGGCGTGCACCACGTGATCGCCCGGGGTAAGCGCACGAAGATCCTCGAGAAGGGCTCGCGACAAGCGCTTCGCGGGCTTCTCACGACGATGACTGCGCTGTCCGAAGATCTCCTCCTCGGCGAGCAGCACGAGCCCCTCCAGGGGCGCGACGACGCCGCGCGCCAGGGGCCCAATGGCGATCTTGACCGCGTCGGGTGAGCAGGGCGAATCATCGCTGCTCACGTGGAGCCCTCGGTGTGACAAGAGCCCCGTCAAGCGATCAGCTTGAGTCCGACCCCGAGCACAAATCACGACGTCGAGCCCAGCAACGTGCCAAGCCGCGAGCCTGAGGAGCAGCGGCTCGAGGCCGCCTGTTGCCCCACGTTCCGCCCGGCTCTCCTGCATGGCGCGGCTGAGCTCGGCGTGATCTTCGGTGAACAGAGTGGGCGCGTCGAGCGGCGTGTCCACGAGGCGCGGCCACCATTCATCCGCGCTCGCGCCAGACATCGCCGGGCCATGTAGCGCCAGTACCGGTCGGGATACGACCAGGGACTCGAGTTCCGCTCGAGTCGCGAGGAGGGCCTCGGGCGGATACCGCGGCACGTCGGACGGCTCCCCAAAGGACGACTCGATGTGCTCGGTGGTTGCGCGGAGCGACGCAGCAACCCCTCCCGGCTCGGCGACGATGAGGAGCGCATCGCCAGGCAGCAACTCCCACAGGGGAACCAGGTCCGTGAATGCTGGGAGGTAGCCTTGCAGGCCCGAGAAAACGCTACCCGAGCTCACGTCGTCAATCAGACGACGAGCCTTGGTGGAAGGGAAATTGGCCTCGTCGCAGAGGGTGCGAAGGCGTTCCTTGACCACCTCTCGCGATGCATCGAAGAGGGCGGTCTCGCGGGCGGGCGGTAGATCGACCCTCGCGATCTCGTCGAGGGAGCGCTGATCCTCGCTGTCGAAGGTACGAATGCTCAGGATGGCGTCTCCGAGGAGATCGACACGCACTGGCTCCTTGCTCCCGGCAGGCCAGACATCGAGGAGGCTTCCGCGAATGGCGAAGGTGCCCGCATCCTCCACCACGGGTACCCGCAAGTAGCCTGCCCCAACGAGATCCTCACTGGTCTTCCGAAGATCGAGCTCGGCGTTGACCTCGAGCGTTCTGCCCACAGCGCGAAGCTTCTGGCGGCTCGGAACGCGCCGCAGCAACGCCGCCGCGCTGACCACCACGACCAGGGGGTCACTGCCTGCTGCGATCCGATAGAGCGCCGCGGCCCGCGCCTGCACCGCCCGACGGTCGGGGTGCAGCGGAGAATAGGGCGTATCCTCCGACGTGACGACGAGGACAGGGGCAGCGGTGAGGGGGGGAATGCTGGGATGGCGAGCCCGTGGAATACCCTGTCTGAGTTGCTCGAGGTCGGCCCGACACATGGCAGCCGCATCGTCGTCGCTGACAACCAGAAGCGCGCTGCGGGTGCGGGCGGTGACCCATGCATGAGCCACGAGTGCGGCTGCCGAACCGCGAACCCCCACTACATGCTGTGGCCCTGCGTCACCGAGGCGACTGCGAGCCAGCGCATCCACCGACTGGTGGGGGCGGTCGGCAGGGCCGGCGAGTGCCGCCGCCAGCGATGCTACTGCCACAGGGTCATGGGTGCTCATCGAGGCTCCACGCTCCGCATGCGAGTCGGGAGTTCTGGTGTGGCTTGCTGCACTTCGGTATCCTTCGCCGCGACTGAGCCGTTGGTAAGGGTTCGGGTCGCTTCATGGACGGCGAAACCCCTAGCAGGGAAACGCCCGTAGCCAAGGCGTCCCACTGCGCGGAGGGGTCTCCAGGCCTACCGGCCGCAGGTTTCCGTGCGAGAAGTCGGGGCGCTGGGGCGACGTGAGCTGGCTCGAGCCATCGATACCTCGCGCGAGGGGCCTCGAGCGATCGCTGTACTTGCCATCGAGTTCGCCGCGACGATTCCGTTCGTGGCGCCGCAGTCTGGCAGCAGCCTGCCAAGCCGTAACACCGCCAAGACATCAGCGTCGGAACGAGCGCGTCGGACCGTGCACTAGCAGTGGACACCCGAGACAGCCACGCCGCGCGCCCTGAGTTCGTCGAGATAGGGGGACTGTGATGCGCAGTCCAGGGGGGTGTAAAGCAAGTAGAGAGACTCGAGACTGTCCAGCTCGAGTAGCGGAGATATATCTGCGATCTCGTTCCCGTCGAGGAAGAGCGTTCTCAGGTTCTTCAAGGACGCGAGCGGAGCAACGTCTTCGATCCCGTTCCAGTCGAGGGCGAGCGATGTCAAGTTCGTCAAAGACGCGAGCGGAGCAATGTCCACGATCGCGTTATTCTGGAGGTCGAGCGATGTCAGGTGGGTCAGCGAAGCCAACGGCCCGACGTCGACTATCTGCATGCTCCCAAGGTCGAGTGATGTGAGGCTCGTCATGGAGGCCAGCGGCTCGATACTGATGACATCGCCAAACATCACCTCGAGCGAGGTGAGGTTCGTCAGCGAGGCGAGCGGAGCAAGGTCCAAGCCAGAAAAATCCACGATCCGCAGCGACGAAAGCGCAGCAAGGCACTCGATACCGCCGAGCGATGAAACACCGGAGACAGCGAGCTCCGTCAGCGTTGCGACGTCGGTGCTGAGAATTGCGGGACTGGGTTTCCCGGATCCATTCCAGACCGCTTCGCAGAGTGGTTGGCTCGAGAAGGTGAGCGCCTCGGAACAATCGCGCGCGTTCCCGCTGGCCTCAGAGTGAGCCTCGTTGGTGTCGTCAGAAGGATTTCCAGCGGACTCATGTTTCGCAAGCATCAGGGCGCCGTTGTTGGCGTGGTACACTACATGAACCACGCCAGCAGCGTCCACGGCGAGGGCGTCGCGGCCTTGGTCGGGAACCGCGCAATCGGCATCAATCGATTCGGTAGTCCATGAGCCTTCGGCGTTACTCGCGTAGCGGAGCGCGCAGCCGGAGGGCTTGCCGTCACTGGAAAGGTCCTGAGTGTAGTAGCAAATGTGAACACCTCCCCAGGGGTCGAGTCCTACGGCGCTGCTGATGCCAGTTCGAACCGTTTCGCTTTGGTCGACGGTAAAGGGCTCTCGCCACTCCGCGATGCCGCATGGCAGAGAAACCGGACCGGAATAGACAAGTCTGTAGGCATGCGTGGTCCCATACAGATCATTGTCCTCTGCGCCGTAGCTGGCATGAAGCAACCCATCAGGGTCAGCAATGATGTCGTTCGTTACCCGAACGGCACCCCGCCCCAAGAAGGCAACATCACAACTCGCCCACCCGTCGGCAGCGCTCTCTGCGTAGTACAAATGGGATCCGCTCCATGTAGAATCAACGTGGTAGCGGTGCTCGTTGTACACGATGCGCGGCCGGTCATTCGCGCCGATCGCGATGGAGGTTGGCCCCGGGAAGGTTTGGCTGTACCCGGATACGTAGTCGCCGGAAAAATGACGCAGCAGCACTTCCACAATCACCCATTCTCCGTTCCACTTGGTGGCGTAGTAGCCGCTCTCCTCGCTGGTGAAGCTGATGTGGGCCGAGCCCGAGCCATCGGCGGTGATCGACGGCCCTTCTCCTGCAGCGACAGGTTCGGCGGCCCAGATCCCGTCTTGGTTGCGAAGATACCAGATCTCGCCATCCCTCACGAAGGCGACATGGACCACCCCGTTCTTGCTCACGGCGAGCGAAGGCGAGTGCGCGCCTGCCTCGGGCTCTAGCGGCTCGCTGCTCCAGGAGCCGGAAGCGTTCGTCGCGTAGAGAACGGGATTGTCCGAGTAGGCGATGTGCGCGTACCCCGAGCCGTCGAGGGCAAGAGCGGCTGCAATCGCCGTGGGCGATTCGTCCACGGTCTGCACCGTCCACCCTGACGTTCCGCCACTTCCGCCCCCAGCGTCCGCCCCGGCAGCGGAAGACGGTGTGTCGCCATCTCCGCAGCCGCCGAGCACCGACAACGCGAGCACGGCCAAGACTCCGAGGTCAGGCGCTACGGACCCCGGCCGTCCCGACATCGCCCGCCTAGCTCCGTGTTGAGAAACACGTGGTGACTTGACGGCGTCCGTCCCAATGCGCGAACTGCCGCAAAGGAGTAACGACCATTCCGGCGGGAAAGGGTTGGCCACACTTCCTCAGTGCTCCGAGTAAAGGGTTCCGTCGCGCGATCTTTTTGCGCTCCAGGGATCTCTGGCGTCACTCGGGCGGCACAGTCAAGCTCAGCGGACGAGCCCCCCCTGAAACCATCACGGCATGTGCTGTTCCGCTGCAAGACGACACGCAATTCCAGTGTGAAGCTCATCGGCGAAAGCGGAATGGCGAGGCCGCGGCGGGCGCCAGGGCGCGGACCAGATCACCGCTCCCTGCGCTAGCAGTCGAAACCCCAGACACGCACACCGCGCGCCCTGAGTTCGAAGAAGTAGGGGGACTGTGATGCGCACTCAAGAGGATTGCCCGCCAAGTTCAGGACCCGTAAGTTCTCGACCGAAAGCAGCGGCGCGATGTTAGCTATCTGGTTGTCAGACAGGTCGAGCGTCGTCAGGTTCGTCACCGACGCCAGC
>CAYRKE010000173.1:0-2742 GCA_964424695.1 uncultured Polyangiaceae bacterium
AGCAAGCCATCAAGAATGGGCTACCGTTCCAGGCGCCGCTAATCGTCAAGCACATCTGGGAGGACGGGTCCCACGGTCTGAATAGACACTCTGTGCTCTACCAGGAAGCCGATGTCGACACCTCGCTCTCGAACATGCCGGAGGAACAGCAGTGTGACTGGTTTCTCGAGGCGTTCGTGAATGGACGGGAGTTCAACGTCTCTGTCATCGCGGAAAACGGCAAGCCCCGGGTACTGCCCCCGTTGGAGCTCTTGTTCTGCGGCTTCGAGAACGACCGCCCA
Source organism: uncultured Polyangiaceae bacterium (assembly GCA_964424695.1). GTDB lineage: Bacteria > Myxococcota_A > Polyangia > Polyangiales > Polyangiaceae > JAEWRL01. The sequence continues at coordinate 282 of CAYRKE010000173.1, forward strand.
CGCATTGTCGACCGGGAAACCAAGTGGGGACACGATGCCGAAGGCGGCGCCCACCTCTCACACCGATTCGATTTCCTGGCCGAGGATGAGGCTCTGCTCCTCGAGCTGACCGAAACAGTACGCAAATGCTGGGAGCTCTTCGGGCTCACGGGGTACGCTCGGGTCGACTTCCGCGTAGATCACGAAGGAAGACCGTGGGTTCTCGAGATCAATGTGAACCCGTACCTCGGCTCGGATTCGAGCTTTGTCGCCGCGGCAGCGCAAGGAGGCCTGGGATTCGACGATGTCATTCGGAGGGTGGTCGACGACGCATTGTGCCGCAAGCGATAGCGCCCCCGCATCCGAGCGGTGATCTGCGTTCACGGCCCGAAAGCCCGGAGCGTGAAGAGCAGGTACGTGGCGAGATCTGGCTCTGGCACCAGCTCACGACGATTACGGGCCGCTCCCCCTTTACGGGGGCCGGGCCAAGCCTAGACTTTGACTCTCCGAAGACGATTCGCGCGTGCCGTGAGCACGGCCAGTCAGGTTGTCGCCACGCCAGCAATCTGGGGAATCTGACCAAGCCTAGCCCTAGACAGATTTCTGACGCGGCTCACCGTCTTCACCCTCTCTCTGGCTCCACACACCACGTGGGTGATCCCATGCCCGATTTTTCGCTCCCTTCACTGGTATTGGCGTCGGCTTTGGGTCCGTTCGAGCTTCCCAGGCAGCTCGAGAGGATCGGCCAATCTCTCGCGGAGTATCAGTGGCAAGACGCGGGATACTCCATCGGAGTGCTCCTCGTGGCGTGGCTGCTGGGGCGAGTAGTCTCAGCCCTTGTAGTACGCGGCCTTGCCGAGTGGAGCACGCGAACCGATACAATCCTCGACGACGCCATCGTGCGTCACCTCAAGCGGCCAATCGCATGGCTGATCCCAGCCCTGAGTGCTCGCCTCCTCGTTCCACTACTCTCAGTTCCGACAGAAGTTGCAGCCTTTCTTGCGAGGCTGTTGCTCCTGGGAATCATCGCCGGGATCGGCTGGCTGCTCGTCAGGGTCCTCAGTGTCCTCGATGACGTCGTCATGCAGCGATACGACGTCGCATCACCCGACAATCTGAAGGCTCGGTCGATCCGAACTCAGCTGAGCGGAGTCAGGAATATCGCCGGTTTCGTGATCGTTCTCCTCACTATTTCCTTCATGCTATTGAGCTTCGAAAGCGTGCGCCAGCTCGGCACCGGCCTGCTCGCTTCTGCTGGCATCGCAGGCATCGTCATGGGTTTTGCTGCACAACGGAGTATCTCGACCGTGCTGGCAGGGATGCAGATCGCCATCACTCAGCCGATTCGAGTCGACGACGTCGTGATCGTCGAGGGCGAATGGGGTAGAATCGAGGAAATCACCCTAACCTACGTTGTCGTTCGCATCTGGGATCTGCGACGCTTGGTCGTACCCATCAACTACTTCCTCGAAAAGCCATTCCAGAACTGGACGCGCACGTCGGCACGAATCCTAGGCACCGTCGAGTTGTACGTCGACTACACCGTACCGATCGATGAGGTCCGCAAGGAGTTCAAACGAATCCTCGATGGTACGGACCTATGGGACAAGGACGTCTGGGGCATTCAGGTCACCGCCTGCTCAGAACGGACCATGACACTCCGTCCGTTGATGAGCGCGAAAGACTCTGGAGCAGCATGGAATCTACGCTGCGAGGTTCGGGAGCGCCTCCTCACGTTCATCCGCGAGAAGTACCCGCACGCTCTTCCGCGGCATCGGGCAATGGTGGACAAGCTCGCCTGACACGAACGGACAGGACCCTGGAAGCCCTGTTAGCCTCCCGTGACGCGCAACTGCGCGTCCGATTCGCCCAGTATCTCTCCGCGCGAATCCACGACAAAGAGCTTGTAGCTCCCGGTGTTCGCAGGAACGGCGATCGACGTTGCGTCGCCCGCAGCCCGAGTCATGGTGGCCCCCTCCGCGAAGCTGGAGGTACCCGCCGGAGCGAACCACACGGTGTTCTCCGCGTCACCGCTGCTCCTGATATCGAGCGACGTCCCCTGCGGCACCTCGCAGCTGGCAGGGAAAACGTAGTCCTGCAGGGCCAACACTTCGCTCGGCACAATGCTCCGATACGACTCCTCGACTCCCGAATTCAGGGCATAGCGGTACTGATCGAGGGGCCACACGGCGTCAGCCACCACGATTGGCGTGTCAATCTGACTGTTCGGGGGGTTGACCCCCATCTTGTTTACTGTCGCGTAAGTCCTGAGAATGGTGAGATCGTGCTTCTCGCCGAAGTCTTCACAATTGATCGTGTACGTAACCCCCGGGTCGATATCCAGCACATTGTCATTCTCGACGATGTAGGCGCTACCTTCATCGTTGTGTAGACCATAGGTAGGCCCAGAGGTGGCCGGAGGGATCCCCCTCACGTAGTTTTGGTCAATCTGCGTCCCCGGCATCTGCCCAATGGTATAGAT
>CAYRKE010000173.1:2842-16083 GCA_964424695.1 uncultured Polyangiaceae bacterium
GCCGAGTCCGTGACGCGGTTACCGACGATTCTGGAATCCACGACGTCGTTGTGCATCGCGATTCCCTCGCTGCCGCTGTGCTTGAAGACGTTACCAACGAGATCAATCGACTCGGCACTGTCCACGTTGACAATAGCGGGCGGCGTGTCGACGATCTCGTACTTGAAGGCGTGCCAGTCCCCGGTTCCGTAGGCGATCCAAATCGTCGACCCCTGGCACGTTGCCTTGCCGTGAGAGTCTTCGACCTGGTAGAGATTGTAGTCTGTATGCGCGAAAGTGACCCCCTGAAAGGTGAGATTCCTGACCCGATCGGTGCGTGAGGTTCCCGCAACATCGACGAGGCGCTCGACCACGGGGGCCTCCACGACAGCCGTCGCCATGTCCTCTCCGGCTCGCGGAATGTAGTAGAGGGTACCGGCGGTCTTGTCGAAGAAGAAGTCCCCGGGCGAACGCAGAAACTCGTAGGCATTGACGATGGTATGGGTTCCATTGACGCTGAAGCCGGCGTTCCAGCCCGGAAGCTGCGCGATGGCACCATAGGGTTGCTGCAGCAGCAGCGCTCGATTGCCGTCCGAAGTAGTCTCCACGGCTCGAACAGTCACGATGTTCTCGTTCCAAGTGGTCCCGTTGATGATCTCGAGGTCGTCCTGGTTGTCGGGAATCTCGGGTAGGTCGTTGGTGGAGTACTTGATCCCGTCGCTTCCACTCCCGCTTTGCCAGGCCCAACTTGCCTCGCCCTGCGTCACGGAGAACGTGCCGTAGCCGCCGTTCGAGCGGACGCTCTTGCTGGCCATGAACGCCCTCGAGTCGTTGACGTAGAGGTTCCGCAGCTTGGTCCCACGGTTCAGCGGGGCTCGGTAGATGGTGCCGTCGTGCTGGGACCATCCGGTAACCCTCGTCGAACCGTTGAGAACGGGCGTTTCGCCCGGATAGGCCTGGTAGTAGATCCGGTGGTCGTTCGTGCCCGAGTCCTCGGAACCGAAAACGATGGTGTCGGTGATTCTGTAGTCCCCGCCGTACAAATAGACATGGATGTCACCGGTCATGTCCGCATTGATAGTTCGCACGGCATCGCGGGCTCGGGTCATGCTCTGGAACGGCTCACTCGAGCTCCCGACCGCGTCGTCGCTACCCGTCGGTGATACGTAGTAGCAAGCTTGCGCCTCTGCAGGACAGACATCGGCTGTGTCTCCGCCCCCACCTGAACCCGTGCCCCCCGTGGAGCCGGTGTCGACTCCGCCGGTGGCCTGTGGGGCGCCGCCTCCACCGGTGGCCAGCATGCCGCCCGTGGCTTCCGCGCCCCCGCGGCCGCCCGTCGTCGGCGGGGTGCTCGTCTCTCCGCCCGTGCCGGTGGCGCCGCTTCCTCCGGTCGCCTGGGTGGCCCCACTTCCTCCCGTGATGGGCGAGCCTCCTCCTGGGGATGCTGTGCCCGTGCCACCCGTCGCCTGTGTCGACCGCGCACCTCCGGTGCTGAAGGGCGCGCCGCTGCCTCCCGTGCCGAACAGGGCGCCGCCGCTGGCGACGCTGGACACAGCGCCAGTGCCCGACGTGGCGTCCGCGCCGCCAGCGCCCGGACTGGGTCCCTTCCCTCCGCTACCCGGCGTTGCCCCTGCACCCCCGGTCGCGGGTGGCGCTCCCGCGCCGAGCGTCTCTCCGGCATCGTCACTACCGGACCCGGTGTCACCGCACCCGATGACAGCCAACACCACTCCGGCCCAGATGACGCTCGTTCTTCGCATGGTTCTCCTCGGCGGCACCGTTCGAGATGGGCCGCTCGGTTGTGGCCGGTCTCCGAAGCTGGAATGGCGGCACCACCAGTGAGGCCATTGTCGGCAGCGGCGAGGGTTTGTTACGGAGACGGGGAGAAGCTGCGCCCCACGGCGGCCCAGTCGTCGCAGAGCCGCTCAACCCCTCGCTGACGTCGCGCAGAAACGCAAACGCAACGTCGCTCCAAGCCGAGGCCGTCCGGGCAGAAGCTCAGCGTCGGAACACCGCGTCGCCCCGAGTCAGCCGCAGGGAGGCGGTGGGCGCCGTGACTCAGCGCGCAGCTCCGTCGAAGCGCTCGCATCCACCGCCCAGCAGGCCGCACCGGAAACGACACGCCCCCCCGAGCGGGTCATTGTCCGACGATCTCGGGATTCCACATGTTGCCGGACATGGCGAGCAAGTAGAGATTCCCCAGGTAGCCGCTGTACCAGAAGTCGTCTCGAAGCTTGATCGACTCTTCGGCGAACGCATCCGCCACTTCTTGAGTGTTCGCCATCGCAGCAACGGACAGGCTCCCCACTACGGCCAAGTTGTGATTGTTGCTTCGTTGCGAACCGTCCAGGTTGTAGCCGTCCTTCAGCGAGCCCACGCCCGTGCTGTGGGCCCACGAGCTCACCTTGTTGCACCAGGCTTCGGCCCGCGAATTGCCAGTCCACAAGTAGTCGAGACAGTGCTTGTACGGAACCCGAATGGCGTCGAACCCATAGTATCCTGCCCTCGATCCGGAACCAGCGGTTCCGCTCACGGATTGCCAATCGGGCACCAGACCGGTACTCTGGTGGGCACCGTTGTCGCGAATGACGTGAGTGTCGTCGGCAAGCTTGGCCCAAAGCTCTTCGCCGGATATCTCAGCGAAGTATCTGAAGAAAGCCGGAGAGTAGTACGAGGCATCCGTCTCGTTGCACCCGCCCCACCGACTCCCGCCGCCACAGCCGGGATAGAGCGCCGACGTGCCGCCACAGTCGAGGACCATGGTCTTCAGGTTGCCAAGGACTTCCCTGGCCTTTTCGTCGTAGCCGTCGTTCGGCCATTGCCAGTGAGCAACAACCAAGCCCGAGGCCACGTCGACGTCGCCATCCGTCGCAGCGCCGGAGTCACTGACTCCGCCGCAGCTGACCTGCCAACCCATGAGCCCACATCCTTGGCTCGAGGTCTTCGATCGGTAGAATCCCCAGAGACCGTCCACGGCTTCCTTATCGCCCATGTAGGCCGCGGCAACCATCGCAAAGCCGGCAGCTTCCACCTTTGCGATCGAACCGTTCTCGGTGCTTGGCATCAGGTTGCCGTTGCACTCTACCAAGTACCGACTCCGCCAGTTGTCATACCAGGTCCGCACGTGCTCGCTGGTCACCGCAGTGGACTGGACTCCGTAGGGATAATCGACCTCCTGCGGGAATGGGTAGAGCTCACCGTTGGGACCTGGCCCCGGGTTTTCCACGGGACCATTCCCGCCGGTCGATGGCGCTCCGCTGACCCCTCCAGTACTCGTTCCTGCGGTTCCGGCGGTTCCCCCATCCCCGGCGCCAGCCCCGTCCGAACCTGCGCCTCCGCCGCCCGCATCCCCTATCCCCCCTGTGTGGACCCCACCGGTGTCTCCTGATACGGACTGACCACCGGTAGCCGGCTCGGCCCCTCCAGTGCTCTGGCCACCGTCGGAGTGGGGACCGCGGCCCCCATCAGAGCTTCCTTGACCACCCGTTGAGGCCCCCCCGGAGGCACTGCGTCCCCCAGTGGAGGATCCCCCACCTCCCACGAGACTCGACCCACCGCCAGTCGCGCTCTCCCTCCCCCCCGTCGCACTAGTAAGGCCGCCCGTGCCGCCGCCGGTGCCGCCCGACGCCCCCTGCTGCGGGCCCCCCCCACTTCCGATTGCCCCATTGCCGCCCGTTGCGCCACCCGTGCTGGCCGCACCGCCCGTGCTCGGCGATGCCTGCTGCCCGCCACTCGAGCCATCGTCCGGGGAAGAATCCGAGCCGGAGCAAGCTGCCATGAGCAACGCGCCGCAGAGCCCTAGTCTAGCCGTTCGCACATCGATCACTGCGCAACCTCGTCGAAGATGAATCGTTGAACTGCGATGAAGCAACCTTGCCGGTTGGCAACCATCAGACTTACGGCCTTGTTCCCGTGCCGCCTGTTTCGCTGCCTCCGCCAACACCCTGGCCACCGTCTCTGCCCCCGCTGCATGCCGCGATGGCCCAGCAGGTCGTCAGCAAGGAACGTCCGAAACACCGTGCATACGCCATCTGCGTACTCCGTGAGCGGCCGTGTAGACTCACCAACGCCGGGGCTGGCCGAGATCTGACTGAACAGTGACAAGCTTCTGGCGATTCGCGAAGGGGCGCGCATTCTCCCCATGCGGATGGAACGTTCCGCTCGGACAGAACACCAACATCGCGCGAACGGCAGTATGCTCTTCGTCCAGTAAGTGTGGCTCGGGTGGCGTGTGCGCAGATGTGCCCTGCAACAGCGCCGAAGACGTTACCTGCGGGGTGCTTTGCCTCCCGCAGTGCAATGCAGAGGCTCCGTGCGCTAAGGGCTTCTGTCGCGAGATTGCTGCCGTCGACGGAGGCATTGCGTCGGTCTGTGACGTCAGTCTGCCAGACGGTGCCGACTGCGGGAACTCAGACAGCTGCATCTGTGGTTCATGTGTCAACGGGCACTGCGGCGGCGAATTGGCTGAGAATGGGGTACTCTGCAGCGATGCATCTTTCCGCAAGCAGAATCAGCCCATCAACGGCGTGTGCCGCAGAACGGCATTGATTGGGGATCCCTGCAGCGTCACGGGAGACTGCCCCGTCGGAATTTGTCGAGGCACCGTGTGTGCAAGCGGTTCCTAAGCCAGCGGGGCCGCGACCGCAGAGGGGGCTGGGCAATCAGTCAATCCTCTCCGAGCATGAAGCCGACGTGCGCCACGGCGATCTGGCAGGCCGAGCCGACGAGCACGCCGAGCGCTTCGTCGATCTCTGGTGCGCAAGCATCGAGGATCTTGCGCAAGTCATCACCCGCCGCCGGCGTCCACGAGCTGCCGAGGCGCGTGTGCGTGCCGTTCACGTTGTACTCCCGAACACGCTCTTCGATTCGAGTCCATCCCGACGTCGAGACCTTGAATGCCGTCGCTGCGGTCGGGCCTTCGAAGAAATCGCCGCCCGCGCCGTCATGCAGGAAGTGATTCCGAAGGGCATAGGAGATTGCGATCGGCCACCCGAACGACTGGCGCAACGAGGAGAACACGATGGCTGCGGTCTTTGATTCCGGGCCTCTGCCCCCGACGAAGTGTGAGACGAGCTGTGGGTGTAGACCGCCTCAAGCTTCTCTGCCGCCGCTTTGACGTCGAGCCTCTTCTCGTAGCGTCGATACCAATCCCAAACCTCACGAGCTGCGGCGAGTTCCTCAAGACTTGGTGACCGACCCGTGAGAACCTGATGTGTCCACTCCAGCGTTTGCAGGGCGTCGCCTTCACGTGCCTGAGCGAAAACACGCCAGAGTTGCACGAGACTCTCTGAGGGGCTCTCACCGCTCTCTAGCGTGGCCTTGAGTTGGGTGAGTACCGCCTCTCGCGCCTCCCAGGCCGTCCCTCCAGGAGCGATGGTGAACATCCTCCACTGCAAGGACATATCGTCTGCCCATGTCTGGTGTCGCTCTGTCGCGAGTAGTGGCTGGATGAGTGCTTTGAGGAGTGCGAGTTGCCCCTTCGAGGGAGCGTGTCTCGCGAGTGCGCCGATCAACTCCAAGCCGAGCGTGGCGGCAGTGTTGTCATACTCGCTCCAGAATTGCGGGCCTCCCTCGAGTATGCGCGCAACGAGCGCTGCAGCCCGCTTGCCGTCATTCGGGAGTCCCCGAGGTAGCCCCGAAGAGAGTTCCGCTTCGGCCTCCACGAGGGCGCATAGCTCCCGCAAAACAGTCTCCTTCTCGTTGGCTGTCTGAGCGCCCATTGCGGCACTGAACAACGGCCAAGCGAGCGCGAGGACTACGTCGGCATTTCTGATGACCCTGGGGCCAAAAATGCCGTCGATAGTCGCGTCTGTGGTCGGATTTGTTCGTAGCGCTCGTACAAGAGACGTTGCCGCTCGTGGATGAAAGTGCGCGATTGCCTCGACCACATCAGGCAACGTTAGGCGCTGGCTCGCGGTCATGGCCGGAACCGTACTCTCCAGTGAACTGAAGAAAGTCTCGAGTAGACACACTTCGTGTTCGCCAAGCCGAAGGATGAACTCGGTTCGCGCGAGAGACGCGAGGATTGCCCGGCCGAGAGGGCTCAAGCCTCCTTTCGATGTTGCATCGAGAACCCTAGTCAGAAGCTGCTTACCGTCGTCGGACACCTCAAGGCGCCCGGAACCGACATCTCTGGCCAACCACCGAAGCAACACGTGGTCTCGAACAACATCGGGCTTTATCTCGACGAACCGGCTCCATGCTCCGCGTTCGGCAAGTGCCTTCCTTCGCACAAGGGACGCAAGCCGCTCTCGCACGTCGACTAAGGAGGAGATGCCGCACTGCTCTCCGATGAGCTTGATGGCGGTGTCGTCGTGTCGATTGACGGTGCCCAGCAGGGCCACCCACCGCAACATCGTACGCACCGACGCTGGCGCAACGTCGGCTTGGTCCTCTTCGATCTCGGAGAGGTATTCGTCGGCAAGAGCTACAGCATCTTCCGGAACCCGCGTGAGATCTCCGTGCTCTTCCAAGTGTTGGACGGCCAGCGTAAGCCACACGGGGTGACGGGCGAAGCGCCGGCTGAGTTGCCGAGCGGCATCGCGCTTTCTTTCGTCGGGCAGATCAGCTCGCTTGCCAGTCTTGAGCAACTGGAAGCACATCTCCTCGGCATCTGCCGACGGCAGCGGGGACACTTGCAGCTCGTCCACGCGTTGTTTCCTCCGTGCGCCGCGTAGGAATCGGAGGACTGGTTCCTTGGGAGAGCGAACGGCGACGACGACCTTCCACTTTGCTGCGCGACCGACGGGGCCACCAAGTTGCTCGGTGAGCCGTTGCAGGACGGCTTCGTCAGACGGTTCGTCGACGAGGAGCACCGTTGCTCGCTCTGGGACAACGGCGTCGAACCACGAAGCGGTCGCGGCCATGCTCTCGACGTTCGCCCAAAGGACCTGCCACGCACCTTCGCTCGCTAGCTCCTCGCCGGTCTCTACGAGCAGACGGGTCTTGCCCGTTCCACCCGCGCCGGAGCAACGAGAAAGAGCTTGTCGGAAGCAAGGAACTCGCGAATCTTCGCCTTCTCATGGTTCCTTCCACAGAAGGGGGCAAGTTCCTTGCGACGCAGGAATGGCTCGTCGATAGGCAACCGTTCCTTGATCTCAGGGAGCGAAAGAAAGACTCGCGTCTCGTTCTCGAAGAACGAGCGATGGATCTCGGGGTGCTCGTCGAGCAGCGCATTGAGGTTCTCGCGCTCCCAGTAATCCGCCGTGAGACCCTGCTTCGCGAAGAGGGGAACGACCTCCGTATCCCACCTCAGTTTGTCCGTCGGGTTGAAGGCGGCGTTGGTCACGAGTCGCCAGTGAGTGACGCCCTTCCATTGGTCGTGCCGAGCGTGACCAGGCTGGCGGTATTTCTCGATTCTCGCGGCTTCCTTCTTGGCGTCGCTAGTCGCAGTAGCTGCTGAGCCATTCTCGTGGTGCTTCGCCTGAAAGACCCGGGTGCCGTCACCCGATCGCGCGTCCTGTCCGCCGTCCTTGCCTCTGCGTCCGAAGAGCGATGCCTTCGAGTCCGTGAAGAAAACGATCGTCGTGGCGAGAGCCTCGAATGTCGCTCCGTTCGTGATCGCTCCCCACTTGCGGTCAGCCATGGCGTCTTCCTCTTGGTGCCATCGGTGCGTCGTCCGTCGGCGCGAGCTGCACGTACAGCTCGTGCAGCTTCGCGCGGAGCAGCTCCTTCGGCGGCAGGTAAGTCTGATACTCGGCGACGAGCGTGGGCGACGTCGTCCGGGCGAGCGCGTACTCGACGACCTCGTCGTCCTTGGTTGCGCAGAGCAAGACGCCGATCGAAGGCCGCTCGTGGGGTTTCTTCGCGTCGCGGTCGAGGGCCTCGACGTAGAACGAGAGCTGACCCAGATCGGCCGGCTTGAACTTGTCGACCTTCAGCTCGAAGGCAACGAGGCACTGCAAGCCGCGGTGGAAGAAGACGAGGTCGATCGCGAAGTCCTGATTGCCGACCTGCACCGGATACTCTGAGCCGACGAAGCAGAAATCGCGGCCAAGCTCGGCGAGAAAGCGGCCGAGGTTGCGCAGGAGCGCACCGTGGAGGTCAGCCTCGGAGTGGTCGGCGGCAAGGCCAAGGAACTCGACGTTGTAGGCATTCTTGAACTCGTCGATCGACGTCGGATGAATCTGTCTCAGCGCTGGTGATGCTTTCTTCGCCGCCTGCGCGCCGCGAAGGACCGCGCCCGAGCGGAGTTGGCGTTCAAGCTCGCGGGAGGTCCACCGTTCCTTGATAGCGGCGAGGATGTAGAACTCTCGCGCCTCGACGGGTTTCGCCTGGCCGAGGATGAGCAGGTGATGCGTCCACGGCAATTGTCTCAGCAGCGCTGAGACTTTTCGGTTCGCCCGGTAAGCATCGTAGAATTGGCGCATCCGGAACAGGTTCGGCCGCGTGTACCCGCGAACACCGGGGTAGCGCCGCGCGAGATCGGCGGCAAGCTCCTTGACCACGCCGTCGCCCCACTCGGCGGTCGCAATTTTCTCGCTGATGTAGCCACCAAGTTCCCAGTAGTGCTCGACGAGGACGGTGTTCACGGCCTGGTATCCGCGGGCGCGGGCCGCCTCGATGAGCGCGATAACCTCGGCGAACCGTGTGTCACCGCCTTTGATGATTGCCCGTTTTCCGTCGGGCAGGGGAAGCGCCGTCGCCTTGGTGGCGGCGGGCTTCGGGCGCGCGACGCGCTTCTTCGGGGAGGAATTCTTCGTCATGCGACGGGGAAACGTAGGTTCCAGCGATCCTGGCGACTTCGCAAGGGAATCCGGCCGTTCGAGTTCGTGTCCCGTTTCGGCGCGGAGGACCGCGTCTCCATCACAGCCACCCAAGAAATGGACACGACCATGCCCAGAACCCGCAACAAGAAGCCGCTCCACGTTGAAGTCATCGGCCTCGCGCCGCTCCCGCCTGAACTCGACGAGCTGGAGCAATTGGCCGCTGGGCCAACATTCGCCGGAACCGGGATCCGTCCAGCGGGTTTCCTGCGGTCACGGTGCGTTCCGAGACTCTTCCCGATCCTTACCGGGTCATAGGTCACCGTCAGCGCTCGACGGTTGGCGCCCCTTCCGGATCCAGACCCTGGGCCCGCTTTGCCGCATCGCTCCTGCGCATCGCCTCGTATCGACGTTCCCGCTCGATGATCGCGCCAAGCTCTTCCGCGCTGCTGAGCCCGAGGCTCCTTGCGTAGCGGGCAAGATCCCCCGGAACGGGCAGGGCAAGCCTCGCAAAGTGCCACTCGAAGAGGGCGCGATCCGCCGCGACCTCAGCACGCACCGGCCCCTCCCCCACCGCCACCGCTTTGGCTCGAGCTCGGTTCGACCAGGAGGCGAAGCTGCCGTCCAGCTTCAAGGTATCGAGCATGTCTGCTTCCAGACTGATGGTCGTGAGCCGCTCCGCCCATTCCGACTGTGCTTGATCCTGCAGAAGCCGATCAAGCTCCGCCTCGTCGAGGGACTGCTCCCCCATCCAGCGCCGGATGTCGGCCTCGTCTGCCAGGCCTCGCTCGTCTAGGAACGTCGCCATGCTCCGTCGGACGTGCTCGGCGGAGGGCTCGAAGCCCTCGGCACGGGCAAACCGGGCCTGTGCGATGCGCAGGCGAGTCTTGTCGCGTACCGCCCAGAATGCCTGAGGATCCAGGCGAAGCTCATCGAGCACCAGGTCCGCTGTGCGCTCGGGTGCAGCGGGCTCGTCGGTTCGTGAACTCATCCCTCGCCGCACTTGTTCCCAGGCATCCGTGCGCTGGAAGCTCCACGAGACCCGCTTCGGACCTGGGACTGTGTCTCGGAACCTCTGGATGGCCTCGAGCAGCGCCAAGCCATCCGCGCGCTTCACGTCGACGCGACGGTTCGGATCCCGCAGCCACGCCCTCAGCGCATCGTGCTCACCGGCCTGGTAAAGGTCGCTCGGGCGTCCCGCGAACTCAGGAACTCCCCCTCGATCTCGGGGCGAGTCGAACAAGACGCTGAGATGGCGGTCAGGGTAGTACAGGCTCTTGACGTAGCCGAGAAGCCCCGCGCACGTCGCCTCGGAGATGATGCCCTCTGACCAGGCCCGCTTCAGGGTTGCCCTGATGTTGACCATGGCGTCCGAGATCGGACGGAAGGCATGCTCCTCCCCCGCATGGGTGACCGCGACCTCATCGTCATCCTCCAACTCGCCCGTCAGGAATGCCTCGAACACGCTTCCGACACCGACCATTCCGAACGGGTGAAGCTCCGCAGCTCGCAGCGCGCCCATGCTCGCGGCTCCGAAAACGTGCACCCCTTCAGAGAGCGCCCACAGGATCTCCTTGTGCCACACCGACGGCACCCGCTCGAAGTACCCGTCGATGATCCCGATCGCGAACGGACGCTGCCCCACCACCGCGTAGACATCACCTTGAGCCGCAGGGCCGTGAAGCTCGAGGCCGGCACAGTCCGGGATCTCCGAGCGAGCCAGGGTTGGGCCGACGAACACGTGGAGCGAACCTCTCCCAGCTTCACTAGGCACGACCGACCCTATCCCTCCCGCGTTTACCCATCACCCAGTCCGGCGCTTCATGGATGCCCTCGAGTGACGGTACGATGACCCGCACGACGGGCACTTGAAACGCGGGCAGGGTCAGATCGACGACGATGAGGCTCTCGAAACCCGCCCGAGCGAGACGCCGACGCTGCTCGGCAAGATCCTCCTCGAGATCCTCGGTTTCGATGGACGGCGCCTCGCGAAACGAGGCTCGCCCCTCTTCGCTGAGCACTCGCTGGCGCAGCTCGGCGAAGTGGTCGCCGGCTGCGGTTCGGCGGTAGCTGCGCCACAGCAGATCGTCGCGTGAGCCAGCGATTACCGTGAGGCGTCCCTGGGCCGCCTCGGTAAGTGCCCGGGCGAGAGCAATGGCGCGCGACGGATGACACCCGGAGCCCAAGCTGGGCGGAACGGCTCTTCCGGGCTCGCCCACCCGGTCCACCACAACGGCCTGGAATACGGGGAGCTCGATATCGGACGTCGCATTCCAGACGGCAACGGCGAGGTCGGCCCGGGCAAAGCGCGCCAAGAGCTCGGAGCAAACCGGATCGTCGATGGACCCAAGGTCGACCCGCCTCGCCCGCTGCTGATCCGGGCCGAGCAGGCTGTGGAGCGTGTTGGCATCGCGTTCGACGACCTCGGACACTCCGTGGCTGATCGCCTCACAGAGGTGGTTTCCCGAAGCCAGTCCGTTCGAGTTCATCATGAAGCCGCCCGAGCCCGGCAAGAGGGGAAGCGTGTAGTCGGTGTGCACCAGATCGAAGGGCACAAGTACCTGTTCGGCGCGAGTGAGATCGATCCCCGTTGTCCAGTGGATCTTCCGATCGTGGGCGTAGCGGCCAGCGGCGCTGCGCGGCAGCTCGTCGACATCGACGAGGCGATGGTGTCGCTCGAGCTGTTCGTGGCTGGCATAGACGAGTGGCCGCTCGCAGTGCTCGGCGTGGTACGATTCGATGGCCTCCATGGCCCCAGACACGTTGGCGGCCATCAGTGTGATGCCCTTCCCCTGGGCCACGGAGAGCGAACGCGCGTTGGGACGATAGGCAGCCACGACCGGAATCCCAACCGTATCGAGCCCGGTCACGTTGGCCACACGCGTGATACCCATGGCCGCAAACAGCGGTGCGATCCGCTGCCATGTGGCCTCGGGAGCGACGGAGCGATGGGTGCCTTGTCGGAAGCCCTTGGTCAGCACAAGGGTTACTTGGAGAGGGCCGGCGCGACGCTCCCGGGAGACACGTGGCGCTGTCCCGACGCGAAGCTCGAGAGGTTGATGACGTAGCAGTAGTAACCCCAACCAACCGGCTGATCCCGAACCTCGGGGACCGCAGCCAGGGGAACGCGCGCATCGACAAGTCTCTGAATCAGCTTGGGCGTGTCCCCCACGGTAGCCCCGTGAAGCGGCGACGCGAGCTCCTCGATGTCCTTACCCGTGAGACGGTAGATATCCCCCCACGTAGTGGCGACATACAGCGCACTCACGTTCCCGGGGAAGTCCGCCCGACTGTCCCCGCTCGGCAACCGGAAGCCGCTCTGGGAGGCGATACCGTCCGTAGGAGCTGGACGGTGTTGGAATACCGACTTCGGCTGAAGACCTGCCAGGTTGAACAGGAGGGCTCGCGAGGAGTCTTCCTCCCTCACGACGGCGACGGTAGCGCCTTGCTGAAGCAGACCTCGAAGCTCGGCTTCCGTCGCGAGGTACTGGTCACCAGGCGCGGAATCGAGGCTCTTCTTGCTGCTGCGCAGCCGTTCGTGCTCGAGAAGCCAGAGCTCCCCCTCCGTGTCCACGAGGATGGATTGGCTCTGGAAGCCAAAGTAGTTCGGATCGTAGGGCAGCGCCGTCATGAGGTTCTGTTCGGTGCGCTCGATCATCTCCTGAATCCTCGTGAAGGGGTTCGCAACGCCAGCGACTGGGCGATTCTCCCGCGCCTCCTCCGCCACCTTTTCCGCGGCCCCGAGGTAGAACCTGACGAGCGCTTCACGCTCCGGGCCGTCTTTCGCGACCTCCTCAGCGGCGTTGAAGGCGAGCTTCACAGCCAGTGCTGCAAGGGCATCCGCAGCGTCGGCCCGCTCAGCCGCGCTGCGGCGAGGGGCGCCCGCGGTTGCGGCGCGCGCCCCGGTCACCCGCTCTCGAGCACCGTGAGGCGCTCCCCCCTGCTCGGGGCTCTTCGTCGTCGCCGGAACCTCGACCAACAGGCAGGTGTCGTGGCCCAGCACCTGGCAAAGGCACTCCCCGCTCGCGCTGAACCTCCCATACTCGTCGTGCAACGCCTTCTTCCGCTCCTCGACCATCGTCAGGCGCAGCGGGGGGGCGCCAGGGCGGGCGGGACGCGGACCTCGGGAGGCACCAAGCGTGCGCCGAACCTTGTCGAAGCTGCTGGAGAGCGGCCCCGTCGCTGGCTCGTTCAGCTTCGTCCGAACTTCGTCCAGCATGGCGTCGACACTCGCCAGCTTGGCTTCCCGGACCGACTCTCGCTCGGCTTCTCTGGCCGTGGCGATCATCACCCCAGCGAGAGGGGCGTCCTTGGGGATCCGCCAGATGTGGTTGAAGGCGTGAACATCTCCAGTGATCGGATACGAAGCGTGAACCAGCTGGTAGCCGTAGTTCTCGAAGATGACCTCCGAGTACAGGGGTGAGAGCGCGACGAATTCCTTCTGGTTCTCTGGCTTCACGTACAGCTTCGCGTTGAGGTACATGACTTCGGGGTTTTCGACTGTCGTCATGGCATCACTCCAAGCTCTTTCGGGTGGTCCGGCTACGCAGAGGCAAA
>CAYRKE010000174.1:0-3806 GCA_964424695.1 uncultured Polyangiaceae bacterium
GGGACCGAGCACCGGACCGGAACATACACCAGTATTTGAGGACCGGAAGCGCAGGGTCCGCGCAGCCAGCGGCCAGGATCGCCGGGCGTCGTCCCAGTCGAGGTCTCGCAGCAGTGCTAGGACGGACGCGCGCTACGCCGACCCACCGTAGCGCGCGCGGTAGTCCAGCATTTTTTGGTGCATTTCGTCGCTGAGGACCACCTCGCCGTCGATCGCGCGACCGCGGAGGTGGCTCATCACCTCCTCGATGGTGACGATGGCGAATGCTCGCATTCCAAATTCGTCCTTCAGTTCGGTGAGGGCGTTCTGAGTGCCGGTGCCGCGCTCCATCCTGTCAACCGAAACCACGAGCCCGGCTACTTTGGTCCCGAGTTTCAGGAGAGGGGGAACCGTCTCACGAATCGAGGTGCCGGCGGTGGTGACATCTTCAATCACCAGTACACGTTCCCCTGGTTGAGGCACGTGTCCGATCAGGTTGCCACCCTCTCCATGATCCTTGACTTCCTTGCGATTGAAGCAGAACGGCACGTCTCTTCCGCGTTGGCTGAGGGCGAAGGCCGTCGCGACTGCCAGTGGAATACCCTTGTAGGCTGGGCCGAATAGGAAATCGAACTCGAGCGCGCTGGCTTGGATTGCGTCCGCGTAGTACCCGGCGAGCTCCGCGATCTGCCCTCCGGTTCGGTAGCGCCCGGTGTTGACGAAGAATGGTGTCGAGCGGCCGCTCTTGGTAACGAAATCGCCGAACGTCAGGACTTTCGCGCGAACCATGAACTCGATGAACGACTGCTTGTAGGCATCCATGGCGACAGACTTACCAGGTTTGGTCGCCATGCCCAGGGTTTCCGGGGTGGGCTGGGGCCTTCCGCGAGGAAGGCTCGCGAGCTGCTTTCGGATTCGCGAGGGGGGCTACCTACCCGGGGTGCCAGAAGGTCCTGTGTCGCGGTCGGGGCACGAGTCAAGGCAGGGGGAGTCGGCGGAAAGGTGGCGGTGGCGCGGGCCCGCCGGCTTGCGAAGTGGGATTCAATGCCTCTACAGTGCTGCCACAGTAGAGGCTAGAGGGTCGCGGCTCTGCGTGCGAAGGTTCTGTCCACGATGTCTACGTCTGCGGTTGTCTGCTCCGGACTGGTGAAGCGATACGGCAAGAAGGAGGCCGTGGCGGGCATCGATCTTCGCGTCGAACCCGGGATCTGCTTCGGCTTGCTGGGGCCGAACGGGGCTGGAAAGACGACCACCGTTGAGATGATTGAAGGCCTGCACCCGCCCACGGCCGGCGCTGTCCTCCTGTTTGGAATGAGTTGGGGTACCGGGAGGGATCACGAGCTCAGACAGCGTATCGGGGTGCAGCTCCAGGAGACGCAGCTGGCCGACAAACTCCACGTCGAAGAGGTGCTGACGCTGTTTCGGTCTTTCTACCCACGCGGTCGTTCAGTCGCTGAGTTGATTGAGCTACTCGGTTTGGGCGAGGTGCGGCAACGGGAGTTCTATCGCCTGTCGGGCGGTCAGAAGCAGCGGGTTGCGGTGGCTTGCGCGCTCGTGGGTGCCCCCGAGCTTCTCTTTCTCGATGAGCCGACGACGGGTCTCGACCCCCGGGCTCGACAGACGCTATGGGGAGTGATCGAGGAGTTTCGCGCCCAGGGTGGGACGGTCGTGTTGACGACGCACTACATGGATGAGGCTGCGCACCTCTGTGACGAGATCGCGATCATGGATGCGGGTCGGGTCATCGCCCGGGGCAGCCCGCGTTCGCTCATCGACGGTTTGGGAGACGTGCAGTTCGTGGAGTTCGAGCTTTCCGGGGAACTCGAGGTCGAGGTGCTTGGGGCGCTTCCCGCCGTCCAGTCCGTGGAACGCCGAGGCGCAAGGTATCGGCTCCGCATCGATCGCAGCATGGCGGCATTGTTGCGCGTCCTTGCCGAGCTCGAGCAGCATCGGCTCGCGCCGATCGGTCTGAGCTGTCATCAGGCAACGCTCGACGACGTTTTCTTGGGTCTGACGGGGCATGAACTCCAGTCGAACGATCTTGCGTCGGCGTCCCCAACCAACGGCCGCTCGATGGGGGCCATGGACGGCGACGCTTTGCTGCGCTGACCCGAGCCGATTGCAGGAACCAAGATGACTCACGACCCTGCGCCGCATCCGCTGATCGAGCTGACCCGTACCCGACTCCGGGAGTTTTTCCGCGAGAAGGGGGCGCTGTTCTGGGTGTTCGGATTCCCGTTGCTGATGGCCATGGGGCTGGGTTTGGCTTTTCGCTCCAAGCCTCCCGATCTGCCGCGGGTTGCCGTGGTGGGCGATCCAACCGCGAGCCTGGTGCGGGCCGTCCTGGACAGCCCGAGGCTCCACGCCGCGTCGAGCAGCGAGGGTCAGGCTCGGCGCGATTTGGCGCGCGCCAAGGTCGACGTCGTGGTGCTCGTGGATGGTGGAACTCCGACGTATCTCTTGGATCCCACGCAGGAGAAGGCCACGCTGGCGAGGCTGGTGGCGGAGGATGTCCTGGAGCGCGCGGCCGGTCGCCGCGACGTTCTTCAGGCTCGCCAGAAGACGATTACCGACCCCGGTTTGCGGTACATCGACTTCCTGCTACCTGGTCTGCTGGGGCTGAATCTCATGGGATCCAGCGTTTGGGGGCTCGGATACAACCTGGTGCTCGCACGCAAGCGACGTCTCCTGCGTCGGTACGCCGTGACTCCCATGCGGCGCTATCAGTTCTTACTGTCCTACTTCCTCTCGCGAAGTTTCTTCGTGCTGCTCGAGACTGCCGTTCTCGTGATCTTTGGCGCGCTCGTGTTCGGTACCGTGGTCAAGGGGAGTTACTTCAGCCTTGTCCTCGTGGCGTTCGCAGGCGCTGCGTCCTTCGCCGGGATCAGCCTGGTTGTGGGTGCCCGGGTCGAGAGCACCGAATCAGCGAACGGTTGGATGAACCTGATCCAGCTCCCGATGTGGGTGCTCTCAGGAGCCTTCTTCTCCTACGAGCGATTCCCCGTGGTGCTGCACGCTCCGATCCGGGTACTACCGCTCACCGCGCTGGTGGATGCGCTTCGTGGCGTCTGGAACGAAGGGATGGCCCTCGGCGCGCTGCTTCCCGAGCTGTTGGTGTTGTGCCTTTGGGGGGGGGCGGGGTTCGCCATCGCGCTCCGCACCTTCCGCTGGCAGTAGTAGGTACATTCGCGCATTGCGCGTGGTATTGCGAGCACGTCACGGCGACGGACCGGCGTCGGGCGATCGTGTCTCGCTGTCAGCGCATGCCCTGCCGACCGTCATGGGGCAGCTCCGCGCCTGGTTTCTGGTGTGCGGTACGGGCATGTGCCGTGCTCGCGCTGGTTCAGAGTGCCGCCGCTCTCGGGAGACGCCTCATCGGCGGCGACGGGAGTCCAGGATCCATGCGGCAACCAGCAGTGCCTATTCCCCTGGACGGCGGCCCTGATCTGCACCACGCTTTGGGTCTCCGGTCTTGCCTTCAGGAGCTTGAATACTATGGCGCATTCACGACACGGCCACGGTAGTGTCGAGAGCATGGGTGTTGGTGGTCATGCGGGCGCGAGTAGCCTAGCAGCACTCCTCGCCGTGTTGCTGGTTGGGCTCGGCGGTTGCGGGGAGTCCCAGGATTCGAACTCGACCTCGAGCGCTGGGACTGGCGGAACCAGCGAGGGGGCCGGGGGGGCGACCTTGAGTGCTACGGTCACGGGGGGCCGCGGCCCCGACGGGTTCGGGGGCTTGGGCCCAGGCACGGGGGGCACTTCTGCTTCGGGGGGCTCGTCGTCTGAGAGCGCATCGGGTTCCGGCGGCTCCGGCGGGCGGCCGTTGAC
>CAYRKE010000174.1:3816-16073 GCA_964424695.1 uncultured Polyangiaceae bacterium
CCGGGGGGGGGTCCTCCGGCGATCCTACGGGTTTTTCGGGGAGCGGCGGGGCATTGGCGGGTGGCAGCTCCTCGTCGGGTGGCGCCACCACCGGCGGGAGCACGAGTTCTCCGGGCACCGGCGGGGCCGCAACGGGGGGCACTTCTGCTTCGGGGGGGAACGCGGGTAGCGGTGGCCCCGCGACTGGCGGCATCGACGGCGGGGGAGGGGCTGCGGTTTCCGGGGCAGCGGGTGCGAGCGGGTCTACAGGGGAGACGAGCCTGGGCGGAGCGGGCGGCGTCACGGGCGCGAGCGGAGCGGGCGGTGAGGTTGCGTCAGGTGGGGCAGTAGGGGAGGGGACTCCGGCGCTTCACTGGGTGGGGCGCGTGGACCAGAGCAATCCGAGCGAAGTGCTCTGCGGCTGGTCGGGGTGTGGCGTGATTGCCCGTTTCCAGGGGACGGGCGCGAGCGTGCGAATGGGCGACGCGCTCGAATACACCGTCGTCGTCGACGGCGAGGTCCAGCCCAAGCTGACCGCGTCCAGCGGCACCAACGTACTGGCCGAGAACCTTACTCCTGGAACTCATGTCGTGGAGCTCTATCGGCGGGTCGAGGCGCACCAGGGTGAGAGTCGGTTCTTGGGATTCGATTTTGAAGCGGGGAACCTCCTAGCGCCTGCAGTGAGTCCGAGCCGGCGGATTGAGATCATCGGTGACTCCATCACGTGCGGTTATGGCAATGAGGGGGCCGATCAGTCTTGCGGGTACACCCCAGAGACCCAGAATCACTACTTGACCTACGGGGCCATCGCAGCGCGCCATCTGGGAGCCGAGCTCAGCACGATAGCTTGGTCCGGTAGGGGCGTGGTCTGCAATTACGGAGACGAACCGGAGAGCTGCACCGACCCGTTTTCTGGGTACTACGGTCGAACCCTGCCGCAGCGTCAGGATAGCCAGTGGGACTTCAGCTCTTGGCAAGCGGATGCCGTGGTGGTCAATCTCGGGACGAACGACTTCAGCACCAATTCCGATCCGACCGAGGCCGAGTTCGAATCCGCGTACCAGTCGCTACTCGAGACCATCCGGGCGCACTATCCTGGCGCGTTCATTCTGTGCACGATTGGGCCGCTCCTCAGTGGCGCAGATCTCTCCAGCGTACGCACCTACATCCAAAACGTCGTTGCCGGCCTGAACAATGCCGGCGATCAGCGCGTCAGCGTGTTCGACATCGAACCGACTGACGGATCCGAAGGTTACGGTTGTGATTGGCATCCAAGCCTTACCACCCACGAGAGGATGGCTGCGGAGCTCACTGGAGCGCTCGAGTCCACGCTCGGCTGGTAGCGCCTCGGTGGCGTCGAGCTCGGTGTCTCTCGCGTCGTGAGGGTTCAGCGCCCCAGTGATCTCAGACCTTGGAGCCGCCTCGCACGCTGGCACTATTGGCGGAAACTTGTCTGAGGAATACAGTCGGCTTTCGGGGGCCGATCATGCTGGGCAGCAGGCTCTACACCACTTTCAGGGCACGACCTACCAGTACCTCATTGTGCGAGCCCATGCGGTATCCGGCTAGATCGAGGGTCACGTACTTGAATCCGTGGGATTTGCCGCAAGCGATGATGTTCTCTCGGACCGTCGGCTCCAGGGCACGATGGAGCTCATCGATGGCGAGCTCGATGCGCGCGATGGTGTCATGCCAGCGTACTCGGATCTGGCGGAAGCCCAGTTGGCGTAGGGCTTGCTCGAAACCCTCGATTTGGGCCAATCGCTCGCGAGTGACGGACGATCCATACGGGATACGACTCGAGAGGCACGCGGCGGCAGGCTTGTCCCAGATCTCGAGCCCGATGAGCCGAGATGCTTCGCGTACGTCGGCCTTGGTGAAGCCGAGCTCGACCAGGGGGCTCCGTACCCCAGCTTGTTTCGCCGCGTCTTGCCCCGGCCGAAAGTCCCCGAGATCGTCCACGTTGGTTCCATTCAGAATATGTTCCAGGCCGAGCTCCTTGGCCTTTCGCGAGGCGATCTCATAGAGTTCGACTTTGCAGTGGAAGCACCGATCCGCATCGTTCCGGGCGTACTCGGGGCGATCGAGTTCATGGGTCTCGACGATCATGTGGCGTGCACCGAGACGCTTCGCTATGCGGTCGGCGTCGCCTCGTTCCGACGCCGCGAGGCTCGGACTCTGCGCCGTCATGCCTACGGCCTTGTCACCGAGGACCTCGCGGGCCACGGCAAGGAGAAAGGCGCTGTCGACGCCACCCGAGTAGCACACGAGCGCGGAACCCAGCTGGCTGAGCAAGGTGCGGAGCGCTGTGAGCTTGGTGGTGGCTGAGGCCTGCAATTCGGTCATTGGGGAATGCATAACACGGGCCTCTTGCCTGGCCAGGGGCGACTCGTGTTCGAATGCTTCTCTGCGGTGATCCGGTCGTCCGTCGAGTACCGAGCAGTATCAACCCTCGACCGGATGCCAGCGGCCGTCGACACCCGGGGGGGCGCGAGGAAACGGGGGCTGCGAGCGGCACTAGGAGGTAGTGCCGCATGCAATCCGAGTCGCCGTTGTATACGAGCACTTGGAGGGCATGGCCCGCGCGGAGGTTGCTCTCTGCTTCGTCCGGTTCGAGGAGGCGCTGTCCCACCAGCTCCGCGTTCCAGTGCAGGTCGTGTTGGAGCGGCAGAAAGACCGAGCGTTGTGGTTGTCCGTCGACGGTGTAGACGCGCTCGGAGGGGCGACGATGGGATCCGACCGGATAGGAGAGCGCGTCCAGGAGTTGATGGATATCCGTCTCCATGAGGCACCACGGTCCGAGGGCGTTGGCCTGGGCTTCGGTCTGATTGAAGACGAGACGCAGTTTTTCCATCGCGACTCAGCATCTCCGGTGTGACGAGGCGGCGCTTTGGCCTGGGTAGCGCCCGAATCGTGCAGTGCTGATCCGTTGAGGTTGTCTGTTGCGTGGTGGCAGTAGGACGGTTGATAGGTCAGACTCTGGGGATTCAGAATTACTGATTCTCTGAGCAGTATTGGGGGCAACTGCGGCCAATTGGTCGGTTTACTGGGACGTATTTTGTCATAGGAAGGAGGGCATCGGAGTGGCCGAGTTAGTGGATGCTGATAGAATGTTCAGTATTCGCTATGGCCATCTCGGAACAACTGCTGGAGAAGCTCGAAGGCAAGTTCGGTCGAAGCGTGTGGCGTCGGGGCGTGGACGAGCGCCAGCCCAACACTTCGCCTGTCAGCCTATCTCTGGGGAGTGATGACCTCGATGCCCTGCTTCCGGATGGGGGATTGCTTCGGGGGGGAGTCGTCGAGCTAGCCCTCAAAGGTGGAGCTGCTTGGGGCACGAGCCTCGCTCTGGCGGCATGTCGCTCTGCGCAGCAGCAAGCGGTGCGTCAAGGGGGGCAAGAGACCTGGTGCGCGTTCATCGATCCTTCTCGGTCGCTCTATGGTCCGGGGGTTCTTCAAGCGGGCGTGTGTCTCGAGCGTCTCTTGGTCGTTGCTGCAGAGCCCGAGGCTGTGGCTCAGGTCGCCCTACGTATCGTACGTTCTCGGGTATTTGCCGTCACTGTGGTGGATCTGCGTGGGGTTCCAGGGGCTTTACTCGAGTTTTCGCTGGCACACTGGCCCCGGGTCGTCCGGCAGCTTGCTGCAGGGGGCGAGGGCTCACAGGGGACTGTATTGTTGCTGACCGATGGATGCGCGCGTCGTCCCCTGCCTCTGCCAGTGGCATTGAGGCTCGAGCTCGATAGGCCACATCTCCATCATCTTGGCGTGAGCATTATGAAGGAACGACATGGCCGTTTGCGCAACCGCCACGTCATTCGCTACCCCGGCAAGGGTGAGGAAAGCGGCATTCCGATGAGCAGTGCGGCGGGGGCGCGAAGTAGGGGTTCCAGGGCGGGGACTCTAGGAATAAACGAGCATTCTGTCAGGAGCGAAGGGCCTGCCAGTGCTTACGGCTAACGAGTCATGGTAGTTGCGAACGGACACCCCCATCCAACGAACTGTGAGCGGCGCATTGCGGCCGTTGTCTGTCAGGATCTGCTCTTGGAGCTGGCTTCGGGGATCCTGCCTTCGGCTTCGGTGATTGGCGCTTCGCAGACCGCTACGCAGGTGGGTAAGCCAAGCGCCACGTCAGTAGCTAAGCCACGCAGCACGCGGCGTGGGGCGATGCCCGAGCTATCCCTGCAAGGGCATCGGAAGCGCCTCTTGGGCGTGGTTCTGCTCGAAACGCTCGATGGGGGCGACGTGCTCGACGAGGGCGAGAGCGGTACTGGGACGGTTCGGGCGAGTAGTATGGAGGAAGGGGAGGGACGTCTAGCGGCGGTCAGCGAGCGGGCGTGGAAGCTCGGGGTGCGGCCGGGGCAAACGCTGGCCGAGGCCAGGGTCATGGTTACCCAGCTTGAGGTAATCAGGCTTTCTCGAGCCCAGGTTGAGGCCGCCTTGGGGCGGCTTGCTGAGGCTCTCATGGCCTACGGCCCCACGGTATCCCTGGAGGCTCCTGATACGGTTTGGGTCGACGTTTCCGGAGTAGCTCACCTGGTGGGCGGGGAAGAAAACCTGGCTGAGGAGCTCCGGGGAACCGTGGTCTCCCTCGGGCATCGAGCCCGAGTGTCGATCGCGGTGGGGCCGAGGATAGCGCAAGCCCTGGCACGTTGGCACGAGGGGGTTCCCTCGATCGTCGTTCCCAAGGAGCAGACCGAGCAGCAGGTGGCGACCTTGCCGCTTTCGGCCTTACCTGTGGAGGCGGAGCTCGTGCTCTGGCTTGGTCGTCTTGGGCTTTTAACGGTGGGGGAATTGGCGAGCCTTCCTCCTGCGGCGACTTCGGCGCGCCTGGGCGAGTGTGCCAAAGCGGTCTTTGGTTTCTGTCGTGGAGAGGATAGCGAACCCCTCAAGCCTCATGTGCCACCTCGTCTATTGGAGGAGGCACAAACCTGGGAAGAGCCCGTGGATGGGATCGAGCCGCTCTTGTTCGTACTGCGGGGGCTCGCATCGCGCATCTCGGCACGGCTCGCAGGGCGAGGCTTGGCTGCTTGCGAATGTCGCCTTGTTCTCGAGAGGGATCCGGCGTTGGCCAGGTTCCATAGCGAACCGGCCAAACTCGTCGTGCCCGTAGAGCTTGCTGTTCCGCTATGGCGTGAGGAAGAGCTTCTGCGAGCACTGCGGGCACGACTCGAGCAGCAGCACTCGGTGGGAGCACTGCGCGGCATGCGACTCGAGGTGTCCAAGAGTACCGAGGCGTTAGGTCGTCAGCTCGATTTCTCCCGAGTCATGGGCGGGCTCTCTGGGGATCACGGCGCTGAAGAAATCTTGCCTGTGTTGCTTACGGAGCTTGCGGCAGATGTCGGTGCTGAGAATGTCGGGGTTCTGCGGATCTTCGATGCGCACCGGCCAGAGCTCAAAAGTGCGCTAGCGCCGCTCGGGCCGCGCGAGCTGTCTTCCCGATCTTGCGGACACCATGTGCGCCTACGGAAGATCGGTCCACCTCTCGAGCTTCGTGCCCCGACGCGCCTTTTGCCGAAGCCCGTTCGCATTGATGTGCCCTTACGTGCTGGGTCTCTGGTTGCCTTGGGGGCGAGGCCGAGCAGAACGACTCCGAGGGGCTCGAACCCGGTGGGGCAGGCTCTCTATAGTATCGAAAACGTCGAGTTCGAGCGTCGTTTGGAGTCCGTGGAATGGTGGTCCAGTCGCAAGATCTGCCGTGACTACGTGAGGCTCGTTCTAGGAAGCTCCGAAGGTCGCTTCGAGGTGCTCGCTTATGTCGATCGGGAGACTCGCCGGCGATTCATCTACGCTGTCGTAGATTGAGGAGTGGCTATGTTCATCGAGCTCCTTGCCAAGAGCAATTTCTCGTTCTTGTGTGGGGCTTCCCATCCTGAAGAGCTTGTGGAAAAGGCACAGGCTCTCGGACAGCCCGCCCTCGGTCTGTGTGATCGGGGGGGGCTCTACGGTAGTGTGCGCGCTTGGGTCAGGGCTCGAGAGTTGGGGGTGAAGCTCTTCGTGGGGACCGAGCTCTCGGTGGAAGTGGGCGCAGAGTCTTCCGATTCCGGGTCTCTTGAGGTTGCCTTGCTGGCTCGCGATCGTAGCGGCTATAGGAACCTCTGCCAGCTCCTGACCAAGGCACATGCGCAGCGCCCTAAGGGGAACAGTGCGCTCGATCTCGATTGGATGCCGGCTCATTCCGCAGGGCTCATTGCTGTCGTGCCCGCTACCGATCGCGGGGCATCGGCCTCTGAAGTGGCCTCGCGTATCGCGAAACTCAAGGATGCTCTTGGAGAGCAGCTGTGGCTAGGGGCATTCCGATATCGCGATGGACTCGATGCTACGCGTGAACGGAGTCTTCTCATGACAAGTGGTCGGTTCGGGATCCCGGTGCTCGCGAGCGCGCGACCGCTAATGCACGATCGTAGTCGTAAGGAGCTGGCTGATGTTCTCTGCTGCATCCGTGAGAAAACGACCCTGGATGAAGCCGGGACACGGATTTCTGCCAATGCCGAGGCGCGGTTGCGTGGAGAGGCGGAGATGGAGCTCTTGTTTTCCGATCATCTCGACTGGGTGCATGTAACGGGGGAGATCGCAGCCTCGATCGAGTTCGATCTGGGCATGCTGGAGTACCACTTTCCTTGTCATCTCGAGCCTGGTGAAACCGCCGACGAGAGACTCAGCCGTTTTTCGTGGGAGGGAGCTCGGCGGCGCTATCCAGCAGGGGTCCCGGTCAAGGTCAGCGAGCAGATCCAGAAGGAGCTTCGGCTGATCGCCGAGCTGGGGATGGCCCCGTACTTCCTGAGCACTTGGGAGATCGTGGAAATTGCTCGAGAGAAACGCATTCTCTGTCAAGGGCGGGGTAGCGCCGCCAACAGCGCGGTTTGTTTCGTGCTGGGGATTACCGCGGTCGATCCGGCGAGGAGCAACCTCCTTTTCGAACGCTTCATGAGTGCGGAACGTCATGAGCCACCTGATATCGACATTGATTTCGAACACGAACGACGCGAGGAGGTGATTCAGGAGATCTACGCCCGCTACGGTCGCAATAGGGCGGCCATGGTCTCTGAGGTCATCCGCTATCGTGGACGCAGCGCTCTTCGCGAGGTGGCCAAGGCCTTCGGGCTAGGGGGAGACCAGCTCGACAACCTGGCGGGGACCATCGGTCATTGGGATCGAGCGGAGGAGAGTTCTCGGTATCTCTCCCTACACGGCTTCGATCCCAGGGATCCCCGTCTTGGGCGAGTCATCGCTATGGCTGCTGCCCTCAGGGGGTATCCTCGGCATCTGTCAATCCACGTCGGGGGCTTTGTGCTCTCCGCCAAGGAACTCTGTGAGGTGTCTCCCGTCGAACCGGCACGTATGCCGGGACGCACCGTCATTCCCTGGGACAAGGATGACCTCGATGCGCTGGGCTTCTTCAAAGTGGACGTGCTCGCGCTCGGAATGCTGTCGGCGATCAGAAAGACCCTGGAGCTGATCCACGGCGAGGGTACGGTGTTTCGACAGGTTGGCGCAACGGGCGACGCTCTATCGTCTCCGTGGGGGGAGAAGCTCCCGCAAGGGCTAGCGGACCCTTTTGACCCCATCGAAGCTTTGGCACGCATTCCTGCCGAGGATCCCTCCGTGTACGACGCCGTTTCGCGCGCCGATACCGTGGGCGTTTTTCAGATCGAGAGTCGGGCACAGATGTCGATGCTCCCGCGGCTCCGACCGCAGTGTTTCTACGATCTGGTCGTTGAGGTTGCCATCGTGCGTCCCGGGCCCATCCAAGGGGGCATGGTGCACCCTTATCTGCGGCGTCGAAACCGAGAGGAGGCAGCAACCTGTCCCCACCCCGATCTCTGGCCGATTCTCGAGCGTACCTTGGGCGTGCCGTTGTTTCAGGAGCAGGTGATGCAGATCTCGATCGTGGGGGCCGGGTACACTGGGGGCGAAGCAGATCAGCTGCGTCGTGATATGGCGGCCTGGAGACGAACCGGGCGCCTGCTTCGCCACCGAGAACGGCTGCTCGAAGGATTTGCCAAGAAGGGAATCGCGAAGAAATTCGGTGAAGCGCTCTTCGAGCAAATCAAGGGTTTTGGTGAGTACGGCTTTCCGGAGTCTCACGCCGCATCCTTTGCCCTCTTGGTTTATGCTTCGGCGTGGCTCAAGGTGCATCATCAAGCGCCGTTCCTGTGTGGGCTGCTCAATTCGCAGCCCATGGGGTTCTATGCGCCATCTTCGCTGGTGCGGGACGCTCAACACCATGGGGTCGAGGTACATGACGTCGACGTGCTTCACAGCGACTGGGACACGACCCTCGAGAGGGGTAGCCGGGCGGCTTGGAGCGTGCGCCTCGGTCTAAGGCTCATCAGGGGGCTGGGGGAGGACGCCGGCCAAAGGATAAGTTGGGCACGGCGCGAGCGGTCATTCTCCGATCTCTTCGATTTGCGGCACCGGGCAATGCTCAACGAACGCGCTATGGAGACCCTTGCCGAAGCTGGGGCCTTGGAGGGACTCGTGAAGGGTAGACGGCAGGCCCTTTGGGCGGTGCGGGAGCCGCATCTTGACGGGCTTTTTTCCGGGAAACGCCTGGAGGAACCATCGGTGCGCTTGCCCGAATTGCCGAAGATTCAGCAGCTCTGGCTGGACTACGGCAGCAAGGGTCTATGTCTCGGTGACCACCCACTCCAGCATCTCCGAACCTCGCTGCGTCAGCGGGGGGTTCTCATGGCGAGCAGCCTCGTCGAGGTCAAGGAAGGCGCTTGGGTCGAGGTCGCCGGGCTCGTGCTCTCGCGACAGCAGCCTGCGACCGCGAGCGGCGTTGTGTTCGTGACCCTGGAGGACGAGAGCGGGATCTGCAATCTCATCGTTCAGCGTTCGGTTTTCGAGGCGCATCGTCGCATTGTTCGACATGCGCCGATGCTGCTTGCAGCGGGGAAGCTCGAGCGGCAGAAAGTGGCCGTAAACGCCACGCCGGTGATCCATGTGTTGGCCCGAAGGCTCGAATGGCTCACCCTTCCAGACGTGCAGATCACCAAGGTCTCGCGGGATTTTCACTGAATCGGTGGCCCAGCCTGCTGGACGAGGTCCACTTGGGGGGCAACGGCGCTCGCGGAGTGGAGTGAGGCAGCGCGAAGCGCGCAGTGACGCGGCGCTACTCCGCTTCGAAGTCTGCGAAGCTCTTGGGCAGAGGTCCCGGGAGGCTTGGCTGAAGAGTGCGCTCAAGGAGCCGGAAGTCGTGATCGGCACTGAGGACCAGTGCCTTGCTACCGCTTGGACCACCACTGGCGAACCAGGCGCGTGTCTTCTGGACGTTCTCGATGAGCACGGCATGCTGTGGATCACGACGGGCGGCGTCGAGGAAGATAGCCTTCATCGCTTCGAGATCGCCGCGAGCGTGGGCGATGCAGGCCAGCAGATTGAGCACTAGCCCGGGGCAAGGATGCTCGTGCTGGAGCGCCTGATGCGCCCAACGTTCGGCGTCGTGCAGCTTGCCCTCGCGGTAGTGGGCTGCTGCCAGATCGAGCTCGGCCGCCGCGTGTTCCCCGAGCCGCGACGCCACTTCCTCGCACTCGGCTGCGCTCGGCTGATATGCGTTGTGCAGGCCCCGGTTCTGCGCAAACCACCTGTTCATGAGCCGAGCGTCTGCCTCCGAGGCATCGAAGGGTATCTTCAACTCCTGAAACCTTCCGGTGAAGTAGTCCTCGCGGGTCACTGCGCCAGCGTGTTCGGCATCGCGGAAATCAGCCGTTCCCGGGTAGATGCTCAGGCAGGAGAAGAGGTACTGGTGGGGTTTGGTTCGGGCAAGAAACTCAAGGGTCTCGTTGAATGTCTCGGCCGTTTCTCCGCGAGATCCCAGCATCATGTAGAATCGCGCCTTGATGCCGTAACGCTTCGCGAGCTCGAGTGAGTGCTCGATTTGCGACACGGTGATTCTCTTGCCCATCGCCTCAAGGATGGGTGGTGATCCTGACTCGACGCCGAGGCTCAGTCGCTCGCAGCCTGCAAGACGCATGGCGCGCAGGAGTTCATCGTCGAGAACATCAACTCGGGTGTCGCAGCTCCAGAGAAACCTCATGCCCTCATCACGAATGGTCGTGCAGAGCTCCAGGACGCGCCGCTTGTTTGCGGTGAAGGTGTCGTCCTTGACCAAGAGCATGCGCACCGGGGCTCGAGCGAGTGCACTCTTCAGCATGTGAAGTACATAGCCCGTCGAATGCGTGCGGAAACCTCGCCCCCAGCTGGTTTCCGCGCCGCAGAAGGTACACGCCCAGGGACAGCCTCGCGACGTCATGATGATGTGAGTCGCGAGGTCCTCGTGGGGGCACGCGAGCTCATCGAGGTTACCGAGGGGAGGCCGATTGCTTCCGCACTCGAGGCCAGCCGCGGTTCGATACCAGGCTCCACTGAGCCCGGCGAGGTTCCGCCCGGCGTCGAGCCTTGCCAGGAGTTCGACGAAAGTCTGCTCCGATTCCCCGACACAGATAGTGTCGATCGCAGCGTGATGCACGAGCATTTCCCTGGCAAGGGGGGTCGCGTGAGGCCCGCCAACCACGATGTGGGCTTTGGGGTGTCTCCGTCTGATCGCGTCAGCGACCAGGCCGACACCACGGCGATTCGCCGTCCAGCACGACAACCCGAAGACATCGGCGTCCAGGGCCGCCAGCACGCGCTCGACCTCGGCCCAGGGGTACCCGGCGAGGTTGAGCACCTTGACCCGGTGTCCGTGGCGTCGCGCCGTCGCGCCGAGGGTCAGCAGACCGTAGGGGATCTGGAAGAAGTCCGCATCGAGGTCCCCATCCCGGTACTCAGGCGGCGGACCATCGATCGAGTCTGCCGTCTTTCCCGGCTCTGGCAGCTTCCACGGAGGCGGATAGAGGAGAGCAACCTTCATCACCGGTCCTTGCTGGTCGCCATACCATAACCGGATGCCTGGACGCGGTTCCTCCCCAATCGCTTTGCCTCGTAGAGCCGCTCATCGGCCATCGCGATGAGCACGTGCGCAGTAACGTCCGTGCCGCGAAGAGATGCACAACCGAGACTGATGGTGACCGACAGTTGACGACCTGGGATGTGACACACCAACCCCTCGACGACTGCGCGCAGGCGCTCGGCCAGGGCCGCACAGCCTTCCAGGGCGATACCCCTCGCCAGCACGGCGAACTCCTCCCCGCCCACACGAGCGAGCATGTCCTCGGTGCGGATCTGCTTTGCGACGGACGTCGCCACCTGACAGAGAACGGCATCGCCAGCGGGGTGACCGTACTCGTCGTTGATCCGCTTGAAGTGATCGATGTCCAGCATCACGAGCCCCAGATCGGTGTTGTGGCGGCGACAGTAGGCGACCTCTCCGGCGAGCCGATTCTGGAAGTGCTTCTTATTAATGACTCCAGTGAGCCCATCGCACGTACTTGACTCGTAGAGCCGTCGCATGAGCGCCAGTTGGGCGGTGTCGAGGTACTGAAAGCTGAACACGGTGCCGGAGCCCACCTGCACCGTGTCACCAGGGTGGAGTTCCGCGCTCTGCACGGGGACCCCCTGGAGAAACGTGCCATTGCGAGTTCCGAGATCCTCGATGAAGTAGCTGCTCCCTTCTCTGACGATTCTTGCGTGGTTTCGGCTGACAGAGCCCTCTTCGAGCACGATGTCGTTGTCCGTGAGGCGACCGATGGTTGTGATCTCGGTGGCAAGCTCGTAGGAGCGTCCCGCCTCAGGGCCGTCCATGCGTACAAGGGCGCAATTACTCAGAACAGACGCGGCCCGGGCGGGTTCTCCGGGCCTTGTCGGAGGCTCAGTCTCGAAACCGGTCCGGCCGGGTTCGGAGGTCTCCTTTCTGAGCGCGCCGGGGCGCACCGCTGGCATTGCAGGCTTGGTCTCGGCGGTCGATGCGCCGCGCCGACGGTCCACTCCCACGTAGGGAAGCTCTACTACTGGACCCAACGGGATTCGAGCTGGCGGAGGCTTGTCCCCGTCACCAGGGACCATTGCGACAGTCTTTCCAGAGCGTACGACTCATGGCAATGGAGCTTGCCTGGGGCGCAGCATGAGTCAAGTCCGGCTGCGCGGGGGCGCAGCGGGGCTTACATAGAACCAGACCGCGCTCATCCAAACGCCACGCCCAAGCTCGCGCGCCGCCGCCGACGGGTTCGGAGGCCCTTCGAGTGACCCGACCCGCTGGAGCCTCTTGCCGAATCGCCTCGCTTCTGTGGGCTGACCGGCAGATTGGTCGGGCGCGCGAGCCATTCTCGGTCGCGGTCGCCCCACCGTGGGAACCGATGCTTCCCCAGGTGGCGGTTTCAGCCGACGTTGCAGCGGTTTAG
>CAYRKE010000175.1:0-16040 GCA_964424695.1 uncultured Polyangiaceae bacterium
TTTGATTTTGCTACTGCTCATCATGTTAATAAGTTATTAACTCATGCTGCATTTGCTGAACTTGAAACTTTAAAAGGTTTAACCCTTAAAGATTTTATTAAAGATAATAAAGATGTTAAAGATGTAATATTAGAGAGATTTGGTAATTTTGTTGGAGAACAAATGGCAGCACTTGAAGCTGAAGGTACTCCTATGACTCAAGAACAACATGATGTTATATCTAATATTGCTGAAGATTTATATAGTGATACTGGTACTCTATGGGATGGTTTTGTAAATTATATGTCCTCTATATATGATGTTAGAATTGAAAATGTTGAGGAGATAGTTGCTGAAAGAAGTGTTGAAGAAATACCTACTCATTGGGATGATAAAAACCAATTTAAATTAGATAATAAAAGAAGTATTCAAGCTAAAATAAAACTAGAATTAAGTAGTATAGTTAAAGGTAGAAGTCCTATTACTGGTCTACAAGAAATAATGGACTTAGACACACTTATATCTAGACTTATTAATGCTCATAGAAATGACTCTACTGATGGTGATTTCATGCATACACTTGAATATATAGCTACTCATGAATTACCTGATTTACAAGATTTTATTGGTAGACTTGTTCAAGATGAGAATTTATTTGCTGCTTATAAGAGTGCATTAAACTTTGATATGGCTGAAACATTTGCTATTGTTTCAGGTAAGTATGCTAATGAAATAGTATTTGATAATCTTAACAGTAATAGGAAATCATTTACCCATAATAGAGATTATGACTTATGGTATAAAGAAATAGATCGTAAAATATCTACTGGTCAATTAAAGTTTCTTAGGCCATTAATAGAATCTACATTAGCTAATGCACGTAAGACAGGAGAAGTTAGTAGTACAGCCTTTCAAAGGATTACTTTAAAGGATATATTAGGTAGAGAGTTTGCTTATACTCCTGATGATTTTATTGCACTTGCTGCATATTTACAAGAATTAGGAGTTAATGTAACTGCTGATGCTTTTATAGCTGAATATGATAGTCCTAACTATGTTAGATTACCTAATAGACAAGAAGCATTTTATAAATATGTATTACAACCTATAACTTATTTAGTAGGTGATGTAGCTTATGCTGTATCTAAAAATCAAAAGAGATATATTACTAATGAGAGTGGTTCATTATATAAGATTGCAAGATTTAATTCTAGATATAGTCAAACTAGAACTCAATTAGATTATCTTAATGTTAATAATGATACTATCTATACTCCTATCTATCAATCCTATATTGGTAGATTATTTAAAGGTTTGACTTCACCTCAAGCGGTTATTGATAAGTTTGAACCCTTTATACAAGATAAAAGATTTTATTATTCTAACTTTCTTTGGAATAATAATAAAGATGGTAATGGTATTTTTAATTATACTGAAAAAGATGGTGTAAGAACTCTTAATAAGAATGCTCCTGTTAATATGGATTTTGTAGCTCAATTAGTTCCTAAGTTATTTAATGGAACTAAAATGGTTACTGATGGTATTGGTCTTGAATATACTGAGATCTTTAATAACAACTGGGACTTAATGCGATTGATTGCATCTAATGGTAAACAATCAGTATATTTTATTCCTACTGCTGATGCAGGTAGGATTACATCACTTCCTATGTTCTTTGGTTGGGATAAGGATACTATTCAAAAGAAGAATGTTAAAGCAGGAGAAAAAGTAGAAGATAATTTAATCTTTAATAAAGAAGGTGATTATGTTGGTATTAAAACCGATGGTAAATTATTTAAACTATTAAAGAATACTATTTATCAAGAGTTGCAAGAGATGAAATCACTTGCACAAGTATTATTTGATATTGATACTGATACTGGAAGTATTACCGTTAAAAAAGAATGGACTAAGAAAGGTAATCAAGTTAAACTTCATCCTACTAAAGATTGGAATGGTAAAGTATTCTTTCATACTAATCCTGAAACAGGAGAGGTTACATTTACAGGCAGAAGTTTTCAATTTCTTAATCTTACTTATCGTACAAAAGAAAATGGTAAAAGTGTAGTTCATACACTCAATGATTTATTTAGTGATAATAGACATCTGTTTACTGATATAAATGATTCAGTAGTACAAGAAAGAATTAATAGGTTTATACAAGATGCTATATCTGAAAATATTAAACAACAAGTAAATAAGTTTTCATCTATTGAAGGTGCTGCACTTAATCTTAGACAGTATGGTACTAGATTAACTGAAACAGAATCTGGTAGTAAAAAGGGTGCTAAACTATTTAAAGATGCTGCTTCATTTAAAAAAGGTATAGCTAGATATTATGTTAATAACTATCTTGCTCAAGTAGAGTTTTCTAATTTTATTGTTGGTAATCAAAGTGAATATAAGAATACACTTGATCTTAATAAAAGAGCCAGTCAAATAATTAAAAACGGTGTAACTAATAATCTTACTACTACTTATAGAGCTTTAACTGTACAAGATAATTATCTTAATAGTCCATTTAGTGAATATCTTAAAAAGGTAGCACCTAAGTTTCTTGATAACTATATACATGATAAGCATGGTGTTATTGAAACTACTAATGCTATTACATTTATTACAGATGTAGAATTTGAAAGACGTAGTAAAGGCTTTGGTAGATATGACCAGTTAAAAGCTGTTATAGATGATTTCAAAGATGAAAACTCACCTTTTGATCCAGATAATTATGGTACTTTACTAGAAAGTCAAAAATACTTTTATTATAGTAGAGGTTTAAGTAATACTCTTAGTGCTACTAGTCCTAGGGTATTATCACAACAATATAAAAACTCAACAGTAATCCTTAGTCGTAAGTCAGTTAAAGGTACTGAACTAGAAGCAATGTATGATTGGATGATACATCCAAAGAATAACATTGATGAAATTAACTTTGCTAGTGCTAGAAAATTTGGTGATTCTCCTGCTGTACAAATATTTGATAAGGATGGTAGATTTGATCCTAATCAAATAGGTAAAAATGTTCCTATTGATAATGCAGTTAGAACTCTTGCTCATTCTAATCTTATAGTACAGTTAGATGTTGTACCTCACACTCTTGAAGAAGTTAATAAGTTTGCTGTTCAATTAGAAAAGATTATACTTAATAACTTAGACTTTAAAAAGGCTATATATGAAATAGTAGGAGTTGAAGGTAAGAAGAATGGTCAATGGGTAAAAGAACACTATCAAAAACTTATTAGTAGTGGAGTTAAAGAAGGTGCTATTGAACTATTAAATGAGTTTGGTGCTGTAGAAGATGGTAAAGTTAAATATATACTTGATATCAATGGTAATCCTACTGAATCCATAGATATTGATTATGACAAAATGATTGAGTATTTACAGAACTATGTAAAGAATAATGAATCTAGTGAAACTCTTAGAGAAGCATTAAGAATAGTAGATGGGCAAACTGCATTACCTTTATACAGTGGCTTAACCTATAAAAAGTTTACTAGTATTCTTATGGCATTGTTTACTAATAATGTTATAACTCAAAAGATACCTGGTATTCATGGTTCTCTTGTTCCTGAAGTAGGTTTGAATATTCCTAAAAGTAAACTGCTTACTGATAAAGATGCAGCTTATCTTGAATATGCTAAAAATGGTGCAATTGTATATACAGAAGAATTTATTGAAAGAGCTAAAAGAGAACCTGAATTAGGATTTAAACTTCGTATTGGTAATGAAAAGGGAATTAAAACAGTTGAAATAATTGTATCTCCTTGGCTAAAAGAATTCTATAAAGAAGGTCAGTTAATTGATATTAATACTCTTTCTGATGAAGCTCGTACTATGTTTGGCATTAGGATTCCTACTGAAGGTAAACAATCAATGGTTTATGCTAAGGTTGTAGGGTTCTTTAAAACAGGTGCATCTCAGATAATTGCTCCATATGAATTTGTAAATAAAACTGGATGGGACTTTGATATTGATAGTTTATACTTATATACTAAGAAACTTACTCTTGGTACAGACGGTATGTATAATCCTATTAAATTCCTAGATGAAAGTACTGATGTTAAAGATAGATATAATAACTATTTAAAGAGTAGTAAATTAACTAGAGAGGTTAGAGTTAAATACCTTAATAAATTAAATAGATTATACAAATCTTTAAATAGAGAAGTTATAGATACTAATGATCTTGCTGCTGCATATCTAGAAAGATCTGAGTTACGTAATATGATAAGGGATATTATCCTAGATGATGCTAGTGATTCTCCTGGATTTAGTAAAGAAGCTAGAGAAGGTATTGCTAATTTGCAAGATACATTAGAACAAGTTGAAGCTACTATTAAACAACTGGAAGCTCTTAGAGAAATAGATGCAGAAGTAATAGAGCAAGAAACTAAATCTACATGGGATCAAATACATAAGGTTGAGGCTAATAGACAAAAAGAATTAGAACAAGTACTCTCATTCAATGAATTTAAGAGTTGGAGTATTGAAGAACAAAATACTAAAGCAGCTAGAGCAGGTAGGATAATTGATATTATGTCTAGTATTGTAAGTAATGATAAGCATATACAAGAATACTGGAAACCAAATACTATGTCAAATATTACCGAAGTAGGTAATTATATTAATGCTTTATATGGATATGATATTAATGGTTTAAATATTAATAATGACTTTGATGCGGCTGTACTTAGAGATCTTAATATGTCAGTAAGAACTCTTAAAGGTAACAGTGTAGCGTGGGATGGAGTTATGTCTATACTTGGTCAGATCAATGCTGAGCATAGACCTATTAGAGTTAATACTAAAAAGTCTAAATACTTTAAAGGTTTAAGTAAAGAAGCACAAAAGTTATTTAGTTTAATTGGTGAAGATAGTGTTACTATCACTCATTTCGGTAATAATGCCTTAGGTTCATGGGTAGATTCTAATGGGTTAAAAATAACTGATCAATCTTCTGAAGTAACAGCTAATATTCTTGATGCTGTTAAAGAAGTAATGGGCTTTAATATTAATGGTGATACTCTTAGTGTATTTAGATTGTTATCTAGTAATGCACTTTCTCATGTATTTAATGGTAAACCTAATAGATTTGTATTACCTTATTTCTTTACTCATCAACCTATTATAGTTGAACTAACAAAACAACTTAATATTGAAAGAGCTATTAATCTAAAAACATCTGTTACTAGTGTTGGTAGGCAATTACTATCTGATACTAAAACAGAACTTATTAGTTTATTAGCTGATGATATTAATGAAGTATTACAAGGTGAAAACCTGTATGCTACTGTAGTAATAAAAGGAAAAGAACAACAAGTTAAAACTACTAATCCTATTATAACTAAAGTAAAAAAGTCAATAGCTCAATCAGGTCATATTTATCTTAAAAATAAAGCTGAATATGCTGCATTAAATGATGCTTTATATGAAGTATTAGATAAGTTTGATGCAGGATATATGAATGATGCTTACATTGATGATGTTACTGATTTAGAACGTAATATTGAAACTGGAATAGCTATAAATGAAGGAGCAGAATTAAATATTAGTGATAAAGTTAATTATTTAGTATCACAACATAGAGCATTAGCTAAATTCTTAGAACTTAATGATATAGCTTCTAATATAGTTAAAGCTATATCTACATTTAATACTGATAAATTAGGTGTAGGCCCTACATTTAATGTTACTAGGAATTTAAGTGATAACATTACTGACTTATTATTTGATAGTGATAAACTATTTGATTATTTTGCTGATGAACAAAAGACAGAAGTTTATTATGGTTTTATAAAAGAGTTTAATAAAACTCATATTATTACTGAGAAACTAAAACTGTACAAAGATTTATTACAAGAGTATGATTTAGATAGTGGTCAATTCTCAGTATTGAAAGTAGGAAATAAAACAGCTGTAGAAGCTATATATCCTATACTATTTGGTGAAACTACTGATCCTTTTAGTGGTGTATATCCATCATTACAATCACGTTTGTTCTATGGTAATTTACTGGCTTCTGCTACATTTGAACAATTCTTTCCTCATGAATTTGGTAATTTGTACAATGTTAGAAGAAATATACTTAACCCATTAGGACTTCAATATAATGAATATGCTGAATCTGTTGTAATAAACTATATTAATAACGTATTAGTATCTCAAATGCCTTTCTTAACAGATACTAATAATGAAGTTATTAAAGATAGAATGTTAGCAGTTAATTCTAATTATAATACAGGGGTAGGTCATACACAAGTTATATTTGGTCCACCTAGAGCTGATCTTATGGAACTAAATATTAATATGGAAGAACCTACTCCTGATGATTTTAGAAGATTTCAAAGTTTAGCTTTAGTTGATAAAATTAAACTCTTATTAACTAGTAATGTATTTAAAAGTATAATGAAAGATGATAGGTATCTTGGTAATCATATACTTGATCATGTTGATTTATACGATAGTGTTGATGAATATCTTGAAAAGGGGTATACTCATTTTAGAATAGGTAATAGTGCTGAACCTAACTATCTAAGACAATCACTTACTGATATGTATTTAGCTGGTGGTATCTTAGGTAATATGGCTAGAAGTACTGCTGAGGATATGATCAAAATGACCTATTATCTTCATGGATTTAGTTTTGGTAACAACCTAAGCAAATACATTGATATTAGGCTGCTGTATGACTACAATGAAGATGGTAGGATTACTTTATCACAATACTCACAGATGCTAAGAGATAGGGCTAATGAGAAGGGATATTTAAGTAGTTTTCCACTAATAGATAATTTCTTTAAGGCTAATTGGAATAACAAATTATTTGTTCCTGAAGCTGCTGAAGTACTAAATAAAAAAGGTAAGGTAAAAAGAAATAGTCCTACCTTTACTACATATGGTGAATTAAAACTTGCAGAAGGGAGTAATAGTGTTAATTATAATCTTGCTCTTAATCAAGTCATTATAGAATCTCGTGAAAGGATTGAAAATAGTCCTTATAGAAATAATGATTTTATTCTAGTTGATATTGATGGAGAAAAGGTATTATATAAAATATTTATGCCTTTTGATAGAGATGCATCAGATACTATATTTTATTATCCTGTAGTTAAGACTCTTCCAGGAGAGAATGGAGAAACTGCTATACCTGCATTTTATAAGTTTAATCCTAGTACATTTATATATACTGAGGATACTTATAAAAATATTATTTGGAGTACTTATACTGAAGGTGCTAATCATATTCATCAGGTTCATAAGCTTCATAACCCTTATAAAATTGTAAGTGTTGAATCAAGAAAAGAAGCAGCTAAAATATATAATGATAGTCAGTATCCTACTGTTGATTTAACTAATACTGAATATAGTGTAAAAGGATTAGAAAAGCTATTGTTTGATTATAATAATACTAATCTTCCTGTTACAAAAGAATTACTTGATTTACTTAATAGTAAATATGGTAAAGACCTTAAAAAAGGAAGCCTTATTAAATTTACTGATAGTACAGGTGGAATACTAACTGCTAGAGTTCAGAATATAACTAAACCTATACTTAGAACATTACCAAAAGGTAAATTTGATACTGGACAATATCAACTTAGTAAAGGAGATATTACTTTGTTAGGTAGTACTGATGCTACTATATTTGCTACATTCCCTACTAATATATCTAATACACAAGGTGCTAAGTTTCTAAAAGATTTATTAAAACAAGATATTACAGAACAAATAGTAAAGAAAAAAGAAGATATTAAACATGTATTTATTTATATTCCTTCTAATGAAATATCTGGTAACTATGCTACTAGTCAAATAGCAGAAGTATTAAATGAGTTTCCTGATGCTATCTTTTACTTGGATGCTGCTACACCTAGTTCACAAGCAGCTAATACTATAATGTCATACATAGTTAGAAATAATGTACCATTTGTATTATTTACAGAAGAAGGAACAGTAGGTAATTTAACAACTACTGCTGCATCACTTATGGGTGTTAATACTAAAGCACTAAGTGATAATATTATTCAAGTAGAACCTGTGTTACGTTATGAATCTAGAGAATTAGAAATAGATGCTATTCATGAATTTGAAGGTTCTACATTAGAAGTAGTAGAAGCATTAGGTGATACTTCTGATTTATCAGTTTATATTGGCGATGGTCAAAGTCTTTATGCAAAACAACTTGCTAAAAGTGGTAGATTTATTAATGTAAATCTTGATAAATCTGATAAGGAAGTTGCTAGAGATATTAGTAATAAGATTAGTAGTACTGGTAATGTTAGAACATTAACTATACTTGGTGATGAAAGTAAAGATTTAGGTTTTACTCAAGAACAATTAAATAGTAGAGTATCTAATATTATAAGTGCCTTCACTTCTACTATGGCTACTACTTTAGAAAATATTAATACGCTAAATACAGAAGGTATAGGTAATGCAGTAAGAGGTAATAATTCAAATATACCTGTTACTACATATAGTCATGTTAATTCTAAAAATACCTTTGATCCTACTAAAACTAGGTTTTCAGAAGAACTTAATTTAGATGGTGAAACACTATCTACATATGGATATAATGATATTGAGTTTGTAAGTAGTCAGATGAATATTCTTGCTGATGCTCTTGCTAATCTTGCTCAGTTTGCTAAAGAATATAGTGATACTCCTTTACCATATAAAGAGGAACTAGAAACGTTATATCATAATATTACTAAAACTGATAAGTACAATCTACTTACTAAGTATGATCTTACTTCTATAATTGAAGCATTGACTTCCCAACTAACAGTACTTAAACCATTTTCTAGTCATCTATTAGAACTTGATGATCAACTACAGAAGATAGATTTACAACAAGTTGGATCATTAACTTATGCTGAAAGAGAAGTTATAGCTAGGAAGATACGTCAGATAGGACATATTGCTGATGCCTTTGATTTTATTCAACATATTAGAACTATAGATATTAAAAGAGGTGATGCTACTACTATTCAAGAAGCCAATGATATTATAGCTGAATTAAGACAACTGCAAGAAAGTATATTACCTTATATAGATAAGGCTAATACTTATGCAAAACTATATATTGGTGGTCTTTATGTTGAACATGGTAAAAATCCTAAATTTAAAACTAGGTTTAATGAAACAGTTAAAGCTGCAATAGAATCAGATACAGAACTTAAAGAAAGAGTACAAGTAAACATGAGTGATGAAGATATGTTTACTCAATATGTAAAACTTCTTACAGAAAACGAAGCTATGACTTGGACTATTCTTAATATGGATAGTGCATTTAATACAGGTATTACTCTTATAGATGGTGTACTAAAAGAATTTGTTGCAGCTAGAACTAAAAAAGATAATGAAGTTATTGCTTATGTTGATAAGTTTAATAATCTTGCTAAATCTTACTTTGGTAAAGGTGTTAATATTAAACTATTTGAGAACTTAGAAGATAATACTAAAGATTTTGTTAATAAGTTTGTAGATACTAAATATGGTACATTTAGATCTGAATATAAATGGGGTTATTTCTTTCAAGAAAAAGGGAAGATGTATAAGGAGATGAGGGAGAATAATGACAAGATAGAAATCCTTAGAGAAGAAATCAAACAACTATCCTTAAAACGTAAGAGAGGTTTAATAGATTATAAACTTGCTAGTCAACAAATAAAAGATAAACGTAAATCACTTGGTGCAATAAGAAAGTATAAGAAAGTTATTGAAATTAATTGGATGGAGGAAAATCAAGTTCTTGGTGAACAAGCTGCATTAACAGAGGAACAATTAAATGAATTAGAAAGACAAGAAGAACTTCAAACTCCTGATAAATTCAATGAGTATCTTAGAAGAAAACGTATTATGAAGGTACGTCATACAGGAGAATATATTAAAATTATTCCTAAAGACGATAAGTATAAGGATAATAATTATGCAATGCTTAGTGATACTGATAAGACATTTATAAATCAGTACAAAGAGATAATACAAGATGTTATTAGAGAGGCATATCCTGATTTAATTGTAAGTGATGACTTTTTACCTGTAGCTACTAAACAAAGTATAGCTAGAACTCTTAAAGGACACTATGGTTTTAGACCTATAAACACTCGTTATATTGAACGAGGATTAGGTGAAGAACTTAAATATCATGTTGATATGCGAATGGTTAATAATACTAAACAAGCATACACTATTCGCTATGATATTAGAAGAGCTGGTGAAAGTATAGAAGAATACAACGAAAGAATTGTAAAAGATGTTAATGATAGATTCAATGGTAAAAAGGAGTTTACTACTATTGCTGAAATAGATGCTTATAATGAACAAATAGAAGCTGAAAATGCAGCGTATATAGAGAAAACTAGAAACTTTAATCCTTTTGATATAATGATGCAATTCATTAATCAAGCTAAAGAATATCAACATATTAAAGGATTTGAGAATACTCTTATGCTATTACTAGAACAACTTGCTAGTGAAGAATATAAAGAGGATATTACCACAGCTAAAGGTAGACGTCATGTTGATAAAGTATTAAGTGCAATCAAAGGTAAAAAAGAACATAAGAAACTTACTGGTACAGCTACTACTGGATACAGAAGAATGGTAGAATTTATGCCTACTTACTATGGTGTAAGTAATGTTAATAGTAAGTTTGAACAAGGACTTAGTATTGCAAGAAATGTTACATCACTTGTATATATGGGTGCTAACGTACTTGGTGGTATTAAAAATGCTGCTAAAGGTTATCATGATATGTTAATGGAAAGTCATGCAGGTAGATTCCTTGGTTATAATGAGTTGTTTTGGGCTACTGGTGAATATACTAAAAATATTCATAATTTTCTTTCATCATTAGGTAAGGAATATTTTAATGATCTAACCGTTGCAATATTTAATAGACCTGATGCATTACACCTATTAGAACTTAGAGATACTGATGGTAATATAATTAGTATGAAAGATAATCCTCATAAGTTCTTAGCACTAATGAATAATGCTGTTTATTTTAGTATGAACTCAACAGAACATTTCATGCAGTTTACAATGATGTTAGGTATGATGCGTTCACATAGAGTTGTTGGAGGTCTTGCTATGAGCTTTCAAGAATTTGCTGAAATAAATAGAGAACAACTACTTAAAGAAGTACTTACAGATGCTCAAAGAAAAGACTTTGAAGACTTCAAAGCTAAAGCTGAAAAGAGTGTTTCTAGATATACTGATGATTATGACTTTGTAAGACGTTGGAGTGAAAGAGGTGATAATATTACTAATCAACAACGTAAACAACTATCTGAGAAGATTAGAAAACAAGAAGAAACTCTTAAAGCTAA
Source organism: uncultured Polyangiaceae bacterium (assembly GCA_964424695.1). Classification (GTDB taxonomy): domain Bacteria; phylum Myxococcota_A; class Polyangia; order Polyangiales; family Polyangiaceae; genus JAEWRL01. The sequence continues at coordinate 11,319 of CAYRKE010000175.1, forward strand.
GTTTGATAAGTATGAAAGAGTTATAGATCAGTTTGAACTAATGGATAGTGAAGGTAACAGAGGTAAGTCAGGAGAAGTAGAAGGAAGAGCTGTACTCAAGGAAGGAAGTACCATTAATGAAGAACAATTAGGTATGTTTATGAGAAAGGCTCATAATCTTAACCAAACTCTTCATGGTGTATATAATAGAGTAGATAAGATGGCTCTTAGAAATAAAACAGTTATGGATCTTGCTTTTCAATTTAGAAGTTGGATTAAACCTAACTGGGATAGATACTTTGGTAAAAGATGGGGTAGATCTACTTTTAGTGAAGGATTAGGTACATATCAAAAAGGTGCTTATATATCACTTTGGGATTTTATTACTACTCCTATTAGAGCCAATAAAGTATATGGTGAAGATACTAGAAGTAAATTAGAAGCAACTAGAAACTTCTTTGCTGATTATGCCAATTTCTTTCTTAATGCAGCTTATTATTATAGAAATCTTCCTGCTCATGAAAGAGCTAATATTAAAAGAGCAACAGCTAACTTTACAGGTATAATGATTAGTACATTATCACTGTTACTATTAGGTAAGCTTGTAGATGATGATGATAAGAACATTGAAAATAAATTATTAGCACTTACTATCTATGAACTTAATATGATTCATAGTGAAATTACACAGTTTGTTCCAGGTGCAGGTTGGCATGGTTTTTATGTTAGAACTAAACAATATCCATTAGCATCAGAGAAGATATTTGTAGACTTGTGGAAGTTAAGTAGTGGTATAATAAAATATCCATTCCAAGATGATGAAGCTAGATATTATCAAACCGGAGCTTATAAAGATAGACTAAGAATAGAAGTTCTTGCTAGTAAACTATCACCTTTGTATCGTCAAAAACATAAATGGGATCAACTAGGTATGTATACAGGTTGGTATAAGATGTATAATCCATTTAGTTTCATGTTTGGTAACTAGTGATTGTTGTAGTAGTAGTGGAAGGGGTGTTAGTAGTAGCACCCCTTCTTTTTTATGCCTTCTCAGACGTACATATATCAATGCCAATACACGCAAAAGTTAAAGTGAATACCTATATCCACTTTTAAAAAATCACTTGATACGCATGAGGAAATGAAGCGATACAGGCCAATTTATTAGCTTATTAACATGGTGTTTCAATACAGGCAAAAAGTAGTCTAGTAGGGCTTTTTACTACTATTACCAAGTAGAGCATGGATATTACTTGCCATAAACATATCCTTTCTTCTTCCAGTGGGGAGTATCATAGTAACAACAATAAAAGAGGGGATATTACTACCCCCTCTTTATTAATTAAGAAATATACCTTTACTTTGTTTAGGAACTAAATATACAAATCCTGTAATAACTTGACATAACATATCACCTTTACTCATACGTGAATATGTCTGTGATTGCTTTATTACTATTTCTTCTTCATAAATTGGAATATCAAACATTAATTTAATTATATCTCCATCTGCTTCACTATTATATTCTATAAACTTTATTACAGGAAGTATTTCATCATTTATATCATACAACATTATGGAGTGTATAAACTGAACTTTTTATTAGTTTTAAGTCTAGTAATAATATCTTGTAAGACATTATTACGTTCTTCTTCTGTAGGATACAACCAATCAGTAGATGACGATTTATCTATATGAGTAAATCGTATAACATGATGAAGGCCTTTACCATTAGGTGTAACAGTATTCTTACCAAACACTGTTACATTAAGCATATTAACAGGTCTATTTTGATATATAGAACCGTCTTTAAGAGTTAATTCATCAATTCCTGGAAAAACAAACATATTATTAGTTATTAAATTTAATACATAATTGACTCCAATATTCAAGAAATATATGATCTGGAGGAGTAGGTATTTCTTCTTCTATTAATTGTTTTGCATATTCTTCTAGTAGTTTAAGAAGTAATATACTAGGTTGTATATCTCTATATTTAACCAAATCAATATCTAATTTATACCTATTGTATACAGGTTTAACAATAAGAGCTGTTAAAACAATATGTTCGTTAAGATCAATTTCTAATTTACCAGTAATATATTCAGTATTAGTAACAGTTCTAATTTTATATCTAGGATTAAACAATGGTACAGAAGTTAAGTATTTAACCAACTTATTCTTTACTACTTTATTACTAACTCCTAAGAACTCATATTCTTCTCCATCATTACTGAATATATTCAAATTATATTTAATCTCTAGTTTCATAGTTTACTGTTTACCTGTATGACCAAATCCACCATCACCCCTTTTAGTTTCATCAAGTTCAATTTCTAAACTCAATTCAACTTGCACATAAGGAGCAATAATCATCTGTGCTATTCTATCACCATTAGATATTTCAAAATCTCTATCAGATGCATTATATAGAATAACACCAACATCGCCTCTATAATCACTATCTATAGTGCCTATACCATTAAGTACACTAATACCATTCTTTAAAGCTAAACCACTTCTAGCTCTAACTTGTGCTTCATAACCTAATGGAAGTGCTATTCTAATACCAGTAGGAATAAGAACTCTACCTTTAGGAGAAAGAATAATACTTATTGTATCATCTTCCTTTATTCTAACAGTAAATCCCTTACCTTTAAACTCATTATAACTTCCAGGACTTGGAGGCACTAGATGTGCCCTCAAGTCCATACCTGCACTACCTATAGTTTCATACTTAGGAAGTTCATTACCAGATTCATTTGTTATCTTTATCTTTACCATAGTTATTATATTAATTCAGTTACTAAATCAAATGCTCTTTGTGTATTTTTATAAGCTAATCCATCATTAAGATTATCAAATCTTTCTTGATTACTCTTATAAGATTTACCATTATTATAGTATGTAGATACACCATTATACAACCAGAAAGCAGTACCTCTATGAAGGTCTTGTCCTACTCCTTGATCAACATGAGTAAGAATATCACTATATACATTCTTCTTCCTAGTTGATAATTCATTACTGTAAGGGGTATCTAATCTAACTATTTTAAGTTCAGCAGGAGTAAATACAACTTGTTGTATTACATCTTCTACTATTTCAGCACTTACTGACCTTCTAGCTAGCTTATTAACTACTTCTGAGAACTCAGCATTATAAAGTCTACGCATACCCATAAGTTCCATAGCCATTTCAATCTTCTCATGAGCAGATTTAGTATGACGAATAGTAACTTTGTTCCTTAGACCTTTCAATGCCATATTAAGTGTATTATTACATACAACTCTAACAGGAGTTAAACCTGCAGTAACAGGAATACTAGCATCATGTGAACTGGTAAATAGAAAATACTCTTCAATAATATCATCTGTATTACCAACACGAATAACACTAGGAAGTTTAGCTGTAACAAATATACGCTCACCTTTACCTAATGCACCAGCAGTTTCAAATACTGCTTGTTTAGAACCAATAATATTATCAATAAAATCAAAGGCTTGTGTGTTCTGTATGATTTCATACCTATTACCAACTAAACCAAGAATATCCCTAGTATCTTGACGTACTGTTGCATAATAATTAGGAACAGCAGCTCCTCTTTTCAAATCTGCAATAGCATTACTAGCACCAGGAAGTTCTCTAAAGTCAGCATATACTGGAACTTTATGAACATCATAATCTAATCCAGCTTCTTTAATCGCTTCTTCCGATGTAAGAGCATCAGGAACTACTTGTCCTAATCCATGCCATGCAACTTCTTTAAGACTAAAAAATGAATGTTTACCATTTGCATAATTAATGTCATGTGCCATAATTTAATTTTTTATAAATTTTAATAAACTAAAAACTTGTTGTGTATTTAAAGGATATTGTTTAGAGTGTTTACCATCAGCATATATAACTACAACAGAAAATCTAAGAGTAGGAAGATAAGTAAATCCAAATGCTTCTAACATCCATGCTCTTCTATTTACAGCATATACTAAAGGTGCAACTTTATGTAATATCCTTAAATCACCACTTAACTGATTAATTACTACTCCATCTTCTGTAACAGATTCTACTACTCCATTAGTATGTATGATACAATTAATCTTACTAAACCGATATTCAAAATCATTACTTAAATCTAACATAGCTAGCATCTTTATCAATTCTAGCACCAGGTATTTCTACACCGTCATTCAAATCATTTTTAACTTTTCTTTTATTAACTTCATACAATACTTCTTCTAATTCTATGCCACTTTCTTCAAGTATCTTTGTTACTTTATCAATATGTTCAGCATCAAACTTCTGCTTAATAGTAAATAGACCATATTCTTTACGAAAGAAATTATCATCAAGAATAACTGGTTTATGAAATACATTCCATACACTAAGATTATCTAATTTAAGCTTATAGTTACCTTTATCTCCTCTTTCACCAAACATACGAAGTGCTTGATCAACATAACCTTTAAGTCTATCAATTAGTTTCTCTTTACTTTCCTTCTTCTCTTTAAGTCTTTTAACTTCATCATCAATAAGATTAATTTCACCTTCTTTCATCTTAATGAAATAATAGTAAGCTTTAATCTTATCTTTAGCTTCTTGCTCATTTATCTCTAGAGCTTTAATAGTTTCTGCTGCTACATCTTGTAAGTCAGCATCTTCAAAATTAGTATCTGCAATAATATCTTCTAGTCTTTCAAGAAGTTGCAAATGTCTTTGTTGAATATCAAATATATTACTCAT
>CAYRKE010000176.1:0-15979 GCA_964424695.1 uncultured Polyangiaceae bacterium
TATTCTCGAACGAACTGCCCCTGTCGTGCCAATCGCGCCTATCTGGGGCAGTAGTACGATGAAGGGTCAGGAGTTCGGTCACCAGTTCGCGTGTCCAGATCGCGGGCGCGACCGGCAGCCCATCGCCGTCCGGGGCGGTCATGCCAGACTGCACCTATGCGCGTGCCCAGAGTCTGGCACGAGGGTCTCGAGCGCCCCGCTGCCGAGCACGATGCGCGCGATGCCCGCTGCCGTCACGAAGCAGGCGTGGGTGCCGTCCGACAAGATCCGAGCCGACTTCCCCCATTCTTGAACCGAGATCGCGTCCAAGTGCTGCATCGGGTGTGGCCTCGACGCCTCACGATGCAGCACCGGAGCGATGCAGCACCGAAGCGATGCGGCACCGAAGCGATGCGGCTCCACGCCGCGCAGGCCACCTGCGTGGACTGCTGGGCGCCTGCAGGAGCTTGGTCCAGAATTCCGAGTCGTTGACTTCCCTCGGCAATCAGCCTGGTTGCCGCTTCCACTCTACTTCGAGTACAAGGGGAGCTCGGGACACAAGAACGAAGGAGTCACCATGAACCGACGCGTTGATACGTTAAGGTATGGTTGTGGGTTCGCCATGTGCTTGGCTGTCGTGGTCGGATCCTCTGCGAGAGCTGGAGCGGCTTCGAACAGCGCGGCTGAAGCTCTGGGCGTTCCCCATCAGGGGCCGCGGTCTTGGGCGCGGCCGACAATGACCTTCCTCGGTCGCTACACCTCGGCGTTCGGCTTCGATAGTCGGGGCGCGGAGATAGCCGCCTACCATCCACGGAGTGCGCGGCTCTTCATTAGCAATGCCGGCGCTCAACGGATCGACGTGGTCGACATCGGCGACCCTAGCGAACCGCAGCTCGTGAACACCATCGACACCTCGCTATTCGGTGCCCACGCGAACAGCGTTGCCGCGAACGATTGGGGCGTGGTAGCCGTCGCCATCGAGGCCGAGGATCCTCAGGCGCCAGGCACCTTGGCTCTCTTTGATATCGAAGGGCGACTCCTCGGGTCAGTCACCGTCGGTGCGATGCCGGATATGGTGACGTTCACGCCGGATGGGCTCACGATCCTGACTGCCAATGAGGGTGAACCGAGCACCGACTACCTCACGGATCCAGAAGGCTCGGTCAGTATCGTTTCGCTGCGTTGGCGGTGGCCACTGGTGCGACAGAGGGACGTTCGGACCGCGGACTTCGTGGCGTGGAACGGCGCCGCACTCGATCCTGGCATCCGCGTGAAGGGACCAGGGGCCAGTGCAGCGCAGGACTTCGAACCAGAATACATCGCGGTCTCGGCGGACTCGCGCACGGCGTGGGTCACGCTCCAGGAGAATAACGCCCTGGCCGTCATCGACGTGCCTTCTGCGACGGTGACCTCGGTGGTGGGGCTCGGCGTGATTGATCGCTCTCAGCCCGGCAATGGTCTCGACGCGAGCGACAAGGACGACGCGATTAACATCGCCACCTATCCGATCTCGTCCCTGCCGCAGCCCGATGGCATCGCGGTTTTTCGCAGCCGCGGGCAGGAGTACCTGATCACGGCCAACGAGGGCGACATCAGGGAGTACGATGCCTTCTCGGAGGAAGTTCGCTGCGCGGAGCTTGAGCTCGACCCTGAGCAGTATCCCGACGCGGACGAGCTCATGGACAAGGAAGCACTCGGAAGGCTCGGCTGTTCCCTGGTGGACGGCGATGTCGACGGCGACGGCGACATCGATCGGATCCACACCTTCGGAAGCCGCTCCTTCTCGATCTGGGACGCCGCGGGACGTCAGCTCTTCGACAGTGGCGACGAGATCGAGCAGACCCTGGCCGCCCTCGATCCCGAGCACTTCAACTCCAATAACGACGACAATGACTCATTCGATAGCCGGAGCGACAACAAAGGTCCGGAACCCGAGGGGATCGCGGTGGGAAAGATCCGCGGCCGCAACTACGCGTTCATTGGTGTTGAGCGCGTTGGAGGAATCCTCATGTATGATCTCAGCTGCCCCGAGGCGCCCGAGTTCGTCCAATACTTGAACACCCGTGACTACTCGGGGAGCCCGGAGGACGGCACCGCGGGGGATCTGGCGCCTGAAGGTCTCACCTTCGTCCCGGCCTGGGACAGCCCGAATCGCCGGGCGCTGCTCGTCGTAGCCAACGAGATCAGCGGAACGACTGCGTTCATCGAAATCGATTGAGCAGGCAGGTGAGAATCCATGGGTCGTCGGTTCGACTCCGACTCGCGGCTCCAACGAAGCTGCCGCGGTAGCTCATTGGTAGAGCAATGGAAACGTCCTTGTAGGACGGATATCAACCGGCCTTGAACGAGGCCGCTCACACCCATCGTCGTCGGCGCTGTAGCGCGCTTCCGGCGGTAACCCGCAGCGTGCCCGGAACGGGTGCGCCCTTCGATGCGGTCTTCGGCCAGGGCCTCGAGCATCCACCGAGTGACCCCATCGTGGGGCACTTCCGCACCGCGCCGTTGCGGGGCGTCAGGGATCGACGCCAACGTGTCCCCCGGCTTCCGATTCCGGGAGCTTGGGCCGCGTTGGTCGAACGCATTCCGGGTGAGCGCCGCGTTCGGGCCACTACTTCTCCCCACCTACGGCGTGGGGTCATCGAGTTTGGGCGCATGGGCTGCGCCCCCGCAGGCCGACGGTATTCGGCAGTGAAGGACCGCAGCCGGTGGTTGCGGCAGGTGATGCCATGTGGCGTGCAATCAATGTAAAGCTGAACGAACGGGCAGTCACGCTGAGGAAGGGACTTCCGGTACGCGCGCTCGGCCCAGGTCGGCACCGCATTTGGGGGTGGCACGTGACGATCCGCGTCTGGGATACGAACACCCTGCTTTTCCAGGCGGAGCCGGCAGTGCGTGAGGTGCTGCCGCCGTCCTGGTTCCGCGAAGTGGTGCTGAGCAGGCGCGAGCGCGGCGTGCTCTACCGCGATGAACGCCCGGTTGCGTTCCTGCGGCCGGGTGTGCATCGGTACCGGACCGTCGACCCTTCAGTGCGTCTCGACGTGCTGAGTGTGGACGAGCCGGTGCCGGAGCTCACTGACGAACTCCTGGCGATCCTTCCGAAGAGCGAGCTCGCCATCGGGTATGTCGGGCAACACGAACGCGGTCTCAAGTACGTTCAAGGGAAGTTCGCGGAGCTCCTCGCGCCGGGGCGCTACGCGTTCTGGTCGCATCCCGAGGCGAAGGTCGGCGTGCATTCGGTCGACGTTCGAATGACCCAGACGACGCTTGCTCCGCAGGAGCTGATGACACGCGACAAGGTCACCCTGCGCCTCACCATCTCGGTCGAATACGCCGTGATCGACCCGGCAAGGGCCGCTCATGGCGTAGCGGACGTGTCCCAGTCCATCTACCTGATCGTGCAGCTCGCGGCACGCGACTACGTGGCCTCGAGCACGCTCGATCAGCTGCTCGAATCCCGTGACGCGATGGCCCGCTTCCTCACCGAGGATGCGGCGCCGAAGATGGCGGGGTTCGGCGTGCAGCTCGAGCGTGTGGGCGTCAAGGACGTGGTGCTTCCCGGTGAGATGAAGAGCCTGCTCAACCGCGTCATCGAGGCCGAAAAGGAGGCCGCAGCCAACGTCATCCTCCGTCGCGAGGAGACAGCGGCGACGCGGTCTCTGGCCAACACGGCCAAGGTGATGGCGGAAAACCCAGTCCTGCTCCGCCTGAAGGAGCTCGAGACGTTGAAGGAGATCGCGGAGCGCATCGACGAGGTGCGCGTGATCGTCGGTGCCGACGGCATCTCGACACTCCTGCCGGCGGGGCTGCTCGTGAAATAGAGCCGAGCCGCAGCTTCGGTTGCGGCTCGGCGCCCCACAATCATCCGGTTACGTGGCCCGAGTATGTACCTACGGTCGGCGTCAGCACCACGACGGGGGAACCTCCGAGCGGTCCTCGGAATCCGAGCGGCGTGCCGAGTCCACCGCGCGCGTGAAAAGCGAAGGGGCGATCGGTGAAATCGAGTGTTGAGCGGTCCTCGTCAGCTATCGGACTTCCCCGCGCTTCGAGGCAGACTTGTTGCGACGCGAGGCTCCGTCTCTGCGCGTGTAGCCACAACCGCACGATCAACGGCAGCAAGGATGCCACGAGCGTGGTCCAGGAACACGCGGCCCGAAGGAAGCAGGGTCATGCCTCGCGGTGTGCGCTCGAACAGCTGCGCCCCGATGTCGTCTTCGAGCGCGCGAATTTGCCGACTCAAAGGTGGCTGAGCAACGCGCAGGCGCTGGGCTGCACGCCCCACGTTGCCCTCCTCGGCAACGGCGACGAAGTAGCGGATCTGCGACAGGCTCACGCCGTCAATCGTGCCGATTGTTGCGTACAAAATCAAGGCACAGCAACACACGTGGCCATACCTAAGCGGTATTGGACAATCAGCATTGGTTCGCGTCACCTAGCGACAGATGGCGATCGAGATCCTTGACCCGTCCCAGGTAGAGCGTATGCGACGCGCAGGCCGTGTAGCCGCAGAGACGTTGGCGTTCGTTGGCAGGCAGCTTCGGCCCGGCATGTCGACGGCGGATATCGATCGCCTCGTTCGTGAAGACACGGCACGTCGAGGCGGTTGTCCAAGCCAACTTGGTTATCGGGGCTTTCCAGCTGCAGTCTGCACGAGCCGAAACAATGTGGTGTGTCACGGCATTCCGAGCCCTCGCGAGTTCCTGAAGTCGGGTGACATCATCAACGTCGATGTCACCACGATTGTCGACGGATACCACGGGGACACGAGCGCGACGTTCCTCATTGGCGAAGTGAGCCCGGAGGCAACGCGCGTCGTCGACGTGGCGCGGCGGTGTCGCGACGTCGGTATCGCTGTCATTCGCGACGAAGCTCGTCTCGGCGACATTGGTGGGGCCATCGAGGAGCTCGCGCGCAAGGAGGGGGTCGGCGTCGTAGCGGAGGTAGGCGGACACGGCATTGGACGGCGCATGCACGCTGAGCCGCACGTGGCGCACACGGGCAAGCGCGGCGCTGGCCCCCGGCTCAAGGCAGGCATGGTGATCACCGTGGAGCCGATGGTTAATCTCGGCAGTGCCGCGATCCGGTACCTCGATGATGGCTGGACCGTCGTGACTGCTGACGGGAGCCTCTCGGCACAGTGGGAGCACACGGTGCTCGTAACGCGCGACAGCTACGAGCTCATGACGCAGCTCTGAGCATCGGCGCCGGGACCCGTGCCGAGACCGCCCCATCCGCCGCTCGAACGGCTCCGATTGTCGTTCGACACGTACCGGAGCCGAGCTGAGCGATGGAGGCGTTGACGGTCATTCGGCTCCACTCGACAGCAATCGCCGCGCCTTGCCTTCCTGCGCGCTCGCAGGAAACCCAGAAACGATTGCTTCTGCCTCACGCTTGGCTGCCGCGACATTGCCGGTCTGGAGCTCGGCCTCCATCCCGATGTAGTGAGCTTCGGCCAGAAATACCCCTGTTGGATAGTCGTGACGATACTGTCGCGCTGCTGCGGCGGCCCGAGCGGCATCTCCAGTGCGAAGCGCCAAGCGTGCCTTCTCGATGGCAGCGACTTCGATCGCGAGCAGAGCAGTCGTCCGCTGCTCCTCGACAACGTCGCTCCGTTCCGAACTCGCACGCGGCGGGGGTAGCGGCAACACCACATGCTGACCACTGGCCGCTTGCGACCGTGATGCCACCTCGACAGAGTGTGATGCCGCGCGCGGTGCCGGCGGTGCTGGATGCTCGCGCGGGAGCGTCGATTCCCTGCCTTCGGGGGCTCTCACCGGGAGTGGTGCAGCTACCCGCGTCTCGACCGATCGTTCCTCAATGTCCACCGAGTCTAGCCTACCGGTCGTTACCGCGCCCACGCCGACGGCCATGGTTCCAGACGCAAAGCCCAAGGCAAGCCACTTCCCGCAGACCAGCAGTAGCGACGACGTCGAGCCCTTCGCCAGCGCCGCGCCACCCGCTGCGCCCAGTGCGCCGACTGTACTCGTTCCGGCCACCCCGCTTGCTGCGGTGATCTTGCCGGCAGCACCGATGACGGTCACAGGGGAATCGACACAACTTGCAGTCACCTCGGCCAGAGCCTCGGCGGCTGCGTGACTCGAAACCGTACTCACAGTACTGCCGGCAGCCACGGACAGAAGCCCTGCAGCAACGAGCGTGCGCTCGAGCGCCAACTCCGCGGGTTGCTCCTGTCGTGCCGCGGCAAACAGCGAATCGAGCAGAGTGCTCTCGTTCGAACCGCCGGTCCTCATGTCGAACCTCCTCGAAGCTGCTGAGCCCGAATCGTCCGGATACGTCGCTCGAGTTGTGTCCGACCCAGGCGCAACCGTGACGCGACGGTGCCCTCGGGCAGCTCGAGCAACTCAGCGATTTCGGCTTTGCTCATCTGTTCTATCTCGGCGAGGATGATGACCGTCCGTTGCTCGAGGGGCAGCTCATCAAGCAGAGTGTCCAAGAGCGCTCGAGCACGCCGCTGGTCCAATAGTTCGTCTGGCGCATGCGCAGTGTGCGAAACCATATCGATCGAGTCACTGGCCTGCTCAAGGCGACGATGGACCCTTCGTCGCATGCTGGCGGCGATGCGCACGACGGTGCTGAACAGGTAGGCGCGCTCGCGCCCCTCTTCCACCTGCCCGAGCTTCTCTGACAGATTCAGGAACACGCGCTGAGCGCCGTCTTCGGCGTCTGACTCTGACAACCCGAGCCTGCGGAGGCTCCGCCACACGAATGCGAAATGCGTCCGAACCAACTCGTCGAATCGCCCCACCGCGCACACGGTCGGGCTTCCGGGGGAGGCTGCCGGACTTGGCTCCAGTTTTACTGCGGGCTCCACGGCTACCTCATGCAATGCCGAGACCGGCTCCTCTGGATCACTCATCATCGCACGACCGCATGCGCTTCACGCGATATTCCCGAACTCCGTGGGTTTGGCCTCTCGGCGCGGCTTCCGGTTCGCTCCTCGAGGGAAGTGCTGCCCAGGCCGGGAACGCCGGCGCCCCGGCCTAGGTAGCCGAGGCGCCGAGCTCCGCCCGCTCACTCGACGAGAGTCATGTGGATCGTTGGAGAGGTGGCGGTCAGCTCCTCCAGTCCGTGCATCTCGTTGCCGCTCCGTAGCATATGGAAGTCCATTACCTCGTCGGTACTTTCCGCTGTGCAGCCACAGGAGTTGCATTCACAGGCATAGATGCAGCGCGCCATCTCCTCCATGCTCACTTCGTAGGCGACCATCTCGTCGTCCGGACTGATCCAGCAGGTGTCAAGTTCGAGCGATTCGTTCGAGCTCGCGATGCAGATCTTTGCCGTGTCCACTGTGCAGGCGAACTCTGGCCAGACATTCTCGCCCTGTGCATACGATGCTCGGGATTCGCACCAGTCCCTGAGCCACTCGGCCTTGCGAACCTTGAAGTCCCAGCGGTCGCCGTTCACGACGCTGTCGAAGACACTGAAAGCGTAGCCTGCCGGGGCATCCCCTGTGGGTTCCATGGGGCTGTATTGCATTTCGAGTTCCTGGTCGAAGACAATGGCTGCCTTCACGTCTGAGTCCGTTCGGCTCTTCACATAGAGCGTGAACGTGCCGAGTCCGGGCGAAAATCCTTCTGCTCCGAAGTACCCTGTCCAGGTTTCGACGGGCTCGAAGTCGATCGCTCCACCGACGACGGTAGCGTCGGCGAAGCTATCCGGCACGACGCACCCTTCGGCCACGCCGGGATTCTCCCACATCCCGCCGAGGACGTACCCCTCTGAGGTCAGCTCTCCTTCCACGAGTTCTCGCGGGGACTGAGACTCCTCTGTCTCTTGATCGGGTGACGCCGCATCGGTGTCCGCGTCGGGTGAGGTTTCCTCTTCAACACCCGGGTTCTCGAGGGCGTCAGTTCCGGTGCCAAGCTCGCCATCGCCGCTGCAACCGGTCAAACTGACTGCCAATAGCCCCATCATCCACCGTCGTGCCATTGTCTTCCTCCTGAAGTGTGAGCTGCGTTCGAGAGCGGAGCCGTGGGTTTGTCATGCTCGTCGGGTTCTGCCCTCGCGTCTCAACCTGTGCAATGCCGCCCGCGCTGGGGATGGATCACTCGCAATTGAGTCGAGGCACGGTCCTTGGGGAACATGTCTCTTGCCGACGCTCGATGAGTTACGCAGGGGAAAAACCTTTCAGGCGCGCGCAATGCCGCGACAGTAAGAGACTGGATCATGAGCACTACGCTGACCACTCCTCGCCGGGTCGGTTCACTCGACGGGCCAGGCCACGCCGATGTCCGCCGAGAAGGCGCCCCTCGAGTCCGCGGTGTCGTAGACCTCTCGCTCCGGATCGGTGTAAAGAAAGCGCGGATGAAGGAGGGGCCAACGCCAGGAGGCGCCAAGCATCGGTTGCCAGGCGCTCGCCGGGAAGAATTGGAAACGGACTGCCGGGCCGACTGCCAGCCAGGTTTTCCACGCACTCGATGTCTTGATGATCCCTTTGGATGTGCGTCCCGTGGCCCCGGTAACGCCCAGGTCGACGCTGGCGCACAAAGCAGCGACGCCCCACAGCACTTCGCGGCAACCGTCGAGCGTCCCCCCTGACCATAGAAACATGGTTCGGGTACCGCTGCGCTCGACCGTACCTGGGCTTGAACCACCGAAGGCGGCCCTGGCTTGCCATCCGGAGGGTTCCCGGTACCAGAGTGCTACTTCGCCCCCGAAACCCCATTCGGGGCTGTACCCCGATCGGAGTGTTCCGGAAGCGGCGAGCCTCCATCTGTTCAGCGGCGGTGTCGAGTGCGAGAACAGGCGAGCCTCACTCGCGCCGTCTGGCTCGAGTCGCTGGTGAGCCTTGGGGGGAGCGGCGCGCTCGTTCTTGGGCGCCGGTATCGGCTGCGCAAGGGGAGCTTCGGGCGAGGTTTCGGCCGATGAAGGTGGCGGTTCCGGTAGGGCTGGCGGCGGAACTGGCTCGAGTTCGTCGGCGCATTGTGCGTCGAGCGCAAGCGCTGTGACGATCGCCAACGCCTCGGCGACTGCAGAGCATTGCTCACCACTGACGTCGCGCTCTACGGGTGGGCCCTTCGCCCCTGCGAAGTGCAGGTGCCCCACCCAGGTAGCCCCTTGCTGGGTGATTGCCACCGCTACCGCACTCGGCATACGTTCGCGAGACGGCAGCTGCCCGTCTCGGGTGCGGTCCCGCACTGCTATCACGAATTCCTCCGCCGACGGACACCCTGTCGCGGCGCTGTATTCAAGCGGTAGAGCCGTATCTTGCGCGCGGGCGAGAGCAGCGACTGCGCACGCCGAAAAACCCAGGAGTGTCGGAACCTGCTTCACTGGGCTCGAAGCTGCCAGCGCCTGCCGCTTGGGGTCAAGCGGATAGCCGTGCGGCCGTGCAGCTTCCGACCCAAATTCGAGCTCGCCTCGCGCTCTCAGGGCGTCGCAGACGCCCGGGATGACACTCTTGCCTGACCAAGCGACGGTCGAAACCTCCGCGTCGAACATCCGCCCCAGTACCGCACCGTACGTGAGATAGCGATTCTCGCTATCTGCAGAGAAGCTCCACTTCGGGGACGTATCCTTCGTTGCCGAAGCCACGGCTGATCGAGTCGCCTGCTACCTTGATGTGATTCTGCGGTCGGCGCTTGGACACGTACCCGTTCTTCAGGGACGCGGCCTCGGGAGCCGTCGCGAGCCATGCGAGCGAATCCGCGACCTGTTCACGCGTGCTTGCGAAGGGCCTGGGCCAGGGCATGAACGAGGTTCAGGAGGAGCCAGCTGCGCGCATTTTGTCTGACTTCAGCGGCGCGCTCGGTTGCTGGTGCCGGCGCCTCTGCTGGCTCGAGATGCGAGTGCCACGCGACCGGGACTGGCCCCTTTCTTTCCGGGTTTCATTCATTGTTTGGCCCGGCAAGATGCTAGGAGCGGCCCAGATCGCGGCTTGGTAGCGGGACGATGGTCAGCCCGCGAGGAGGCTGATAGGATGAGGGGCTAGCGTGAGCGAGTGAAAGGGGATCGATGACACAGCCATATGAACCAAGAATGAACGCAGCGGCCCCCGCAACCTTGGGGGCTCCTTCGCCGGCTGTTCCGCCGCCCGGGTCCCAGCAGTGGGGCCCGCTTCCCTTCCAGTTCACGGGTCGAGCCTCTGAGTACTTTCGGATCTGGATCGTCAACACCCTCCTCACGATCGTGACCCTCGGCATCTACTCGGCATGGGCCAAGGTGCGCACGAAGCAGTACTTCCACAGGAACACGCGGGTCGGCGGCGCGTGCTTCGATTACCTCGGGGATCCGATCGCCATCCTCAAGGGCCGGGTCATCGTCGTTGGCTTTCTGGGTGTGCTCGTCTGGTCGCAGTACTATTCGCCGCTGCTCTACCTGGCGATGGCGCTCGTTCTGTTCTTCGCCACGCCGTGGGTCGCGGTCAAGTCACTCGCCTTCAACGCCAGAAACTCGGCGTATCGCAAGATCCGCTTCGCATTCCCGGGTCGGGTCGGTGAGGGATACGCCGTCTACCTGAAGACCTCGCTCGTCTACGTTGCGACGTGCGGACTCGGCTATCCGTGGGCGCAGTGGAAGCTCACCGAGTTCGTGCTCACCCGCCACTACTGGGGAGATCTACAGTTCTCTTGGCGGGCGACTCATGGCCAGTACTTCAAGGCCTACCTGATCGCTCTGGCGCTCACGATCCCTGGCTATCTCGTGATGTTCGGCGGCGTCTTCATCCTCGTTCAGGTGAGCTCGCGTCCGGATATGCTCACCCTCATGATTCCGGGCATTCTCCTCTCCCTCTATCTCCTCATCCCCGGTTCCTACCTACGCGCTGAGCTCGCAAACCTCACCATGGGCGGGCTTGCGGTGGGGCCCCACAGCTTCGCGAGCACCCAGAACCCCGTGGAGCTTTTCAAGCTCTACGTCACGAACGCCCTCGCTATTATCTTCAGCTTGGGGCTTGCGATTCCGTGGGCGCGGGTACGCCTGGCGGCATACAGGGCGCAGACCTTGACCCTCCACGCCGCAGGAGATCTCTTCTCCCGTACCCTCCTCGCCGAGGACGCGAGCGCGGTCGGTGAAGGGATGAGCGATCTCGGTGACTTCGATCTGGGGATCGGAGTATGATCTCGCTGACTGCCGGGTACTACGACGGCGTCGTCTCGAGTCTCGGGATCAGAGCATGATCTCGCTGACCGCCAGGTACTACGACGGTGTCGTCTCGAACGCGGTGAACGTAACGATCGAGCTCGACGATACGGATCGGGTCCGCATCGCGGGCCTACCCGAGCCGCTCGAGTATCCGCTCTCGCATCTGCGGATCGATCCACCGCTCGGCAGTACGACGCGAACCATCGTCCTTCCGGGCGGTGCGAGTTGCGAGAGCGATGACCATGCGGCGCTCGATGAGCTGCTGCGGCGCTCTGGGCGGGGCAAGGGGGGAGCATTCGTGCACCTACTCGAGTCAACCTGGCGGGCTGCGCTCTTCGCGGCGCTCCTCCTACTCGGTCTTATCGCGGGCGGCATTCGGTGGGGGATCCCCTTCACAGCCAAACAGGTTGCCTACGCCATACCGACGGAGATGGCGTTCGATCTCGGGCGCGGTACCTTGGCGATGCTCGACGAAACCGTGCTCGACCCGACGGAGCTCAGCCCCGAGCGACAGGCCACCCTGCGTTCGGGATTCACCCGCATCGCAGAGGGCTATCATGAACTCCCTCTCCAGCTGAACTTCCGTCGCGGTCCAGGCCCCAATGCCTTTGTCTTGCCGAATGGCGCCGTGATCGTGACCGATGAGCTGGTCGAGCTCGCGAAGGATGACAATGAGATCTTCAGTGTGCTCGCCCACGAGATCGGTCACGTTCACTATCGGCACGCGCTGCGGGCCGCACTCGAGAGCTCGACCGTTCTGATCCTGTTTTCTGCATACCTGGGGGATGTGACCCAGCTCAGTACCCTGTCGGGTGCTCTGCCTGGCATCGTGGCGCAATCCCACTACTCGCGTGAGCACGAGTACGAGGCTGACGGTTTTGCGCGGGACTACCTCGACCAACACCACATTCCACGCCGGCACTTTGCCAACATCCTCCGCAGCCTACAGGCAGTCGGTGGCCCGGAGCCGGACGAGAGCATGAACTACCTGGCTTCGCATCCTCCAACCTCGGAGCGAATCAAACGCTTCGAGTAGCGGCCGCTGGCCCGCCTGCGGCGCTCAACTCGCGATGATGTTGGAGGAGGGCGACCGCAACTCGGCGTGGGGCAGCGTCACGCATTGGCGCTCCGCATGCGAGGTTCCGGGAGGTCACCAACGGACTGAACACCGCGATGGCGCCTCGGTCAGGTTTCTGAGCCTGACTCTTCAGCTCTGCTGCCCCTTGCGCTTCAGCGCGAAGGGCCACGCCAGGAGGCCTCCCTCCATGACCTTGACCTTCGTGTAGCCGAGTGAGCGAAGGAGACAGGCAGCCTCATAGCCTCGGAGGGAGATCCTGCAGTAGGTGACGATCTCTTGGTTGCGGTCTTTCGGAAGCTCGTCGACTCTCGAGCGCAGCTGCCCCAGCGGGATCAAGGTTTCCCCGAGCCCGAGGCGCTCTGTGTCGAACTCCTGAGGGGACCGCACGTCAAGCAAGAACAGAGGCTCGCCAGCGCGGACGCGACCTTCCACCTCGCTGCAGGAGATGCCGTCCATCAGACCGCGCCACTTGTTTTCAAGGACGTGGACCGCCTGGACGAAGTTGTCGATCGCCGGCGAGAATGGCGGTGCATAGGGAAGATCCAGGCTCACCATGTCCGAGACCGTGAAACGGGCGTGGAGAGCCATGGCTCCCATGGCGACCCGTTTGGATACGTCCCCGGTGCCAACCGCCTGCATTCCAAGGAAGCGCCCCGTAGTCCGATCCGCCACCATCTTGATGATGAGCGGTTTCGCTCCCATGAAACCTGGCTTGTCAGCGGCGGCGTGGATGGCGGTGATGATGTTGGAGTAGCCTTCTGCCCGTGCTGCCTTCTCCGAAAGCCCAGTACCGCCCGCGCTGTAGTCGAAGACCTTGCAGATCCCCGTTCCAACGAAACCCTCGTACTCTTCCGTATTGCCGGAGAGAAGGTTTTGGGCCACGACGCGTCCTTGAAGATTGGCGGCGTCCCCCATGGGCCACGGCTGACGCGTCTGGGTCATGAGATTGGTCACCTCGACGCAGTCGCCGGCCGCGTAGATACTCGGATCACTCGTCTGCATGAATCGGTTCACGAGGATCCCTCCGCGAGGCCCGATCTGAAGCCCAGCCGCGTGGCCCAGGCCGCCATTGGGGCGCACCCCGATGGCAACCACCACGAGGTCACACGGAATGGTCTCCCCGGTTGTCAGCCGAGCGCCGACGACCTTTCCCGCTTCTCCGATGAGCTCGGTGACGGTCGTTCCGAGACGAAGCGTCGAGCCGTTGTCTCGGAGGTGGTTTTCCACCAGCCGTGCAAGCTCCGGGTCCAAGAAGGGCAAGATTTGGTCGGCGGCTTCCACAAGGGTGATGTCGACGCCGGCCAACTCGAGGGCCTCGCAGGCTTCGATTCCAATGAGCCCGCCTCCAATCACTACCGCGCGTTTGGCGGATTTCGTAACGACGACTTGCTTCAGGAAGTCCGCCTCTTCCAGGGTTTGGAAGGTGGTCACATTCCGAAGCTCGATGCCAGGGAGTCTGGGGACCACTGGGGTTGCACCCGTCGCAATGACCAGCTTGTCGTAGGCTACGGTGCCAGCCTCCCCAGTATCCACGGATCGGATCGACATCGTTTTTGCGTCGCGGTCGATGGCTGTTGCCTCAGTGGCCACCAATGCCTCGATGTTCTTCACCTTGGAGAAGAAGGAAGCGTCTCTCTGGCCCCCCGTGGGAGTCGAGATGAGCATGTTGCGGTCGTCGAAGACTCCACCCACGTAATACGGGTACCCGCAGGAGGCCATACTGAGGTAGTGACTCTTCTGAATGACGGTGATTCTGACGTGCTCATCGAGACGCCGAAGCTTGGATGCTGTTTTGGCTCCGGCTGCCGACCCACCCACGATGACGATGTTCATGATTGGTTTCCTGGCTAGCGCTTGCGCGTTCGAGCTCCCATGACGTAGCATGCTTCTCGGTAGGAATGGCACCCGCATTCTGCCGCCATGGCTTGCCCACCGTCCAAATGGCACAGTTCAGGTGGTTACGCCGCTACGCTGGGCCTCCGGCACACAGACAGAGTCGCGCCTCTGCGACCCCGTGTGTCGGGCAGGGTGGAAACCGGAGACCTTTCGGCCCGTCACCGGTCGGTAGAGGCGGAGGGGTGGCACGAGCCGAGTTGATCCAGGCGGGGTGCGCCAAGGTGTCGGCGCCACTCGTGGCGCAGGCATCTTGCGGGCAGACCGAGTCCATCTACTGCGAAGACGGGGTCACCGTGTGGTTTCCTGGGCGAGTTCGAAACGGATGCAACGCACGTATACCATAGGAGCGGAGTGGATTCATTCGCTCGGGAACAGCCCACCGGTTACCTTTCCAGTTGTCCGTCGGAGAGCGATTGGTCATGGTGGGGGGGGGCGAGAATCCTTCCCACGAGTCAACAGGACGAGATAACGCCACCAACTCCGCTGTGCAGGAAAGCCCTGGCATGGAATGGGGCGCCCATCCACCCAAGCGACAAGATGAATGACATGAATAGATATCCATATCCGCAGGAGATGTTGTGACCAAGTTCGAGAAATTCTCACGCCGTCTTGGGTGGCTTGACCGAATCAAAGCCCTTCCATTGGATACGCTGCCCCAGTGGTGGAAAGACCTCCTGTCGTTGTGGCGACCCAGCGGCGAACCTTCGGACGACCACGGTCTTCGATTGGCGATTCGAAATGAATACATGAATTTCTACCGGCGCGGTCAGTCCATTGCCAGAATCAAGAGGGATCAGAATGGCGGATTCGAGTCAGAGATACATATCAAGTATGTCGACCCAAGCAACACTTCACGCGGTAACGAGTATGTCACTCTTCATAAGGGCTGGATTCTGCGCAACAGGGAGCAATGGAAGCCGTACCAAGGTGTCGGGCAGTTGAAGGAATGGATAGAGGTTATAGACAAGCGGTATGCTGGAATCGAGAAGACCTTCGTTGACGACGTGGTCGCTGCCAACCCCAACATCATCGATCTGGAAATGGGGCTTCCGGCTTGGAAGTCGCCCAAGAATGCGCCGAGAATAGATCTGGTTGAAATCGTGACCACTGCAGAGGGCAACAGAGTCGTATTCTGGGAAGCCAAACGGGCATCCGATTCCCGATCGCGATCCGAAACGAAACCCAAAGTCCTTGCGCAATTGGACCAATACCGAGACTTTCTGAGTGCGAAGGACAGAGTTGATCTGGTGGCCGAGGCCTACAAAAACACGGCAGTGCTGTTGGTTCAACTTCGCTCCATGGCGGACAAACTGGGTGAAGAACATCCTCTTGGGCCGGCCATCATAGATGTAGCCGAGCATTCCCGACTCACGGTGGATTGCGAACCTCGCCTTGTCGTTCTGCAAGACTCACCACAAGAGACGTGGGCGGTTCACGAAAAGAAGCTCCGCGACCGCGAGGTCAGATTGCAGGTGATGGAAGAAAATGGATCCCGCAAGCTGATGTTGCCGGATTGATCGGGAGACAACTACGTGTCTGAAGTGTCACTAACCGTTCACCGATCCGCCCACACGATCGGCGGCAACTGTATCGAACTGAGCACATCCGAGGGTGCGCGTTTGATTCTGGACGTGGGGCGGCCGCTGGACACGCCGAAAGATGCCGACGGGCTGTTACCGGGTACGCCATGGGTGATCGGTTAGGCTGAATTTTCAGGGAGAGCTTCGGAGTGCTCGCGGAGCGCTGAATGATCCTGTGCGCAGGGCCGCTCATCGCGCTGGCACTCGCCGCTGGTCAGCTTTGTCGTTGCGGCGTCTCCCTGGCGGGGCGGTGAGTCCCTGGATCTTGTCCAGAACGCTTGGACGCCTGCGCCCTTCACTGTCACTGGTCCCCGGTGACTGAGATCGGTGACAGTGACTGGTGCCC
>CAYRKE010000177.1:0-15961 GCA_964424695.1 uncultured Polyangiaceae bacterium
GTCTCGCTGGGCTTGGTCTCGCTGGGCTTGGTCTCGCTGGGCTTGGTCTCGCTGGGCCTGGCCTCGCTCTCGTGGGCGGCGCTCGAGCCCTCGACGCCACGTTCGCCAGCCCCCTCTTCGCTCTCGGCCACGGGCGCAGGCCTCTTGAGTGAGAATGGCGCAGCGGGGAGGGCCAAGAGCGAGGAATTCGAGAGACGGCCAGGTTGGGCTGACGCCTGAGCCTGGTTCGCCGATGCACGGCTACGTTTCCATGCATCCAGGCGGTTGGCGTCTTCCTCAACGGCTGCACCAAGCGCGGTAACGCCCATTCCGGCGGCCGCGATGGCGGCCCCCACGGCCTGACGCGAGGCGTTCGAGCGGCACTCGCTCATGCCCGCGTGAGGGCTTGCATTGGGATCGCTGGGCAGGGGCTGTCCGCAGCTTTCCTGAGCGGCGAGGACTGCCCCAGACAGCACGGCTGCGGTCCCAGTCACCTGCAACGCCTTGCCCGTCTGCTGTTGACTCGCGCAACCCGACGCCAGCACAAACGCTGCTGCGACCACCGCCTGCATCCGAGAATCCACCATGACGTCGGTTAGTGTACCACACCGGACAGCCCGTCGCTTTACCTGACACGGGAAAGCATCGGACCCGGCTGAATGAGCGTCAGGACGCCGTCAGGCCAGCCCCCCTCCGGTTGGCAGTGGTCCTTGCAGGATCAGCTGCAGCGTTACTCGGGTCCACGGTTCAGAAGTGTTCCGTTTCGTCGACGGCGGACCAACCGACCCCGGATGCCGACGGCCTGGGCGAGCCCACGGGAACGTTCAGCGCGAGCCAATACTGGAGTCACGGTCGAGCCCCATGTCCGCGAACGATGCGGGATCGTCCAGCGCCTCCAGGTGCGTGAGCACCGTTGCCTGGGGCACAGCGTGGCGCATTGCCCGCTCGACATCCTCCAGCAGTGCGTGGCCGCGCGCCACGGTCCATTCCCCGGGCACCAGCACGTGCACGTCGATGAACCGTCGCGGCCCGGACTGCCGCGTCCGCAATGCGTGAAATTGCACGGGCGGGCCGAACTGCGCCATGGCGGCTGCCAGTGCCTGCTGCTCCTCGCGAGGCAGCGCCTGATCCAAGAGGCGCAGCGCAGAGCTTCGCACGATCGACACGCCGGTTCGAACGATGTTGGCCGCCACCAACAGCGCAATGATAGGATCGAGCCGCTGCCAACCAGTGAGCGCCACCGCGATGATGCCGATGAGTACGCCGGCCGACGTCCAAACGTCCGTCATGAGATGGTGGGAATCAGCCTCGAGCGCGACCGAATTGTACCGCTTTCCCGCGCGTAGGAGGACGCGCGCCACGCCGAGATTGATGAGAGACGCCGTCGTCGATACTCCAAGACCGAGCCAGGCCTGCTCGATCGGAGCAGGAGACCGAAGGCGTCCGACGGCGGCCCAGCCAATGGCGACAGCCGCCAGTAGAATGAGCGCACCCTCGACGCCACTGGCAAAGTACTCGGCCTTGCCGTAACCGTACGCGTGGGCTTCGTTCGCTGGTCTGGCAGCGATCGTAAGCATGGCCAAGGTCATGGACGCCGCCACCAGATTGACAATCGACTCGAGCGCATCCGACAGGAGACCAACGGATCCGGTAAGCCACCACGCGCCGAGCTTGAGCGCAATGGTCAGGATGGCCGCCGCGATGGAGAGCCACGCAAAGCGCGTAAGGCCTGTAAACATGGCGGCGATGGTACATGAATCCTCCGGCTGCTGCCGAAGCGACGGCGAGGCCCTCGGGTTCGGGAGAACCGCGACCGGGATCCGTGGGGAGCGCAAACGATCGCGGCCCAGTGGCGATTCAGAAACCAGCCGGATTGTCGAGCGGCGGCTGCCCTGGGGGCGAGCCCGGTCTGGGCGCGCCCGGGCGCGGTCTTGCACGCTCGGAACGAGGCGCGTTCCCAGTGCCAGGCGTTGCCGGAGCCTCCTTGCCCGGGGAAGAGACCAGCGGCACCGGGATTCCTGCCTCCGCGGAAGTGGAAGGCACAACCGCGTGCCCGACCGCCGTCCCCGAAGCCGAATGGGAGATCGGAGGCGCTGAAGGGGGTTCGGAGACCGACAGCACAGGGCCGGACCTGCCAACGCCCACGGGGCTGCCATCCGAGACTCCATGCCCGGACCCAAGCCCGGTGCCCCGAATCGAGCCGACCGAAGGCACACCGACGGGTTCGGACGAGACCACAGGGGCCGGACCGTCCCCGCCGGACATCAGTCGCCAGACTCCAAGCGCCATGGCCCCCACAACGAGAAGCCCGACAACGATAGGCCACACGCGGCCATCACGCGCGCGCCGGCCCGTCGTGGCGGAAAAGGATCGGCTGGTGACGGATGGTGCCTTGTCGGGTGGCGTCCCCGAATACTGCGGTGTCGCCTGGTGCTCCGGGGTCGCCAAGTACTGCGGGGTTACCGGGTACTGCGGCGTTACCGGGTACTGCGGCGTTACCGGGTACTGCGGCGTTGCCCAATGCGGCGGCATCGCTGAGTGTTGTGGGGTCGCCGAGTACTGCGGCGTCGCGTGGGGACCCGCGAGAGCCCCCAGCGCTCGCACCGCCTCCTTGACCGTCGCGAACCGGAGCTCTGGATCGCGCGCGGTGGCCTTGGCGAACCAGTCGTCGAACCCGTCCGGCACCGATCCGAGGGTGGAGGGTTTGGGCTGGGGCGCCCGACAGATGGCGTGGAGTATGGCCTCGAGTGAATCGCCACCAAAGGGGCGCCGTCCCGTGAGGCATTCGCACGCAATGAGGGCAAATGCCCAGATGTCGGTGCGATGGTCGACACTTCGACCCGACGCTTGTTCGGGGCTCACGTAGTAGGGCGTGCCGAGCAATGCGCCAGTCTGCGTCTTCAGCCCGTCGCCTTGCCCGACCGGGTCGTGGCGATGGGCGATCCCGAAGTCCAAGAGCTTCACAACGTCCTCGTCACCCTCACGCACCACAAAGATATTGTCCGGCTTCAGATCGCGATGGACGATGCCACTGTCGTGCGCCATGGCGAGGGCGCGCCCCACCTGACCCAGCAACAGCAGCGTCTCGTCGAACTCGAGTCGCCCGAGCCGGGAGAGCCGGGCCGCCAAGCTTTCTCCCTTGAGGAGCTCCATGGCGATGTAGGGGGTATCGCCGTCTATGCCGTGCTCCAGGATCTGAACCACGTGGGTGCTGCGAATGCTGGCCGCAGCCTGAGCCTCTCGCTTGAACCGGGCTCTCGCCTCGGCGTCGAGCGCGTATCGAGAACTGATCAACTTGACTGCGATCCAGGTCCCCAGGTTCAGGTCTTCCGCGGTCCAGACCTCCCCCATGCCACCCACACCGAGCTTGGTGTCCAGGCGGTACCGTCCGGCGAGCAGATCGGATTTCTGAGCCACGCGAGCTCATGATAACGAAAGAGCCGCGTCGCGCACAATGCGGACAGCCCGCCACATTGGCACAGATGGCCCCGTTGATTCCGGCCACTGCACCCAGGACAATCGGCACCTGCCGCCCCTACCCCAGCGTATCCCTTCACGCCCTCCGAGCTGTCGGCTCCCCGCTCGCACCGCCTCACGCCACCTCGCTCGCGCCACGCGGGCCTCTGGCTCGGGGGCCATCTCCAACAGAGGCCGGAGCGGGAGGAGCCTGGGGCTTGCGCCAGTGGTCCGGTGTTCGAGAACCCCCACACGCTTGGCTCCTGTTCTCGGTGCACATCATGGGCGAGACGGCTTGGGCGGCGGGTATTTCGGAAGCGTGAACACATGCGCCCCGGTGCAGGTGCTCGCGGTGCACGAAAGCCCGCACCCTCGAACTACGGCAGCTCTCGATGCTGCGTGGCCGCGCGATACCATCGGCGCAGCTCCTCGCGCACCGGCGATGACACAAGGGTCAATGCCAGTAGGCGGGCGATCCGAGGCTGCCGCGGCTTGTATCGCAGACTCTGGATCAGATGGTGTCGAGCTTGCTTCAAATCCTCGAGGATCAGGTACTCCTCGCCGATCCAGTAGTGAGCATCAGCGAGGACCTCGTGAATCATCGAGTCTGGCAGGGAGATCCGGTCCCGCTCGTTGTCGATGAAGGGCTGGATGGTAGAAAGGAAGTTGCGCGCCCGATCGATCGCATACGCGTCTCCCGTCAACTGGTCTTCGGCTCCACGCCGGTACTGGATCGTCGGGATGTCTAGATAGCCGACGGCACCCTCTCGGCACGTTCGCAGGTGGAAGTCGTAGTCCTCTCCCGAGCGTCGGAGGGCGAGATTGAACCCCTTCACCTTCGACAACCGCTCCCGACTCAGGAGCACCGTCGAGGTGTGAACCAGGTTGCCCATGATCATCTGAGAGAAGATGTCCCCCACGTAGAACCGACACGCCTCGTCGGGGCATACGGTATCCCCGCAGATCTCCCGTAGGCTCCACGACTTGGTGAAGAGATCCTCCTTCTTCTCGAACCATTGGTAGGCGCTATACATGACCCGCAGATAGCGGGGGTGCGTCACAGTGCCGTCAGGTCGGATGGCCTCCATGTCGGTCCAAACCATCCCGACCTCGGGCGCTCGCTGCATGCATGCGAGCTGCATCTGGATCTTCTGGGGGATCCAGAGATCGTCGGAATCGAGAAGTGCGACGAAGTCTCCCCGGCAGACGTCGAGCCCCCGGTTCCGCGCCGCGCATACCCCGCCATTCTGTTGGTACTGGTAGACCAGGCGCGCCTCACCCGGATAGCGACTGCGTAGCACGTCGCCCGTATTATCGGTCGATCCGTCATCAACGACCACGATTTCCAGGTTCTGGTACGTCTGAGCGATGACGCTGTCGATGGTCTGGGCAATGCAGTGAGCCCGATTGAACGTGGGGATGATGACGCTAACGAGCGGGGTGGACATCGGTGTTGGGATCCGCGAAGAAGATGGAACGTAGCTCTGGCAACAAGCGTAGCACCGACAGGCCCGCCGCTGGAAGAAGGTCCGGAGCGCGCTCAGCGTCCGCCCGCTACGCCAAGTCGGAGTAGGGAACGAACCGGAGCCCCTTTCGAAGACCCTCCACGATGAGCATCTCTAGCTCGCGCACTGCGATTTCGTTGTCGTCGTGCATGATCACGATGTCGCCCGGGACCAGACCGTCCGGGCTCGGAGCAACATCGGGGTTGCCGGTAGCTCGCAGTGAATCCCGGGTGTCGAAGGACCAGAGGACGGTCGAATAGCCGTTGCGGACCAGCCACGCGAGCTGATTCGCGGAGAACACCCCGTACGGCGGGCGGTATAGCCGCGTCCGCACCCCGTGCTTGGCGAAGACCGCCTCAGTCCTCTGGATCTCTTCGGGAAGGCGAGCCGTCGAGTGATTGTAGGTGTGGTTCCCAATTTCGTGACCGGCCTCGAGCACCGCCTCGAACGTCGCAGGATCGCCCTCGACATGCCTGCCCACGGAAAAAAACGTGGCCCGCACGTCGTATCGCTTCAAGACCTCGAGGACCGGACGGGTGATGCAGGCAATGGGACCATCGTCGAACGTTAGTGCGATGGCACCGTCCGTCCCTCGCCCTTTCCACGTGATAAAGCGGCGGATGGGTTGGCGCTTGCAAACTGCCACCACGAAGGGCTTGGCAGAACTGCGGATCACCGACGCAACGCGTCGCAAGGGAGACTCAAATAACACCGTCGCTCTCTCCACTCTGGCGAACCCCGATCACCATGCTCGGGGGTCTGCTATTCTGCTTTGTTGCGGCGCGAAGTTCCAGGAGGGATTGGCTTTTCTGGGAAATAGTGCGCTTTCTCCTGAGCCCAGGGGGACGCCATCCCCTCAAACAGGCCGGAATATCCCTCTCCCGACCCCAACCGCCTACCGAGACCTCCCAACCCCTGAACTGCCGCGCGGCACTCGACTCGGGTAGGAAACGGCGCCCCTGGCGGGAAAACCGCCCACAATTAGGCACAGCCAGCAAGTGGATGCGGCTCACCACGCAGCGCGGCCTTCTTCGGCCATCGCCGGACAGCAAGGTAGACATGACGTGCCACCGGGCCGTCGTGGTTGCCGGCCGCGATCGCGAGCCTCTTCTCAGACCTCCGCCAATGCCCGATGCCGAGCCTTCCGAAGCCCCCCACGACAGCTGAGTGATCGGGCTACCGCGTCAGAGTGGCCGATCCTGATCGACGAGCGCAGTACAGGAGACTGTCAGCCCTTCACCCTCAATCAATGAACGCGATGCTGGGGCGATTCAGCCTTTCACCGTGAATCAACGACTGTGATGGCCGGTGATGGGGCCAAGAGAGTCAGCCGGGGTCATTGGGCCGTCCGCCGAAACACGCGCGCGCCTGGCACCAGTCGACGCGGAAAAATCCTGCCAGAAGTGGTCAAGAATGGATCCCCCAGGGGCCTAGCAGTCCGTTGACCTGCGCCCGGCGAGACGAGGCGCGCCCGCGGGCTGCAGGGGCGCCGGCCGTCGGCGCGGCACGTACGAACGGCGCCCCTTGCCGTAGAAAGCGCGCAGCTCCTCGAAAGTCTTTACACCCGACCTCGCGGCAATTCTCGCGTGCCCTGTGCACAGCAGGACCGATCTCTGGTCGAACGCCACCTCCACGATCGTGAGATGACTGAGGTCCTTTTTCTGGCTGAAGTTCGCGCAAACCTCGCAAGTCCTTGACATAACCGCCATGGTGCACTGAGTACCCAGGTAACGCCAAATTTGGGACATCTCCTCCGCAAGGACGCTTCGGTCCAACCCCAGCAACGAGGCAGAATCGCGCGCGACCCCGGACCGCAGTGAGTGGGGGCTACTGACAGGACGCTGTCAGCAGCAACGCGGGCGCGCCCGCCCCACTGACACCATGCTGTCAGCAGGGGTGCGCTAGGCCTGGACATGGCTCGGCGCGGAGCTCCCGCGCCGCTGATCCTGGAGAACCAGGAGGAGACTCGATATGGCTAACAAGATCATCTGGTACGAGGTCATCGGTAAGAACGGGGACGCGCTGAAGGAGTACTATTCGAACCTGTTCGGATGGAAATACCGGGAGCAGCCGGGAATGAACTACGGGATCACCGACCCCCAGGATACCGGGATCGGCGGGGGCGTCGGAAGCGTCACCAGCGGCGTCAGCTGGGCGGGGTTCTACGTAGGAGTCGCGGATGTCGAAGCCACGCTGAGCAGGGCGGTGCAACTGGGTGGGAAGGTCATCGTCCCCACCACGAAGCATCCAGAAGTGACATTCGCGGTATTCGCCGACCCCGAGGGAAACACCGTGGGACTGGCTGAGCAGGGCGACTAGGGCGGAGACGCCTGTGCAGCGGGTGAACCGAGTTGTCGGGCCCAAGCGAGCGAATGGAGCACCGAGCGGATAGCGCAAGCCGAAGTGGCTACAGCGGAGTGGCCCCTGCCCCCAGTCGGGGTGGCTCCGCGACAACGCCAAGACAGGCGCAGCGCTCGAGGCTCCATTCGTCCCATGCAACGGCTCAGGGCCGCCCGCTGCAAGGCGGACGGCTTTGGCCGATCGCGCTCGAACGACCGCGACGCCCGAGGGAGTGGGAGACCAAGCCGAGGGCGCGACGCGTTTGCTGCGGATCGCCGGGTTGAGCTACGATGCGTTATGCGCCGAGCTGACCGACTCTTCCAGATCGTTCAACGGCTCAGATCTCGGCGGCTAACGACGGCTGCCGAACTGGCGGGCTGGTTGGAGGTCTCGACGCGAACCGTTTATCGCGACGTCCAAGACCTCATCGAGAGTGGGGTACCGATCGAAGGGGAGGCCGGCGTGGGCTACCGCCTACACAAGGACTTCGATCTGAAACCGATGGCGTTCAACGTCGAGGAGCTCCAGGCTCTGATGCTAGGAGCGCGGCTGGTCGAGGCGTGGGCCGACCCAGAATTGGGAGCAGCCGTGCGCAGCGCCATGAGTAAGGTGGAATCGGTCCTGCCAGAACCGCTGCAAGCCGCCATGCTTCGAACGGCGTTGTTCGGCCCGCCCTGGCGGGCTCAGCACGACGCGAACGCACACCTACCTCGGCTGCGCCGTGCTCTCGGCGACGAAAGTTGGGTGAGCCTGAACTACGTCGACGCGCGCGGAGCCGAGACCGAGCGGCTGGTGGTGCCACTGGCTCTCTATTTCTGGGGTCAGCGGTGGCTCCTGGCCGCGTATTGCTGGCTCCGCGGCGAGTACCGCTGCTTCCGTGTCGATCGGATACGCGCCTGCAACGCCGCTCTCCCGGACGAGAAGCGCCTCGATTCCCTCGAGTCGCCGGTCTCACTCGCCGGCTACATCGAGACGATGGAGCGGCAGTACGAGGCAGAAATGCGTAGCCTGCCAAACGGCGGGGCGTGAGCATCGACAAGGGCCATCGGGGCTCCAATGCTCCAGCAAGAACGGGTACGCACCATTGTGCCCGCAGCGCCTTGCGCGAGGCGACCCCGGGCCGGGTCATCCTGGAGCCGCGTACCGACACAAAGGCGGCGAAAGCCGGCGTCCTGGCGCCGGCTTCCGTGGACGGCATCGAACCGGAGAGACTCAGCCCGGCTGAGCCGCTTGGCCTCCCGCGGCCTGCCAAACCTCGTTGAGATCCGCTGGCAGGAAGTAGATCCCGAGCAGCAGATAGAGGATCGGCGAAGCCGCTTGCGGATTCGCGCAACCCGCCATCTTCTTGGCTTCGGTCACCTTCTCGGAGAGCTTCATCAGCTCGAGGAGATTCAGGATCGGTATAAGGAACAGGATGGCATTTATATCATCCTTCTGACGAAACGCCTTGAGCTCGCCCAACATACCAAAGAAGACAACCAAGCCATATATGAAGCATACCGACGAGAGCAGCACCACGACGATAGGGTTGCGGGTCGTACCAATGGGCCCATATGTTCCGGACATGTCTTTCCTCCGCTTGAGATGCGGGCGAGGTGTGCCTTCGCACCCGACCCCCGCTACGTGGATGGCGCTTCCGAGCGCACCACCCCCTGGAGAAGGTCCCCCGGGGCGGACGCCGATAGTAGAGCGCCCGGTGTTCCAGCGCTAGCCCCGAATGCTGCTCCGCAAAGCCGCAATGGGTACCCCATACTGTGGGACACTGTGTGCAGCCACTGGAACCAGAGGGACACCGAAACGCCCCCGCTCGCCCGCAATCCCGCATGGAGATTGAACATTGGTCACCACTAGCGCCAACTTCCCCGGCGTCAAGCCAATGACAGTCATAGTCAAGGGAGAGCCGCCCAGCGAGGCCAGGGCAATCGCATCCAGATCCAACGCCCGCGGCGGCGCCAGTGCTAGCGGCTGCTGCGACACCAGCCCCTCCGGTCGCTGCAACACCAGCATCTGCGGCTGCTGCAACACCAGCCCATCCGGCCGCTGCAACACCAGCACCTGCGACGGCTACTGCTGAGTCGGTTACAGTGGCGGCATCGGCAGCTGGACCGACGTCGCTCAGCGAGCGAGGTTGTCACGGTTGCTGCCGCCGCAAGATGTGCACGCCTGGATGGCGTACCTTCCGCGCCACCGTCGGCCGGGGGCTCGATCCCGCGTCAGTTCGGTGTCACGGAAGCTGCGCTTGGGCGTCTTTGGCTCGCCGATGGCGTCGCGACCGTGCTTTGGCCACTCATTGGCAATCCAGTGCGTAACGCTGGGCGCATTGCCAGTGCCCGTGAAGTCGAAGTGCCGTAGCATCTTGGCTGTCGATTCGGCGCTCCCGCGATCACTTGAGCGGTCTTTCGCGCTCTTGCCGAGCGTCGTTGCTCAGTCCATTGCCAGCTTTGCCCGTCGGACCAACGGAGCTAGGTCTTCGCGCGTGACGGCGCGCTCAAACGCCAGGTGGCGTCTGACTCGTCGAAGCGGGCCACCCCCACGTACTCGAAGGCGTCTCCCCGATTCTTGAGCACAAACGCAGTCTCGGCAGGACGAGGGACGCAGCCCTGGACTACCAACCCCCCCCTTGCTCTGAGTTCGGCGCGTTCGAGGACGAAGAAGAGGTGCCCGTCGATGCGGGACCAACCACTCGACGGTTCCTGCTCAAGGCCAAATACGGACGGGAACTGGCGCTTCGCAAAATGAGTGCCTGGCGCCGGTGCGAGCGTTTCGGGGGGTATGACGGACACCAGCGTAGCGAGGCATCGGTCCGTCTCCGCAGCACCGATGGGAGCGATCGCCGAGTCGTCCGAGTGAAGCATGAGGCCGCGACCACTCTGCACAACGCGTTTGAGGTGCAGACTCTCGTCGCCATACTTGTCCGAGCGAAGAACGAGGACGATCTCGCCCACGACGGCGCCAAGCTCGACCGGCACCTTGCGCATGACCAGCCAGTCCCCATCGTGGATTGCCGAGCGGAACCCCTGCATGGAGGTGCCAGAGGCGCGCACGGCAAAGTCCCGTTTCGGGTTGAACTTGCCGGGCAGTCGCAGCGGCTGCGCGCTGGGCTCCCCGTGAGGTACGCGCCGCACTGACCAACCAGCGGCGACTTCGAGGGTCGTGTAGGCGCGAATCGGGCGCAGGCGGGCTGCCGACGTCTGGTACGTGGCGGGTTTCGCCTCCGACAGTTCCCGCAGGAGACGTGCGAGTGGTCCTTTGGGCATGCCGCGTGTCAGATCGACGAGCCGCTCTCGATCGCTCCGTCCTGGAACTACGAGTAAGTCGAACAGCGACACGTCGAGCCGCTGCGCGATTCGCTCGAGAGTGGTCAGGGACGGCAGGGCAAGCCCATGTTCGATGTCGCTCAGAAAGCCCTTGGACCCGAGCTCGCTCTCATAGGCGAGCTTCTCGGCCGTGAGTCCCTGCTCCATTCGCAATCCCCTGATCCGCAGGCCGAGAGCCTGGGCGAGGGGATGGGGAGCTTGGCGGCGGGGCATCGGCGGGAAGGTAGATCCGGCCGAGGAGCGGCAAGTTCGTCCTGGACGAACGGCACGGTGCCGTGTTCCTATAAGGGGCAAGGCGCCGTTCCCTGTGTCGGCGAGGCACGGCGCCGCCCCCCCATCCTCGATTCGGAGTGGCCATGGCACGACCTCACATTGAGCTAGGCGAAGGGCAATGGCATCTGTGGCGATTGGCGGACGATGAGTTCATGAGTCTGGCCCAGCACGCCTTGCCCATTGACCAGAACTTCACACTACTACGCGTCCTCCGGCTTCGAGCGCTCGACGCCAATGTCGACTCCATCCTCGGCCGAACGCTGACCGTCCTCGAGCGGGAGCTTGGCCCTAGCTCTTCCCGGTTCGATAGCTTCAGCGCCTCGTTCTCGTTTCCGGTCCTCATCACCTTCGAGCGGCAACCCCGGGTCAGCTACCTACTCCGCTGCCACGATCATCGCGGCGATCTCTACTTCCCAATGTACCGCATCGTACCCGGGGATCCCACGGTAGCAGAGCGCTCCGTTAGCCATCCCCCGGTCGCCAGCGAGTTCTCTGGAGCAGACATGGACGAGCTCGTGGTCGAGCTGCATGACTTCATTCTGAACAGCTCACGCGGTCCCCTGTCCGATCTCGTTGCAGCGTTCTATCGTGCGATTCCCAGCGATCTCACCTTATACGGCCACGATGGCCACGACTTCTTCGAACACAGCTACGAAACGGCCGCGGCGTTCGAGCACGCCCGGCACGCCCTCGATGCGAGACTGAGGCTCCGAAGAAGGCGCTCCTCCTCGAATCGCGTGGAGCGCTTCATCGAACAGGTCACCGAACTACCGGAACGGGGCTCTTCCTTTGCCGCGCGCGCATCGGAGGAGCCGGAGCTGTGAGCGACACCCGGCTCAGCGCCGAGTCGTCGCGTGGTTCGGTCGGGCCAGGGCAAACCCAAAGCTCCTCGTCGCTGATCCTACTAGAATCCTGGGAGTTCGCGCACGCGTCGCTGCCGATTCTCGAATCTAGGACCCGCTTGGCAGCGGTCTTCCGCCTCATCATCGATCGCAAGAACGCGACATCATTCTCACGCAGCATCAGCCCTTGCCCCAGCGACAGCGACAACCCCGGCGACAGCATCAGCCCTAGCGTCGGCGACAGCATCAGCCCTAGCGTCGGCGACAGCATCAGCCCTAGCGTCGGCTCGTCCTTTGGTTGAGGTCGAACGGGGCGTCGGTTTGGGTGTTGGCTTGATGTCGAGCGCGTCCTTACCGGTGGTGGCATTCCCCCCCAACGCCTCCAGCAGCTCCTCCTCATCATGAGCCGGGCTCGTCGCCTCGTGAGAACGCTTGCGGGGCGAGATCAGAACGCTGCGTTCAAGGGGGCGAGCGTCATATCGTCGCAGTAGCTGGTCCCGTTTAGATCATTGGAATTTCGACCGAGACGGCACTGCACGGCCTGGATGGTCTGAACCGCCTGGAACAAGGTGCAGGTGTGGTCCAATCGTACGTGCCGAGGCCGAGACCGAGACCATGGGCGGTCGCCTGCGGGTTGCCATCGGCATCCACCCACCGGACCGAAAGGTTCGCACGAATGAGCCAAGTTCCCGCCCGTCGTTGGTGAGAAGGTTGGCGGCTCCGCCACTTTGAGGCGAAAGCGTGACATCGAATACCACTTCCCTGCTGGGCGAAACCAGGTTCGTGACGCGAAACCGCTTCTCCCGTCCCCCCCCGGGTCGTCCCAGCGAGTGCACCAAGCGGAAGAACGAGCCGGCCCCGTATTGACGGTCGAGTGGGCCGGCCACAAGTGATCCGTGGATGCGCCACTGGTCGAAGGATGGTGACCGCCACCGCTCGAGAGATCCATCTTGGCTCGGCAAATCCATGGCGACACTTGTCGGCGTGCCACTGGTCGTATGCGGCGTTCTCCTCGAGCGGGGCTTGTGCCCCACGCACCCCTCGAGCGAAGCCCCAATCGCCAAGCCGAACAGTCGGCGTCCGCGCGACGGCGCCGCACAGCCGGGTGAGCAACCGTCCCAGCTCGAGGCGTCAGTGTCAGAGACGTCGCGGCACGACCCATCGCCACATGCCGAGCCAAACGTGACACCAATGCCCGAGAAAGCGTACCCCGGCCTCGAGAGCAGCTCCCTTGCGGAACAGAAGGAGGCATTGACTCTGGCAATGGTCGACGCACTGGGCCTCGATGAGACCCAAGCCAAAGGCGTCCGTGAGGTGTTTCGTGCGTCCGAATGGCTCGGGCAGGGCAACCCGAAAGTGACGCAACATGCCATGAGCCGCGCCGAGTGTCGCGCGAAGCGCGAGAAGTCTCGCCCCATCCCTCAGGGCGATGCCCGTTGCGGCGCGGCCAACATGGTGCCGCTCTACGACCCGACCCGAGGCGAAACCGTGGCCGATGCGCGAGTGTGCATCGACCAGTATGAGTTCCCCAACATTCCCTGTGAATACCCCATCGTATGGGTGCGAGCCAGCGAAGCCGTGGCACTGTGTCGCGCAGTGGGCAAGCGCATCTGCGACGCTCATGAGTGGGAGGGAGCATGCGCTGGCGCGCTGAGGGAACCGCCTCAGGAGTATGCCTTTGGTGAACGGCGCATCATGATGGAGTATCTCCACAACCAGTCGCGCGAGGTCGTGTGGGCCTATGGCCCTAAAGCAGATCAGCCCCGCTGCGCAACGCTCAGCCAGAAGAGCCGCGAATGTGATGTCATCGACTGGGGGCTATGCGGCTCCAACACGTATCCGGCAGGAGCGTTTCCCGAGTGCCGGAGCCGATTGGGGGTCTTCGACCAGCATGGCAATGCCGCGGAGCACATGAACTTGCCCATCACCGCTGAGCAGCTCGGAAGTCGGGGAGGCACCGGCGAGACGGAGATGAAGGGCGGCTGGTTCATCTTTGCGAGCTACGGAGCACATCCAGACGACTGCCGATGGCGCGCGCCCATGTGGCACGCATCCACCATCACCGATGCGAATAGTCACCGCAACTACCACCTCGGATTCCGCTGTTGTCGCGACATTGGGGCCGAAGCTACGTCGAGAAGCGACGAGCAGCTGGCAGCACCTCTCCGGGGCTGTACCGGATCACGGGAAGTCCCTGAAGGCGCCGCCGCTGCGGCCCCAATCTCGCGCCCGCGTGGCCCATCACTGGGACATTAGGCTATTTTGTTCGGCCTCCACGCGGTTGTCGGAGCAGAACGTGCAGTTCGGACCGTAGAAGTATTTGCGGTTCTCGGTATCGCCCATCAAGTGAACCCTGAACCATGCGGCAGCCGCCGACAGCGAAACGCCACCGGGTCCCTGGTACACCCAACTACCGTGGTCTGAGTCCCGTTCGTTGAGGAAGAAGGCAGGCTGGTCCGTGACGCTGCGAAAAACGTCCTTGACGCCGTCGCAACCCACGGTGCTGTCTCTCCCGCCACAGAAAAACAGCATCGGGGTGTGCACACCGCTGAGCGCAGCGGTGCCACAGATCGTTGCGAGAGCCTTATAGCGAGGTTCGGAGGCGGACATGCAGGTCGACATTCCGCCAAACGAGTGGCCAAGCTGGCCGATGTTAGCGGTGTCGAGGCGGTGGTAATACTGGCTGCTCGGATCCTCGGCCTGCTCGAGTATCCAGTCCAAGCCAACGATGGTGGGGAGAGGATCGCCCCTGCCAGTCGCGGTGCTGAGGGAAGCCACCACAACGAAGCCGTGCGAGGCGAGATGGTTCATCATCGGCAGATACTGTCCACACCACTTGTTGGCGCCCGAATCGACGACGCATAGTGGAGGATTCGGTTCGGGGTTGTCCGTGTACCCGTTCGCCCAGATGAGGATGGGATGACAGTATCCGCTGTCCGCGAGATTGCTGGGACGGTATACGTTGAAGCGTTGCTGCTCGTCCCCGTAGATTGGATCCGGGAGATCGCCCGCCAGAGGCCCCACGTTCTTGTCGGCAGCGACCTGGAACGGCCCCCCGCTTGCGGGGTTGGCGGTGGGCACGACGTCACCCACACAGCTGCTCACCAAACCGCCGTCCGCGCCACCGGTCTGACTGCCGGCCTGGCCCGCGACTCCGGTCTGACCGCCGGCTCCCGCTCCGGTGGGTTCGCCGCCGCCCCCGCCAGCGTCGTGACCGCCATTCCCAGCTCCCCCGCTCCCGCTCGATGTGCCCCCCGCGGAAGAGCCCCCACTCTCACCGCCCGACGTGCCGCCCGCGGATGCACCGCCGGTCCCTGAGACGCCCCCTGTGGTGGCACTGCTGGGAACACCCCCAGTCCCGGCGCCCCCTGTGGTGGTACTGCCGGGAACGCCCCCTGTTCCAAGACTGGGTGTGCTGTCCGCCGAAAGGCCACCGGTCGCCGAGATGCCTCCCGTGGTCGCACTCCCAGTGAACGTCGCGCCCCCCGTGATGCTGGTTCCACCGATGCTTGCTCCACCGGACGCGGTCCCCCCCGAGTTGCCTCCGGGCGTCACGCCGCCGACGGCCCCACCCGTAGCCGGAACTCCTCCCGGTGGCGCTCCGCCGGTCTGAGGAGCGCCCTGGCCTCCGGTGCCGGGCGGCGCGCCTCCGGTCGAAGGGGACCCGTCGCTAAACGAGCTTCCACAACCAGCAGTCCATGCCAATAGACCCACGAGCAGAACGGAATGCCTCATCATGCCCTCGTCGTCGTGACCCTGCCTGCGAGCCAGCTTGGCACCCATGAAGCGCCACGGGGAGGAGCACCGTTTCGCCCCCGGACCATGCAATTTTCCCGGTAGCCGCACATGCCAGAGATGCGACGCTGGCTCAGAACAACCGAGCCCGAAGAACTGCGGTGAAGCCCAGTTCCCGCTTCGCGCTCGCGGGTCCGTGCGCCGCAACGCCAAGCTGCGGATCTCCCGATCAAGTCCCGAATCGAGCGCAGGAAAAGGCGTCAACGGTGCAACCCTCGAACCCTAGACGGCCGCGGCCGAGGAGCCCGCACTAGAGTTGCTGCTCGAACTCGAACCCCCGGAGTGCGAGCGCTCACACCGACCTCGATCGAGCCCCCGGTACCAACAAAGCCACTGCCCGCCGAAGCGCGTCCGGAACCGTGCCCGATCCCGGTTCCGAGACGCTTGGTCACATCCGAAACCGCTGGGTGTGCGAAGCTCCGGAAAGCCCTCCGGAAAGCCCTCCGGAAAGCCC
>CAYRKE010000178.1:0-15956 GCA_964424695.1 uncultured Polyangiaceae bacterium
CTCCCCCGCCTCGAGCACTCGGATCAGCGCCCGCGGACTCGTGTGTGGACTTTCCTCCGCAACCTTGGACGGCGAGCAGCGCAACCAGCAGGGTTGGAGCGCTCGCGGATCTCCTTCGCCCCGGCGGCGCGCCAGCCCCAACTTCCCCATCGGCCGTCCGCTGGCGGATCGTGCCTGCACTCCCCACGCCTCGAAGGTTGGCTTCCGTATCATCACAGTACATCATCTTCCCCGCTCCATTACGGCCACCAGCAAACCAACCCACGAACCATGGACGGCAGTGTTCTCGGGGTCACCTGCCGATGGTGCCCCACCGACTGCGTCACTCGAGGCTACCACCGCTTCGGCAAGCCTCACGCCACCCAGAAATTTCTCGACGACGGAATTCATCCGGGGCGCGCAGGGTGCAGTCAGCACAACCTCGATGCCTGCCCCCTCCGCGACGCGATCGAGCAGAGCGCCATACTTCGTGTCCCGATCCCGAATGAGAACCTGCGGTCCTTTCCCGAACGGCGTGGCCTCACGCAAATGGCCAAGCCTGCTCGCCAAGACCACGAAGAGGCCCCTCCCCCAGGGCCGCAACTTCGGTTGCCTGACCTGACGAGAAGCCACGAGCAGCTGCTTGTCCTGGCTCCCTTCATCATCCGTCAGTCGCGCCACCCTCTGATAGTGATGATGAAGCCCACTCAGTACCGGACAGCAGGGGGGGACCGGTCCCGCTGCTCCCGCGGCTCCTGACCTGCTCGCGCATCAGGCATTCCAGCGGAAGCACCTGAACGAACCCCTCCCGCTCGCTCAGGGCGTACGGGGTAATGATGAACGGACGACGTGCGAAAGGGCGCGGGTTATGGCAAGTATCCATCTGGTGGGTCTCGCCGACGGATGCAGCACGCGAGCTGGTGTCGGCTGGCTCCCAAGCGACGTCCGCGGCGGCAACCGTGGACGTCGCACTTCTATAGCCCTTCCGCCCGCGGGCCGCCCTCCAATCACCCTGGCGCCCAAGCGGCACGACATCTTTGGGGGACGACGCGGGTCACCCGAGAACCCGACCTCATCGCCGGCGACCCACGAGGCGCTTGCCCGCGCCCGTCACCGAGTGCCTTGCGCAAGCGGACTCGCACCCTCGTCCGCCAGACCTCCGCGCGCCTTCCCCGTGCCATCGGGAACGCAACCGGAACGGCTCCACCGTGTCAGCGGGCCTGCAACGTAAGAACGCGCGCCCCGTGGTCGCAGACTCGCTCGCTCAGACCGAGCCATGCCTCGTGCCGTATGACGAAATCTACGGGAGGGGTGACTCGGCGACGAGCACGTTCTGCTGAGTTGCGATCGACTTCACCTGCCGCTCGTTCGCGGCAGTGGGGATCCCCTCGGCGTGCCAGTGCCTCTTGCAGCCGCAGTAGTCGAGAAGCACGCACTGTGCCCGGAGCCCGAGCCGCCGCACTTCGTATCCTCCTGCGACCAGGTGTAGGGGGCACGCCACTGGAATGATTCCGGTGTTGCTGCTCGCGCGGTAGCGCTCAAGCCAACGTGTGAAGCTCGTGGAGTGGGGGACTATTCGCACCAGAAACCCATCGCGCCGGCCGAGGTTGCGGAGGCGCATCACCTGACAGGTGTCGTCGCAACCGCCACACTCGATGTCACAGCCGCGCGCAACGGCGCGGCACCCTGCGTCACTCCTGGCTCGCATGCACCCAGGGACGAGGACGACTCGCTCCCGCGTGGAGCAGAACCCTCGGCGCATTCCGCGATTCATGAGCTCAGCGGCAACCATGTTGAGATGGTATTCGGCTGCCGACTTCGACACGAGGAGAGCGTCCTCGTCCCTGCGGTGCGCAGGAGCGCACCGCTCCTGAAAGCTCTTCAAGCAAGCTGTGTACCCTCCGCAGAGTCGCTCGGCATCCTTTTGGAAAGTGGCGAAGATCCGAGCTGCCGTCATCAGGACGGCCCACGCTTGATGCGAGGGCATGGTCTGTAGGTATGCCCGCCAGCTCTCGAGTCTGAGACATTCCTCCTTGAATTCGCCGGTTGCCGCCAACCAGCGCACTAGCGCGTCGAACTCCGCGTTGGCATCGAAGCAAGAACCACCCGTTCGGCGTCTTCGCCACGGAACGTCGCGCTCTTCGCGGCCGGCTTCCTCACGCCGAAGTGCTCGCACGAAGAAGGCTCCGAGAATCCATCCGCGCAGCACGTCGACGCTCCCTTTGAAGCGGGGGAAGTGCGAACGCAGAGAGTACAGCCAAGAGGCGAGCACGACCACCAGCCTCGGGGTCTGTCGGGTCGCACAGGCATAGCGCCAACGGACGAGTCCGAGCGTCAGCAGCTCTACGCCATACTCCGACCGGCTCCGGGGTTCCTCTCTTCGGACTGTGGCACAGAAGCTCGAGTACTCATCCAGCACTGGCGCGGCAGCACGCTCGAGCTCCATGCTCGTGCGGTCAGCAAGTTCTGCGATCACGCGGTAGAAGCGATCCGAGGTGCCGCTCGGGTCACGCAGGTCGTAGGGCTCTCGGGGGGGGCCAGGTGCGGTCATTGGGGTGCTCCACGTTCGAGGCTGTGCGGGGTGCACTTGGCCCCCCCCTTGAGACCCTTGTCGATGGGGCCTGGGCTTGCGTGTCCGCTTCCTTGCGGACCGGGAGAAGACGAACCACTCCCGTTCTCTGTTCCTACTTTCGAGGAGGTGGTGCCCGATGCCTTCCGGAGTGTTCACGCGCCCAACCGGAAATCGTCTGGCCTCACACTCCCCGGCCTGCACAAGCTAGCGACTGCCTGCCCCATCTCGCGGGTGACACGTGGGCCGGGCTTTCCGCGCTTCACCAGGGTTGCCCCCCCAGCTGTTCACGTGGGGGTGACCCGCGTGCTCGGCTGCGCCTGCGCGCGACGATGCTCTGATACGCTGGACGAAGCCATGAGTGAACAGTCGCACTGCACCAAGAACCGCCTATGCTTCGTGATCCACCAGTAACCCTGGACGGTGTCGGCATCCGAGGTGCCCTTCGGCCAGAACTGCGAAATCGCGATCGTCCCAGGATTGGCGTTCTCCGCCTACTTGGACTTCCGCGACGAACCCACCCGAGGTTTGGGACCTCGGCGCGCCCCTGGAGAAAGGGCGAGGCTGAGCGACAGGAGCGCTTCCTCGCAGAGCGCGTCAATCTGATCCTTCGAGCACATCGCAACAAGTTCGCCGTCGAGGCGAAGCGCGACAATGCCGTGCACTCCCCCCCACATGGCGAGACAAGATGGCATCGGATCTTCATCGTGCCGCCCCGATTGCTCCAAGCAGGCAGCCACCACCTCTCTCAGCATGTTGAACGCCTTGGCCCCCACGCTTTGTCCCTGGTGATACTCCAGATCGAATGCGCTCGCGAACATGAGACGATACAGGCCCGGGTGGTTCACCGAAAACTCGAGATACGCCCGCCCAAGAGCCCGCAGTTGCTCGATGGGGCTATCGTCCACCCGGGCGAGTTCCTCCCGCATAGCACCCTCGAAACGCCCGAAGCCGTCTTGGGCCAGCGCCAGCAGAAGGTCCGCCCGAGAGGCGAAGTGATGATACGGTGCAGCCGAAGAGACCCCGAGCCGGCGAGCCAGATCGCGAAGGCTGATCTCGGCAACCCCCCGCTTCTCGATGATCTTCAGCGCCTCGGTCAACAGGGCGTCGCGCAGGTCACCGTGGTGGTAGGCGCCGCTCGGTTTTCGGTGTTTTGGCACAGCGGCCGAGCGTGCCACTCGAAGCGGCGGCCGGCAACTCGGCTGGGCCTTGAAGGCGCTTCCCAAATCTTCACAGTGCTAAGACGCTGGCCTACGGGTGTGGCGTCGGTGTCGCCAGGTACGCGACCGCCTTGTCGAGATCGGCATTCATCAAGATCCGGAGGATCTTCCCCCCCGTCGCCCTGGGCACGTCGATGACGCGCAGAACATCAGACAGAAATGCGAAATCGGGCAACAGCTCCGGCAGGGAATTGTGCGCCTGAGTCAGGAACCGCTCGTTGAGCTTCGCCCCCGGAACGTCCGGGTAGAGTGGCAGGTAGCGAATCGACGCTTCCACGAGATCCTGGAAGAAATGCGTCCCAAATGACAGCTCGGGAACGTAGTTGTTCTTCTTCCGGGCGATCTCCACGAGCATGGACGTGTTGCTGAAATCCGAGTAAGTGACCTTGACCCCCAGCTTGATGTCTCCACGGCTGCCCCAGCGACCCGGTCCCATCAGAATGAACCGGCGTTTCGGCAGAACCCCGTTGAGCCGTCCAATCGCGCGCCCGACCGCGTTCAAATGGGCTGGATCGACGAGTTCGCTGTACCGGACCGGATCGACGTACACAATGTGTGTGATCTCCGGGAGCCTCCCGTTGGACACGTACCGGTCTGCAGTGAAGATGACCCAGTCCTCGGGGATGTCCTGAGGGATCGGCGACGGAGCCTCATGCTCGGAGAAGCTCTGAGGGCGGCACTGCAGCAGATAGAAGTCGTTCCCGTCCGACGCAAACTCGATGTCTACCGGCACCCCCATCACTTCTTCGAGAACGTTCAGGATCGTCCGGACCAACTTGATGAAGGGCGTATCCTCGATGAGGCCATCGAAAGTGACCACAGTGTCTTCTTGTTTCAGATCTGCGAGCCCGAAGGCGCGGCGGAGGTAGCCATCCTGATGCAGCACGATAATCTGTCGGATGTTGTGCCACTGGTCGCCAACTTCGCGAATGAGCTCGCGTATCTGCAGAGTCTCGAACTTCCCGGTTTCCAGGTTGATCACGTCGATGGCCTGCGGACAATACCGCATGGCCTCGTCAGGGGTAACGTTGACTCGTAGGTTAGGCTGACCCGGAGCGAGCAAGATGGGGTAGTCCTCGCTCACACGGTCTACCGCCCGCGTGCCCAGCCCAGGCACGAGCCTTATCAAACCGTCATTGCGCTTGATGCGGGGCGACCAACGAAACTCGTTTCTACTGAACGCAACCCCCGAATAGTGGGGGAAGAAGTACTTCCCGACCTGGCGCCCCACTACCTCTTGGAGCAGGATCGCCATTTCTTCTCCAAAGGCCAAGAACCCCCGTTCTGCGCGGTACTCAAGCGGGTCCGGGCCGAACACCGAGGCGTATACTTCCGCAATGGCGTCCATGACCGCTTCGAGCCGCTCCCGTTTGGTTCCGCGGTTCGCCACGAAGAGACTCTTGTACTTGCCCGAAAACGCCGTCCCCAGGTTGTCCTCGAGCAGGCTGGAGCTCCGAACAATCAGGGGCGCATCCCCAAAATCGTCCAGGGCAGCCGAAAGCCCACTGATGATTTCCGGTTGAAAGTACGAGTTCTTGAACAACTGAGTGATCTGCGGATACTCGAAACGGATCTGGTCGATCTCCTTGTACTTCTGCTCCAGCATGTCCTCGAGGTTGTTGTAGTTCAAGAACCCGTTCATGCCGTCGGAAGTGATGCACCAGGTCTTGGGCACGCGAACCCGCTTCAGTATCTCCGCGCCTTGCTGCCTGTTCCTCAGAATGCTCGTCGCCAAGAAGATCCCGGCACTCTTGCCACCGAGCTTTCCCGAACTACCGGGCGGGTAGATGAGCTTCTCCACCAGCCTGCCAAAGTCAGGAACATCCAAGTGGTCCTTCGCGATATTGACGAATTCGAGGCGATCGAAGAAGAACCTCCGGATGAGCGCGACGCGAATGCGGCTCAACGAGGAAGCGGCTGGTTCTGGCCTCGTGATGCAGTAGCGGGTGATGGCCTCGATGACTTCAGCGAGTGTGGCCTGCTTGCTATCAATGGTCCTGACCATGTAGCCAGTCTGGTCCTCCACCAGCCAGCGTTGGATCGCGTTAAGCACCTCCTGGTCGCCGAACTGCTCCACAGCCAACTTGAAGATATCGTCACTGAGGCTCAGTATCCGGCGTAGCGGAATGCGTTCCCTCGGCCAATTCGACTCTTCGTGAATGTCGCGCTCAACCGTGCTCTCGCGCTCTCCCAACGCGTGCAAGATCTCGTTGGCACGGCGGCTGCCTGCCCAACAGAGATGGTTCATCATCTTCCGGGAGATCTGGATGAACAATCGCTGGTCCGTATGCCGCAAGAGCTCCAGGATCAAACGTCCGTCGCCGTACCCCTGATCGGATATGCCCCTCTGGAGCTGTTCCCATCCGTAAAACACCTCGCGATACCGGATGGAGAACAGCGTGTACCCAAGACGGTCGGCGACCTGCCGAATCAGCGTCTTCTCCTCTTCCAAGAAGGGATCCTTGTCGTCTCCAACGGGATTCTTGGAATAAGATACTTGGATCGCACCAACCCGCGTATTGCGGACCTCGAGATCGGCCGAGAGAACCCAGCGCGTTTCTCGGAAACCTTTCGAGTGGAAACACCGGTTCTCGTAGGTGAGCTGAGCCTCGCAGATCTCGGGGTACTGCCATCCACCGGGAAGAATCGCGATGAGGTTTGTCATCAGCTCATCCAGGTCGCCCAGCTCGTCCGGGAACCTCTTCAGTAGCGCGTCAACCCGGAACAGGCAGTTGATCTCCTTGACGCGTTCCTGTAGGCTCCGCACGACGCGCCTGAAGGAGTCACTCTCGTTGCTCATCTCATGAGACATACCTCTGCCTCCGCGTGTCACCAATCGCCATTTTGGACCTTCGTTGGCCAGCCCTGCGTGACGGTGGAACAGGTGGGTACAGGCTGGCAACGCCCGGGGGCTCCCAGGCAGTCCTAACCCAGCGGAGCCGAAGCCAAACAGGACGCTGGCCGTCAGCGATCGGCAGTCGCTCGGATCGGGCGTTTCGCGGCCGATGGCGGCGGG
The DNA here is from genome assembly GCA_964424695.1 of uncultured Polyangiaceae bacterium. GTDB lineage: Bacteria > Myxococcota_A > Polyangia > Polyangiales > Polyangiaceae > JAEWRL01. The sequence continues at coordinate 6,785 of CAYRKE010000178.1, forward strand.
GGGCCGGAGCCCCCCAGCAGCGCCTGATCGGCTCAAGTGAGGATCACTACGCTCGCTACACCCATCCACGGGCCTTTACGGCCTGAGCCACGCGGCCAATCGCGATAACGTAGGCCGCATCGCGCATCCCGAGCTTCTTGCTCTTGGCGAGCTCGTATACAGCCTTGAACGCCGAAGTCATCTTGGTGTCCAGCTTCGCGAGTACTTCGTCCTTCTCCCAGTAGTAGTTCATGTTGCACTGCACCTGCTCGAAGTAGCTGCAGGTGACGCCGCCAGCATTGGTCAAGAAATCGGGCAGGACGAAGATCCCGCGTTCGTTGAGGATCTTGTCCGCATCGGGAGTCGTAGGGCCATTGGCACCTTCGGCGATCACCTTGACCTGCTTGCTGATCTTCTTGGCGTTGCTGGCGTTGACCTGGTTCTCCAGAGCTGCTGGAACGAGGATGTCCACATCCTGCTCGATCCAAGCGTCCCCGCTGAGAACCTCGTAGCCCATCGCCTTCGCTTTGTCCTTATTGATGGTACCGTACGAGTCGGTAATACCTGCCAGCGCCGCCACATCCATTCCTTTGGTATTACGGAAGGTGTACGACACTTTGTCATCGTAGTCCCAACAGGAAATGGCAATAACCTTTCCACCAAGCTGCGTGTACAGTTTGACGGCATACTGGGAGACGTTGCCATAGCCCTGGAAGCACGCCGTCGTGTTCTCCAGCTTGATCCCCAGTTCCCTCAGCGCTTCGCGCAACACATAGATCACCCCAAAGCCCGTAGCCTCGGTCCGACCGAGAGAGCCACCCATACCAACGGGCTTGCCGGTGATGAAGCCAGGGAACTTCGACCCGTGAATCGCCTCGAATTCGTCCAGCATCCACAGCATGTGCTTGCCGCTCGTCATGACGTCGGGCGCTGGAACGTCGCTGTTAGGCCCAACGTTACGCGCTAGCTGGCGAATCCAGCCACGACACAGCCGCTCCTGCTCACGTTCCGAGAGGTTATGCGGGTCGCATATGATGCCGCCCTTGGCACCCCCGAGGGGGATATCCACGACCGAGCACTTCCAGGTCATCCACATCGAAAGAGCTCGAATCGTATCCACTGTCTCCATGGGATGGAACCGGATCCCCCCTTTGGCCGGGCCCCTGGCATCGTTATGCTGAATACGATACCCCTTGAACACCTTCACGCTGCCGTCATCCATTCGGATAGGCAGAGAAAGGTGATATTCGCGCATAGGCTCACGCAAGAGCGCCCGCGTTGCTTCGTCCAAGTCGAGCAGCGACGCCACCTTGTCAAACTGCGCCTGTGCGGTTTCGTATGGATTATATGAACCACTACTCATTGTTCAGACCCCAGTATACCTTTCCTGCATTCAACACACGTGAATGCACCAGATTCGCAATCAAGGCCCCGGTTATCTAGCGCCACCGGGAAGAGCAGAATTCAATCAAAGCCACACCATTTGCATCATTACAACTGGCCCCTTCAAGGGATGTCAGCAGCGCAGTCACCTAGCCGAAATAGACCATTGCTTGCTGCTCCAAGTGATTGGCATAGAGGCACAGGCGCCGACTCTGACCAAAGTCCAGGACGCGCAGCACGCTGCTCCACTGCGTTTCGTCCGGAAGGAGTTCCGATAGTCGATTGGGAGCGCTGTCGAAGTAGGCGTGATTGAACAGATTCCCGCTGCGCGAGCACATGTACCCAATATAGAGCATATCATATTCAGCTAGCTCGTGAAAGAAGTGCGTCCCCAGCGACAGATCGGGATTCAGCCCCTTGTGCATGGTATCGAGTTCGCAAAGCACCTGCACCGAGCCAATCTCGGCAAAAGTGACCGGAACGCCCAGCTCGGGAATGGTCGAACCAAATCGACCCGGCCCGATCAGCATCTGCGACACCACTTGGCGCTTCGCCCTGTGATGAGTCAGCTTGCCAATCAGCTTGGCAACGGAGAACCGCGCTCCCGTCGACAGTGCAGCGTACTCCGATGGCACAACGTAGATGATCCGATTGACCTCCATGGTCCGACTCGTGCCAAGCACAGCTCCCGATGCCCGAATCAACACGTCCTCCGGAACCGGGCTTTCTGGGACTTCGACGTGTCCGTCGTGCTCCTTGATCTGCAGTGGGCGACATTGCAGCAGATTGATCTTGTAGCTGTCGTTCTCGGCCAGGGTGATCGTGAACTCGATCTCGACGGGACAGCCGTATGCAGCGCGGAGCGTGCTCAGCACCTGTCGGAGATCCGCCGCGACACTGTACCGCCCCAACATCGAATCGAGATCGATTCGAATCGGGCCCGGAGCGCTCTGGCCGTAGCGATCCACGATCATCTCGCTCGATGCGAGCAGACCGGTCTCGAGCCCCGGGCTTCGCTCGACGATGTCACTGAAGTAGCTCGAAGCGAGCGTGTTGCGTGTCAGATCAAGGAAATCGACACGCTTCTGCGTATGTCGAAGGATGTCCTCGATGCCGCCTTCGGGGCGTTTGAAGGGCGCATTGAGCGCCACGATGCGAGTGTAGTCGTCGTCCCTGCGGTCAACGGCCCTGGTGCCCAAGCCCACCACGATCCGCACCACGCCCGCCTCAGGTTCGATGTCAGACGACCAAACGAACGGGTTGAAGGAGAGACCCACCCCAGCGAGGTGCGGATAGAACACCGTGCCATATTGCGTGCCCGACACGCGCTGGACCAGCAGCGCCATTTGCTCGTCACGTTCCAGGATGCCGCGCTTCGCTCGGTACGCGAGGGCTTCCTCGCTGAGGCTGCTAGCATAGACGCGCCGCACGGCGTCCAAGAATTCGTCGAGTCGTTGTTGGCGGGTCCCCTGGTTTGGGCAAAAGACACTCTCGTACTTGCCGGCAAATGCGTTTCCGAAAGCGTCCTCCAGAAGACTGCTGGAGCGAACGATGATGGGGGATTGACCGAAGTAGTCCAGGATGTCGCAGAACCGACTCACGATGTACGGGGGAAAGGTTCCCTTGAGAATGCGGGTCCTGGTTTCCTCTATGCCGTCGAGCCCCGTGACACGGTTCGTTTGCGCCTGGCGAGTCCACCAACAATCGTTCTGAACGAGAAACAGATAGAAGACGTCGGCTGCAACGTAGAAGGAGTCGTGTTCCTCGAGGAGAGCGCTCCACTTTGGGTAGGACTGTCGCAATATGGCGCGCGCCAGCAGCATCCCAACCGCTTTGCCGCCGATCATACCGGAACCGACGACATGCTTCCAAGTGTCGACCATGTCGGCGAGCGTCAGGTATCGCCTCAGCAGTTCAACGACACGCGGATCCTGCGAGAGTAGCTGAGGAACGAGCCGATCGAATGTGGCCGAGACCTCGTCCTCGGTCGCGTCTCCTCGGTTGTGGGCGGCCAGGATTTCCTCTGCCTGCATGAACCTGCGGTCCCACATGCCAATCATGCGGTAGGACGCGGACTGCAATCCATGCCACGGGCTCGAGTGCGTCACGGCCGCGGTCGTCGCGCTGTCCTTGATGGGCAGAAGGTTCTCTCCGACCCAGCGATGCAGCAGATACATGGTTGGAGAGTGCCGTTGCTGAACCTTGATGGGTTGTAGGTACAGCTCCCCCTGGTGTCGGCGCACGTCCAGCAGGACCTGCGCCGAGTCGTCCATGGGCTGCATGGCATAGTAAGAGTGAAAGTTGCGTAGAACACCGAAATAGCCCACGGCCCGGGTGACGCGTATGTACGGACACGTGAGCATGAAGAAGTTGCCGATCATGCGCTCACTGAACCAGTCGCGAACGAGATCGGTGAACATGTCGAACACGCAGTGACAGCCGGCCCCGGATTCACGAATGGTACTGTGCACCAGTGTTATGAACTGCTCGAATCCAAGCTCTGGATTGACGGAAACCCAGGTCACCGCGGCATCCTCGGATACGAGTGGCTTGTGCTTCGCAAAGCGAAAGTAGACCACCTTGTGTCCGTTGCGCAGCGCTTCTCGCCAGTACGGCTGCACCATGGCATCGTAATCGCGAGCGGAGTCGACCTTCCAGACTACGTTGTCCCCCGCTCTGAGACCGTGAATGAGGTCGTCAAGGGCTCGGATGCCTGTGCTTGGGCTCATGGCTTTCTACTCGTACTCCTCGCAGTGCCAAACGCCGCCCGGGGCTCTGGACAACACGCAGCTAGCGCCGTGGGCGCAATCACGGCAGAGCCCCCCAGACCGAGAAGGTTCCCGCGCTTCGAGCTCGACATCAGGAGATGCTGCTCGAGAGGAGGACCCATCGATACCGCCCGTCGCTAGAGTGCGAGTCTTGTACTTCTCACATTGAACGACTGGTCGGTTTGGATCAGTCGGGGAGCGACAAGTGGCGGCGTGGGTGCAGAGCGAACAGAGACCTCGGAGCGTCGTGCGGCATGATGCAGACACACGATCGCCGTGCGGTTCGGGGTGGTCCTCACCTTGGCTTGGCGTCGCGCATTCCGGATAACGGTTCACTCGATTGGTGGTCGCGGCTAGCAAACCTCGTGCCGCTGGACTCGCTTCCCAGACGTCAGGTACGGGGCCGGGAAAAGTCTTCGTCGCGGAGGCGGAGGCGCGTCGGAGTCGGCGTGGCCAAGACTCCGTCGCGGGGTCCCTTGGCGGGGGGAGTTTCACCCCACTGGGGAGAAATTACCCGCTCGGTGGCGCGCTCGAGGCCCACAGGCCGACACCCTTGAGCTTCTCTCGCAGAGTCTTGCGGTCAATGCCGAGGATTGCCGCGGCCTTGGTCTTGTTGCCTCCGACGGCCGCAAGCACATCGCAGATATGCGCCGCTTCCACCTCGGCGAGGGTCCTGTTCAGACCACTCCTTTGGGCAAGCGAGAAGCGCATGACCGACGGAAGGTCCGGAACGTCGATGACGTCGCCCTCAGTCATCACGACCAAGCGCCGCACGACATTGTCGAGTTCTCGCACATTGCCGGGCCAGCTGTGGTCCCTGAGGATTCTGAGTACGCCGTCCGAAAACCGTGGGGTAGGACGCCCCAGTTCCTTGGCGCAACCGGCCGCGAAATGCTGAACCAACAGGAGCACGTCATCGCCCCGTTCGCGCAACGGTGGGACAGTGATCGGAATCACGTTGAGTCGGTAGAAAAGGTCTTGTCGGAAGGCACCCGCTCTCACGAGGCTCTGCAGGTCCACGTTGGTGGCGGCTAGTATCCGGGTGTCAACCCTCCGCGGGCGGTTCGCGCCGACCATCCATACCTCTCGGTCCTGGATCACACGCAAGAGTTTGACCTGCATGGCGGGGCTCGTCTCCCTCACCTCGTCGAGGAACAGCGTTCCGCCGTCCGAGGCATGGAAGAATCCGGCGCGGGCTTCGGTCGCGCCCGTGAACGCCCCTTTCACGTGGCCAAACAGGGCGCTCTCGGCGAGCCCCTCTGGAATGCCGCCGCAGTTGACCGGTACGAAGGGCGCTGAAGCCCGCGGACTGCTGTAGTGGATTGCGCGAGCCACCAGCTCCTTGCCCGTGCCGCTCTCTCCGGTAATGAGCACCGTGGCCGATGTCGACGCCGCTTTGCCGATGGCACTCAGCACCTCCTGCATCCGTTTCGACGTGCCAATGATCCCGCAAGACCCTCTCACGGACTCGTCAGAAGTCACCCGACCGAGCCTGCGCAGCCGGAGCTTCTCCAGAGCGCGGTCGACCGCAGCCAGAAGCTCCTCACCGGTGAACGGCTTGGCCAAGTACTCCTCAGCGCCGGTTTTTACTGCGACGACCGCGCCCTCGACCGAGGGATAGCCCGTGATCATCATCACCTCGGTGTCCTTGAGATTCTCGCGCACGTAGCGGACGACTTCGAGGCCGTTGAACTTGGGCATCCGGAGGTCCGTGATCACGAGATCAACGGGGGCCTTCTCCAGACGCTCGATCGCCTCGAGCGCACCGGTCGCCGCCGACACCGGATATCCTGCTCCAACGAGATTTCGCTCCAGCACCTCGAGCGTGTCTCGGGAGTCGTCCACAATGAGGATCCCCCTGGCTCCGGGGCGCGAGTGGCTAGGGCACATCGAGCATGCTCTCCCGAGCTTCACTCTGCCGCCGCAGCGGCAACTGCACTGTCATTCGAGTCCCCTGCCCGGGGCTGCTCTCCACCCTGATCGTTCCCCCGTGGGCACTGACGACCCCGTGCACGACAGGTAGCCCCAACCCCGTTCCTTGGCCGACGTCCTTCGTGGTGAAGAAGGGAACGAAGAGCTTTGCTGCCACATCTTCGGTCATACCGATTCCGGTGTCTTCGACGCTGAAAAAGAAGCTCTCTTCCTCTCGGCCAGTACTCACGGTCAACTGCCCACCGTCAGGCATGGCCTGTAGGGCATTGACGACCAGGTTCACGAGGACTTGAGTCAGCTGAGACGGATCCCCGGTGACCTCGGGGAGATCCGGACAGAGCGAGACCTTCAGTTCGACGCCGTCTCGCACGCAGCGCGTGTCGAAGAACTGCAGCCCTTCGACGATTAGCCGATTGAGGTCCACCCCTGTCAGCTGTGGCGGACTCTGACGGGCAAAGACCAGGAGCTTGCGGATGGTGCTCCTGGCTTGCAGCGCAGCGGCTTCAATCCGTTCGATGTCGGTTCGCACCTGAGCGGCGAGATCCGGATGCTTCTTGGCGAGCTGGGCGAACCCGAGCACGTTATTGAGCGGCTCGTTCAGTTCGTGCGCGACGCCAGCAGCGAGCTCGCCAATCGTGGCAAGCCTATCCGCATGTCGCAACTGCTGCTGCAGGATCTCACGTTCCGCCTCCGCCTCGCAGCGCTCGAGGATGGCTCCAATGTGGAGAGCTACCGTCTCGAGCAGAGCGCGTTCCTCCTTCAGGAATGGCCCCTCGTCCAGCGGTGGCATTGCTTCCGCGTAGTGCACTTCGATGCGCCCCCGGGGTACGCGCCTCGCGACGATGACGGCCGACTGCCTCTCCACGCCGTCGCGAAAGCCATCGCTCAAGAACTCGCGGGTGTCCACGACGGCTCGAACGTGCGTCACCTCCGGGTAATGCCAAGCATGACGAACGACCTCGACGATGCCACGGAGGATCTCGTCCAGCGTTCGGGTAGTCCCGGAGGCGAGCTTGTCGATCTCATAGAGACACGTCAGTTCCTTGACTCGCTCGCGCAAGGCGGCGTTTGCGATCTGAAGCCGTTCGTCACTAGACATAGACAGCTCTGCTGCGGGGAGCGTGGGTCCGCGCGGTTGTTCGCGAACCGATGGCACCGAACCTTTCATGTCCGAGGGCGTGGCGACTCGATTTGCGGTTGGGCAATCACGCAGTATTGCAGTCCGCCACTGGGCCGGCAATGACGGATTTGTGCACGGCAGTGAACCCGAGTACCCAGCCCCAGATCGGCACACTGGCAGCGTGGTCGCGGAAATCAGGGGTGGCAGCTGCGGCGGGAGCAGCGGCTGGGCCTTGACCCGGGTGGGGTCATGTGCACCAGCGCGTGATGGTGACCCCAGGTCAGTCACAGCGAAAACCTGCGCCGCCCGGAGCGCTTCGTCGACGAGCAGGAAGACAGGTGCTCGTTTCGCACAATCGTTCCGGGCGCGCCGTTGCCGTACGACGACGGCTAGGCTTGCGCGCGGACAGGCTGCCGGAGAGTGTTGCGTCGTTGATGGGCTACGCTCTGCCTTGGCAGAAGGTTGTCGCGCGGAGGATGGCGTGAGCTAGCATCAGAGAGTCGGACGTGGGGGTAACGGGACGTCTATCGTCATTCGACCAGAAGCTCGAACGCATCCGTTCACGCCCTCACGGCTATTTGGAGTTCGCATTCGCGTTTTCTGCATGGAGCGCTACAGCAATCCCTCATGGGTCGCGAGCGCCTCATCCTTCACGCAGACATGGACGCCTTCTACGCGTCCATCGAACAGCGGGACAGGCCGGAGCTCCGCGGGAAGCCCGTGATCGTTGGGGCAACGTCAGCACGAGGCGTCGTTGCAGCGGCGTCTTACGAGGCGCGTCAGTTCGGGGTGCGTTCGGCGATGGCGGGATTCGAAGCCCGACGCCTCTGCCCAGACGGCGTATTCCTTGCAGGCGACATGGCCAAGTACGGCAGAGTCTCGGCGCAGATCCACGAGGTTTTCGCCGAGTTCACGCCGGAAATCGAGCCGCTGGCCCTTGATGAAGCCTTCCTCGACGTAACAGGATCCCAGCGGCTCTGTCCGAATCCCCTCGAGCTCGGTCGGCTCCTGAAGCAGCGGGTTCGGGAGGAGACCGACCTAGTGATCTCGGTCGGGCTCGCGCCCAACAAGCTGGTGGCCAAGATTGCGTGCTCGCTGGGCAAGCCCGACGGTCTGCGCTGGTGCCCCCGAGAGCACATCGCCGAGCTGATGGCTCCGCTGCCGGTCCGTCGGCTCTGGGGGGTTGGGCCGGTCCTGGCGGAGAAGCTGGTCGCCGCAGGGATCCGCACCCTCGGTGAGCTCGGGCGCGCCGATCCGAGTCTGCTCGTACCGATCGTCGGCGATCACGCCGAATCGTTGATGGCCCTGGCTCGCGGAGAGGATACGCGCCCGGTCGAGTCGTCGTACGCCCCCAAGAGCTTCAGCGAAGAGAATACCTTCGAGCGAGACGTCTCGGATCGAGATACCGTCGTGAACGCGCTCCGGGCGCACGCCCACGCTGTGGCACGGCGGCTGCGGCGCGCCGGTTATCGCGGTCGCACCGTAACGCTCAAGGTGAAACTGGCAGCCCGACGCAAACCGACGGTGGACGCGCCAAGTCGACGCTTTCCGCTACTCTCGCGAAGCCACACCCTAGACCGCGCAACAGCCGATGGGCAGATCCTCGCCCAAGCTGCGATTTTGCTCTGGGACGCCGCGGGCGTCACGGCCCCCGTGCGCCTGGTTGGGCTGTCCGTGAGTCAGCTCGAGTGCGGGCGGAAGAGCCAGCTCTCACTGTTCGGCGCGGAGGATGAGGAGGAACGCGGCGAGCGGCTGGGGCACGTCCTGGACGCGATCCAGGCAAAGTTCGGAGCACACGCCATCGGACCGGCCATCGAGGCACCGCAGAAGCTCACCCCATCAGACCGGCGAAAAAGAGGGGAATGAGCCCCGGGGCGAGAGCACTCTGACTGCGCAGCGCCTGGCCGCGTGGGGGATCCCGTTTGCCACCCTGACGACGGTGCGCCGCCACAATGCCGTGTATCCGCCTTTTCTCTGATGAGCTCACGCT
>CAYRKE010000179.1:0-15937 GCA_964424695.1 uncultured Polyangiaceae bacterium
AGCTCCGGCACCGCCATGACGGCAACCCAGTCGCCCATGCCCTCCTTCCAGACGAACGCGTCGTCCGTGACCGTTCCGTCGAGGTAGCCCGCGATGACCTGACTCGTCGTCATCTCGCGCTCGTCCTCGTCACTCAGATTGACGGTCCACAGATCTGACTCGGCGAGAGGCGGCTCGGGCTGCAGAGAAGGAGCCCCGGATTCTCGTCCTGAGGCAGCGGCCGCCGCCCCGCTGGGACCGCCAACCGTGGTTCCGTCGACGACGATGGTGGCGCCACACTTCTTACAGCGCAGTTTAACGTGCTTGTTCCGCACCTTGTCGTCAGCGATCGTGTAGTTCGCGCTGCACGAGCTACAGGTAACTCTCATCAGTTCACGATCTCCTGCACCGCTCTCGGCCGGGCTGCGGCGGCGGGTCACCTCCGCTGCAACGGGCTGTTGCGAGCTGGCGCACTCTAGCAAAGGCGTCCATCAATTCCTAACTCAGAAAACTTATCCGAAGCTGCGCGACAGGACATCCGATGCACTCCTGACCTCCGAGAGTCCGAGATTGTCCGCTACAGCTGACGTCTCATTTTGCGGTGTCTTTAATAGTGTGCCTCGAGAACGGGAAATTATGGACCCGCTGAAATGGGAGTCAAGCTGGTGACTCGGATGGTTCCTCCTGCCGGCTCGCACCAGGCACCAGGGGGGGCACTTGAGCCGTGGAAGCTCGCCATTTGCGGACTTTTGGAGCTCGGCCGGAAAGACAGTCACCGGTTCGGTTACTATTGAGCGGGCTCGCGGACTCGGCCGATCGGGGAGCTGAGCCCGGGGGCGACATGGGCAGCGTTGGGACCGCCAGCCTTTTGGGGTGACCCGCACCAGACTTCGGAGATGCGGCCGCTACGGTGGGCGGCCAAACAGCTGTTCTGCTCAGAAAGCTTGAGATGGGGGAAACCTCTTTCGGCGGGTTTTGGGCTGGAAGGCATGCCTCGGCTCTCCTCAGGAATGCCATCGTGGGGTCTATTGGGAGTGCCGCGCTTGGTTGCTCGCGGCTCGTTTTGCGGCTGGTTCCGTCCGGCGGTCGCCGATTGGCGACCGATGTCAGCGTTGACTCCCAACTTGGCTTGCTCGTCGCGTGGAGTTGTCCAGGTGAGGGCGCTGCGTCTCCCGCTCGTCCGCCAACGTTTCGGCACCAGACTCGCCAGGGTCGCACATGGGCTGGAGTCGTCCAGGCGGGGTGCAGCGCACCTTCGACGCCGAAGCGCGAAGAGTGCAGCCAACTTGCAGAGTCTGGGACTCCCGAGCAGAGTATCGCCTAATGATCGAGGTATCCCGGCAAATCCAGAGTGAGCTAACCGAGGCTCCAGAGGATCGTGGGCAATCGCAGCGCGGTCCGGCTTGGAGGAATCGCACGGGGCAGGTCATTGGAGACCGCTACCGCCTCGAAGCCGTCATCGACAGCGGTGGTCAGGGGGTTGTGTACCGCGGACGCGATCTGGTCGATGGTGACGAAGTTGCGGTCAAGGTGCTGAAAGACTCTGTTGCGCGGCAGGCCGACTGGCGCGAGCGTCTCATTCGCGAGGCTCATGCGCTGGCTGCGCTGTCGGGCACCGCGGCGGTGCGGGTCCTCGACCAGCGTTGGACGAGCGATGGCGTGCTCTGCCTTGTGATGGAGCTCCTCCGCGGTGCGGACCTCGAAACTGTGTTGGAGCGGCTGGAGCGACGTGGGGTGAGGTTCCCCGTCGACGGTCTCGAACTCGTCTTCGATCCGGTGGTCAGCACGTTGGAGCGTGCCCATGCTCAGGGAATCCTCCACCGAGACATCAAGCCAGCGAACATCTACGTTGTCGATGCGCCGGAAGGCCCCGCCGTGAAGCTGCTAGATTTCGGATTCGCGAAGTTCATTCGAATGAAGAGCTTCACCCAGGCTGGGTTCATCGCCGGGTCTCCCAGCTACATCGCGCCGGAGATGTGGGCTGGTGCCAGCGAACTCGACGCTCGGATCGACGTGTACTCGTTGGCGGCGGTGCTCTTCCGGGTGCTCACTGGGCGCCCACCGTTTCAGTCGCCTGACCTGGTATCGTTGTGCCAAGCCGTTACGCAGGCGCCGCGCCCAAGTCTGGCCAAGCTGAGGCCGGACCTGCCTCCTGCGGTGGATCAGTGGCTGGCGCAAGCCCTGTCGGCTGAGCGCAGCGAGCGGTTCACGAGTGTGCGGGGCATGTTCTTCGCGCTCAGCCAGGCACTGGGGCGAGCGCGAGGTCGCTCGCATGCTGCCCGCTGACGGTCCACGTTGTGCAGCATTATCGGCATGAAAGGTGGCGGGATTGCGGCTAGCATGCGCGGGTCATGGCCGCCTCAGGATCCTCGCCCGCGAAGGTGTTCGTCTCCCACGCTGCCCGGGAGTCCGAAGTCGCTCGCGGATTGGCGGATGCTCTGAGCGGCATCCTCAGGCTCGCTCGGGGCGACTTACAGATGACTTCCAGTGCGGAGAGCAGCCTGGTAGCGAGTGGCATTCGGGACCGCCATTCGCCCGCGCTCGATGCTCGGGTACTGATCATTGTGGCTACGGCTTCGAATCCAGCCGGCGGGGGAGAGCTGTTGACTCACGCGGCTGCAGGAGCGCCTTCCAGCGCCAGCGCACAGTCCTTTCGCGTTGTGCTTGGCTCGAGCGATGTCGACCCGGCAGCGCTGCCGGCTGAAGTCTCCGCGCTCCCATTCGTGAGCGGTGCGGACGAGTTGGCGTTGGAGGATCTTATCGGGCAGCTCGCGGGCGAGTTGGGGGTGGCGACGACTCTGGACATGGGGGCGCACCGCAAACAGCTTTATCGGGTTGCGTCGGCGCTACGTGGGGAGCGTGCCAAGCCTGGTGCGGGGCGCGTGGTCCGCTATGGGATGCTGGGGGCTGCGGTAATCGCCGCGACGGCTGGTGCTGCCGTTGCCTTATCACGTCTGGACGCGCCGAACCCCACGGATCGATTCGGATTCGAGCGTGACGCTGACGGGTGGGTTGCTCTCGGCGCCGACGATGGCGGGGGCTGTGTGGCTGTGCGCCGCTCGGACGAGGAAGCCAAGACAGGCGACTATGCTCTCGAACTCGACATGGTGCTCGATCCCTTGCGGGAGAGTCGGAGAAGTGGGGAAGGAGCATGGGATGCGCGGGTTGCTGGAGCGGCGAAGTCGGGAGCAAGCCCGGCAGGTCCCGTTGATCTTCGCGGGAAGGAGGTTTCTCTGTGGGTCTACGCCACATCTGGGGCGGAGGGTGAACGCGAGAGTCCGAATGGGATTCAGTTGTTCGTGAAGGATGGTGGGTGGCACTCTCAGTACAGCTCCTGGGCCAACGTCGAGCCTGAGCGTTGGGTGCGGTTGTCCATGACCGTGGGGGAGCGAACCTCCGGTGGCTACATGGATTCGGAGCTCGACGGCAGCGCCATTCGCCTCATTGGTGTGAAGATCTCCTTGGGCGAGCGCTCTCAGATGCCGTTCGAGGGTCCCGTTTTCGTCGACGCAGTCACCTGGTAACCGCCAGTCGCCGTTTCTGCAGATTCGTCGAGTTCGACCCAGTAGAGTGGTCCCTGGGCGACCGTCGCGGGGCTCGCCGGAGTATCTGCCACGAGGTAGGCCCCGCTGTTCGCGAGCGCGCCGATCGGTCCCCACGCGTGTCCGACGACCTTGCCCCGGCCCAGGTCGACGAAGTAGGGCTCTGCATACGCCAGCGGCTCTCGGACTAGCAGCTGTCCGAAGTCGGGCAGGTCGGTTGCGACCTCACGCCGTTTTCGACTCGTCGTATCGATGACGGCAAGCGTGCTGGCGCTCCGCACCAGGGCGCGTGCCCCAAGGACCGCCAAGACACCATCGCCCGCTTCAAGCTCGATCATTCGCCGACGGTCGAGATCCACGACGACCGTTCCTGCACCTGGATACAACGGGACCAGTCGCGGCGCGTCGCTCTGAAGGTAGTCGACACGCGACGCAGGGACATCGATCGGCAGCGCTTGGATGGTGTCAGGCCCCACGAGCAACACGGGCGCTCGAACGCCGGCCGCGCTGCACGCCACCAGCGCGAGGGACCGCACCGGATCGACGTGGAGGAGCGTCCCCCCACACTTGGCGTCGCTGAGCTGGACGACCTGTCCCGGCCTGGTCCATCTCAGAACCCCGTCGCCAGTTCGTTCCACGATACCCGTGCCCAGGGTCGCGATACCCTGCCGCAAGCGCGGCGCCTGCGCCTCGTTGAGCCTGACAAGCTCGAGCGTGGCCGGATCGCCGTAGTCGAGCCAGGCGGAGTAGCGCTGCACGCCGGAGCGACACGCGGAACCGGGCGGCAGTGTGGGGACGGGCCAGTCCAGCCTTCCGTTGCCATTCTTGTCTTCCCTGACGAGCCAGACTCCAACGGAGTCGGGATCAGCCGCGAAGCTTACCCGCCAGATCCGGCCGTCCCCAACCTCGACGTGGCGCTCGTCACCGCTCTCGAGGTCCATGATGGCCAGCGAATCGCGGCCTTTCTGGCGCCGAATGAAGACGACCCTTCTGTCATCGGGGGAAAACGAGATCGCTCGGTGTTCGGCACGCGACGAACGGTCGGCTGCGCCGTCGATGTCGCGACTCGTCATGTCGAAGGAGCGCCCCGTCGATGTGTCGAGGATCTCGACGCGACCGCCACGTTCGAAAGCGACGAATCGTCCGTTGGGGGATTGTCCGAGCCAGGCATCGATGGGCTCGCCGGGGCCAGCGCCCTGGATCCAGTAGAGGACGGCATCGTCGCCACTCAGTCGTCCCTCGGGCGATTGGGTGATTTCGAGCACGCCATCGCGGTTCGTATCCGTGCGGGCTTGACACGCGACGACCCACTGCCCTCCTGGGCTGGTTGCCAGCGTCCACACCGGTCCCGGTGTGCCCACGGCTCCGTTCGGCACCGCAGCTTTGGCAGCGCTGTGCGCTGGGGCAGTGGCTTGAGTGGACCCGGGCGTTGGGCGCGCAGCTCGCGAGCGCCGAGCTCCATCGTCGACCTTCCCCGACAAGGCCCGGCGCGTGGGGGTTCGGGGCGCGGCCGGCGCTGCACAAGCCGAGGCGCAGGCTGCGCTCAACAGTACGACGCAGGTCAGCCGGCGGAGGTGGGCGCGACGTTCGGGCGCCCTCGGGGGAGCGATGCGGCCACCCCGGAGCGAACCCCAGTGCTCGGCGAGACACCGGGAATGCACGGATGGTGACTCATCCTGCGTGGGACCCTTGTCGAGGAGCAATCGTCTGAGTCCGCCATGCTGCTCGGGCATCGTGGCTAAAGGATTAGCGTTCTTCGCCCGACGTGCCACCGCTACCGAGCGTCCGCGCCACTTGGTGACGACGTCTCGTGCCGTGGCGTGTGGTGGCGCTCGTCAGGTTGAGTCGAGCTCGTTCCATGCAAGCCTGGGGGGGCCTTCGCTTGCGTGTTTCCGGGTCGTGGGCAATCACTTCGGCACAGACTCGTTCAGAGCGGAGCGAGGGCCGTAAGGCGTCGCTCGCTCGAGCGCCCGAGGACGCGCGTGGTTGTACCGGCGCCAGGATCCATCTTCGATTCACGCGAGGTAACCCGAACCGTGCCGTGGCCCGCTGCGGACGAAAAGATGCTACGGGGACAATTGGGCTGGTCCGGTGAGCCGGTCCACTTTCCGTGCGGCGAGCGGGTCCAGTGGCCAGCCCCAGCCCGCGGCCAGGAGCCCAGGTGCCGTGGCCAGAACCGAGACCCGCCGCCTTCCTCGGGCAGAGCAGTTCACCACCCTGGCTCTGTCGCGAACCCCGCCGACGGCACGTCCCTGAGTGCAGAAGGTTCCGGAAGCATTGGCGAAAATCGCGCTTGCACCAGGTGGGGCCGGCATGAGAGGGGGCGGGCCCTTGCTCAACGAAAGCGCGGTTCTGGCGGACGTCGATCGGCTTCACGCCACCGCTCTTTTACCGGCTGCGGGCACGGTCGAGTCGCTCCTTCAGTGAACATGGAATCCAAGCGCGGCAGAGGGCACGCCGACCTTGGGTGTTCAACTGCGGATCCTCGCATCCGTACGCGCGTTCGTGATATCAATACCCAACATACCGCTACACGACTCTGCCCGAGGGGGCGCCTTTCGAGCTGGGATCTGTGGGTTGGTGGCTCTCGTTGGTCGAGAGCGCCGGCGAGCGCGACGCGCCAAGCGCTCGTTCGGTAGCGTTGAGTGATGATCTCAGAGGGCGCCGATAGACAAGAGAAGGGCAGCAGGACAATGAGCGTCAGGCTTTACGTGGGGAACCTCGCCTATTCGACCACGGGCGCCGAGCTACAGGCGGCCTTTGCGGAGTTTGGGGAAGTCGTTTCGGCGACGATCCCTGAAGATCGCATGACCGGGCGCTCGCGCGGCTTTGGCTTCGTCGAGTTCGCCACCGACAAGGAGGCACAGGCCGCAATCGACGGTATGCACGGTGCGGAGTTGGCAGGAAGGACTCTCACAGTGAACGTCGCTCGCGAGCGATCTGCCGGCGGCGGTGGTGGCGGTGGCGGTGGTGGTGGCGGCGGTGGCCGGCGCGGCGGCGGTGGCCGGCGCGGCGGTGGCGGTGGTGGCGGTGGCGAAGGCGGCTATCGAGGGGGTCGCGGCTAGCCGCGTTCACTCCTCGCCCCGTCGTGTCACGGGGCCGTTACCCCACCATATTCCGAAAGCTCCGGCGGGGACCGTTCTGTTGTGGCCCGTCAGGGAGCTATCTGCGTATTCAACTCGACCGGCCTAGCATTCTGGAGGCTCCGGCGGAGCCTTCGTTTGCTTGGCCGTTGACATGACCAAGCGATCGTGGAACGCGGAGGTCTGGATTTTTCCCAGGAGGCGCGTGTCGCCCCCGGTGGAGCCCAGGACCAACGCAACGGAGATGCACATGCAGCAACAGCACATACTGGGGTTCGTTTTCGCGGCCAGCTTGGCCGCCACGTTTGGGTGCGAGCCGCGTCAGGGCGCCCAATCTGCCGAATCTGCCAAGCCTGGCGAGACGAAGGAAGGCGTCGTCACCCTGGGAGGGAAGACCTGCCAAGTCGTGGAGGTGATTGACGACTGTGAGGACAACAACAACCAGGTCACCACAGCTGGCAACCGGAGCGGATACATCTACACGTACGTGGATGAAGCTGGTTCCACCATTACTCCTCAGGCCGGCTCGCTTGGCGGTGGCGCGTTCACCATGAGTGCCGGTGGCGCGAACGGCTCGAAGTATGCGGCGCGCATGAACGGTACCGTCGCGTCGGCTGCGACGGTCTACGTTGGGATGGGATTCAACTTCCTCGAGCCCAAGGGCGGATACGATGCGTCGGCGTATGACGGCTTGTCGTTCAATATTCGCAAGGCCCCGGGCACCACGGCGCGCGCGCGCCTGAAGGTGCCAGATGCCAACACCGATCCGGAAGGTCCGAAGGGGAAGATCTGCACTGAGTGCTACAATGACTTCGGTGCGGACATGTCGCTCAACGACGAGTGGACGCAGTGGTTCATTCCGTGGAGCTCGATGACGCAGATGCCGCACTGGGGCAATCCGCGCCCGCCGGCGATCGACCCCACGACCCTTACGGCGATTCAGATCCAGGTGGCGGACAAGGGTCAGACGTTCGACGTCTGGGTCGACGACCTGGCGTTCATCAAGTGCCAATAGTCGGTGGGGCACCGTCTGCCCTGGCAACGTGACCTGATGGAATCCTGGCGTGACCTGGCGCATACATACGCGGGTCACGCCTGATTCATGCTTGCTCTGTTCGGTTCGGGGCGTCGTCACGCCCGGAGGAGTGTGGGCAAACGCTGTCGAGCTGGGCTGTTGATTCGCTTCTTGGTCGCGGCGTTGGTCACGGCCACTTCTCAGAGCGGCGGTGCAGTTGGCGAGCATCGTAGCAACGCGCGTGCGGGAGTGCGGCCGACGATCGGTGCGCAGGATCAGGCTGCCGACCCCATGAACTCTGATTGGGACCCCGGTTGGCGCCGAACCGGGGCGGGGGACTGGGTTCTGACCGGGGTGGCGGCAGCACTCGCCGTCGCCTTCGAGTATGGCATTCCGGAGTCCACGGCGTCGCGCTGGCGCGGGCCAATCCTATTCGACGAGCCTGTGCGCAGCACGATGGTTCTCCATTCTGCGGGGGCCAGAACCCGTGCCTCACGCATCAGCGACGGGCTTGTGGTGGCAAGCGTCGTGCAACTGACCCTCATCGACTCGCTTCTGGTGCCGCTAGTCGGCAATTCAGGCCCGGACACTGCGTGGGAGCTCTCCGCCACGAATCTCGAGGCATACTCGCTGACACTGGCGGCGGCTACCACGACGAAACACGCCGCAAGAAGGGAGCGGCCCTATGGTTTGCGCTGCCCTGCAGCGACGGGCGAATACCACTGTGACGGGGCTGACCGGGTTCACTCATTCTTCAGTGGGCATTCGGCAATAGCCGCAACTGGCGCGGGTCTCAGTTGCGCCCACCACGCGATGTTGGGCCTCTACGGTGACCCCGTGCTCGACGCGGCCAGCTGCGCGTTCAACGTCTCCACGGCTCTGGCGACGGGCGCATTGAGGATCTCTTCTGACAAGCACTGGGCGAGCGACGTTGTGGTAGGGCACATGGTGGGCTTCTCGTCTGGCCTCCTGGTACCGATGCTGCTCCGCTATCGAGCCCTCGATTCCGAGAAATCGGAATCCGATGGTCCAGCCGTGGTAGTCGGGCTGCCGAGCTGGGAGGCCGGGCGCGTCGGGATTGCCATGGTGGGGCTCTTCTGAGAGCCGCTTCTACGGACACCGATCGATTCTACCCGCCCCGGCGCTGCCGCCGAGCAGTCCCGGATTCGGGGTTGCGGCTAGGGCGTGACGCCGCTCAGGCCAAGGGGGATTGTGCTCCTCGCTCGGTGCTCCAGCGCTCCTGGGTTGGGACGATCCGCTTCCCCTGCTGTGTACGGCCGTCCATCGCACCAGCCATTCTGCGGAGTCGCCCGGGGACAGCACAAATGAGGGGCAGTTTCGACGCAAGCTTTGCTCGTGCGGCTCCGCGGAGTGGCGTCGTGCCCGCTGGTCGGGGACTGGGGCGGTGATCGCGGGCGTCTCGGGGATGGGGGCTCGAAGGCAGCAAAATGAATACCAGAGCGCGGCGCCCCGCCGCCTGTGGGCGGATTTGCCGGAAGTTCGGCGGGTTCTGCCGGGCAGCGGGAGACTCAACCAAGTCAAGACCGGCCTTTCGAGACCATTGCCGGGCGGGCTTCTCTCTGCAAGAGTGTCGACGCCTCTTGGCCGGATTGCACCGACCTCACAATTGCTGACGCCGATCGACCCTCCAGGGCGGCAGCCTCGTAGACAGAGACGGCACACGCAACACCTGCAAGCAACATTTGCGAAGAGCGAGCGAACGATGACACGGAAGCTGACCCATATCCTTCTCACCTCGGCCGGCGTGCTGCTTGGCGCGAGCGCCTGCAGCAGCACAGACAAGCCAATCCCGCCGGTGAAGGCGATTTCGGCCTGCGACAAGAACCAGGTTGCGACTGGCGGCTACCTCTGGACGTTCACCGACGCGGGCAAGAACACCTACGGAACCGTGGATCCGTTCACGATTTATGAAGGGGAGGACAGTCCCAACAACCGGGGGTTCACGGTTGCCAAGTCGCCCCTCCCCGAAGATTCGAGCAACACTTCCTGCAAGATCGAGGGCGATAAGCCTATCGATCCCGTGTCTGGCGATCCTCAATGGGAGGAGAAAGATTCATGCGAGGATACGCCGCGGTACCCGGTGGCCGGCATTGGCTTCAGTTTCTTGGACAAAAACGCGAAGTTCAGCGTTTGCGACAACCTGGGCATCCGGTTCCGCGCTCGGGGCTCGTTCAAGAGTTCGGCCGATGGCACCATCGGGCCCGAAATGGAGATTCGCGTGGGGATCCCCACGATACAGACGGACCTCTGGGAGGAGGGTGACAAGTGGGCCGCTGACAAGAGCGGCCAGATCTGCCTCTGTCAACACCAACTTGTGGACCCCACTGCCGAGAAGAGCTGCTTTGGTTTCTGGGGCAAGACCTTCTACGTCACCTCCGACTGGCAGTGGTACTCAATGACCTGGGGCGAGATGGAGCAGCCCTCTTGGGCGGCCCCGACCCCGTTTGATCCCCTCAACGTGCTGAAGACCCAGTTCACCATCGAGTCGAAGGGTGGCGAGTACGAGCTCGAGCTCGACGACATTCAGTTCATTCTTGCTGCTGAAGGGCTGGATTGGTGCGCTCGTCAAACGCCGGTCGAGCTGATCAAGTTAGACAACCCGGACTTCTGTGCCAGCATGGTGGCGGGGGGCGAGCCTCTCTGCACCGCTGGGGCTCCCGAACACTTCTAGTCCGTCAGGCAGCCGTCGAATCCGCTGTCGCGCGATTCCGGGGCCAGGCGCAGGTGGTAGCTGCGTGATCGGTGCGAGGGGATTGGCGAAACGGTCTCGGCAAGTCCGGGGCCGTTTTGCCGTTTCTGGCACGCTCGAAGGCTTGTTTTGGCGACGCTGCCTCCCGGAACCGTCGGACCCACCACCAACTCCAGCGACTGACCTGCATTGCCGGTGAGCGACAGCGTGGTCCTCGGGGCCGAATCAGTGTGTGGGCATCGTGCCCGACGTGGAGGTGAGATCCGGCACGGCCGAATTAGCTGCGGGCGGCGCTTGGTTTTGAGGGGCAGGCGGCGTTTCCCCCGACGACGCTCCGGGCGCTGGCCCACCGCGGTTCGGCACGTCACCCCCCAGCGATTTCCAACCCGGTAGGCCAAGGCCGGTTGCAGGCTGTCCTGCCCTCGGTGTTCTCCCGGTTATCGAAGGAATCGTGCTGGGCATGGTGGGAAGAAGGTCGCCCAGCTTGGGGAGGCTGCTTAGGACGGGAAGCTCGAAGTCCTCGATTCCGGGGAGTTTCAGGGGCTTGAGTCCGCAGCCTACGCCAATGAGTTTCGCCATTTTGATCTGGTCGAGGTGGCGGGAGTCGGCGTCGAGCTTCACCGTTACCGTGACAGAACCCTGCAGAGCGGCCTCGGCTGCGCGGCGCATCCAGGGGCCGATTACCTTCCCGAGCCGCGACTCGACTGCTGCGCCGGCCAGGGCCGTACAGGGAAGCGCTGCCCGAAGATCCATCAATAGCCGCGCGGTGTCCTCGGAGCGGGTGACCACTCCTTGCCCCTTGAGCACGAACCTGCCCGCTTGGACCTTGGCGTTCTCGAGGCGGATCTTGGCGCGTGCTTCGTCGACGAAGAGCTGAGTCTCGAAGTCCGTTCTGTTACCGAATACGAAACCGTCGAGCTCCGCGGGATGGGGCGGGATGAACCCATGCAGGGAGGCCTTCATCCAGCCTTTGGCGGGACTGTCCAAGGCTCTGGTGTCGAGCTCGAGGTGCACTCGCGTTTCGATCTCGATCTTCTCATCCGGCAGTTCGACGCCGAAGGAGCTCTCGAGGCGCTGCAGCGAAGTGGGTACCAGGGCTGCGTCGATGCTGCGTTTCTCGCCCTCGTAGACCACGTTCACTTGGATCGGCGCTGCCTCCAGGTTCATTTCGCCGAGCCCAATGGTGAAGTCGCTGCGCCCTTCGCTCCACTGGCCGCCCACGGTACCGATGTTCTGCCCCGCGATCACCACACTCTCTGCCAGGATCGTGCCTGCGTCTCCCGCCGGTTCGATCTGGGCCTGGGAGATCTCGAGCCACGGCTGCAGCAGGGGGGCAGCTTTCCACGTGACGTCGATGCCGCTTGCGCGCATTGGCAAGTTGACTGCCGAGGCGTACTTTGCTGTCCAATAGCCCAGCTCGAGCCCAACGAGGGCGGCTGAGCCCAGCACGGTTGCCTGCGCGCCCTGGACCTCCAGGCGTCTGATGGTGATACCACTCAGGTCGACTCGGACGTCGGTCTCGAGTCGGTCGACGTGCACGACGGTGCTTGGGACTCCAGACAGAGTGATGCTGGTGTCTGTCAACACCGCGCCGTCGAGGCTCCAATCCAGCTTGCCAATGCCGACGATGATGCCGCGCTCCGCTGCCTTCTGTACCACGGCAGTGGCAATCCACTCATCGAGGTGGGTGAGCACGTAGAGAGCCACCGCGCCGCCAGTCAGCATCAGTGAGAAGACCGCCCCGAGCGCTATGGCAAACCGCGGGAGGGGTTTGGTTGCGCCACGGGCACGCCCCTGAGGCGGGCTCGGTGCTGCCGTCGAACCCGGCGCATCGGGGTCCGTTGGGCGAAGCGCACGGGAGGCCGGGGGCGAGGCCCCGAACTGGGCAGGACTTGGGGAAGCGAATCCGAGTTGACCCGAGCTTGGAGGCGGAGCGCCGAGTTGACCCGAACTCTGGGGCATGTTGCCGAGCTGAGCGGAGCTGGGCGGAGCGCCGAGTTGATCCGAGCCTGGAGGCGGAGCGCCGAGTTGACCCGAACTCTGGGGCATGTTGCCGAGCTGAGCGGAGCTGGGCGGAGCGCCGCCGCGCTGCGAGTTGGTTTCGTCCCCCTGTGGGGCGGACTTCGGGCGCTCGTGCTCCATGGTGCTCAGAAGCCTATCTCGGCTCGGGCTTGTTTGGAAATGGCGTGGTCCGGGTGGTTCCTCTTGTCGATGCCGCGGCACGGACTACGCTCGGCCCTCGAGCCATGGCACCCTACTACTTCACGCGGGAGGGCGCCGCCAAACTCCAGACCGAGCTGCAACACCTCCTCACTGTTGAGAGAGTGAAGGTGGTGCAGGAAGTCGCGGACGCGGCGGCGCAAGGCGACCGCTCAGAAAACGCCGAGTACATCTACGGTAAGAAGCGTCTTCGAGAGATCGATCGCCGCGTCAGGTTTCTCACGAAGCGACTTGATGCGGCCGTCATTGTTGAACGCGAAGGAGACGCGAGCGACGTGCGCTTTGGTGCAACCGTCGAGATCGAGGACGAGAACGGCAAGCGCAGTCGATACAGCCTGGTTGGTCCAGACGAGGCGGATCCAACGAACGGGAAGCTGAGCTTTCTGTCTCCACTGGGCAGAGCGCTGATGAAGAAACGGGTGGGGGACGTCGTGGTAGTGCAACGCCCCGCTGGCGACATCGAGGTCGAAATCCTGGCCATCGAGTACTAGCTCTTGGTCGGTCGCGACGAGTCAGTTCACTGCGCCTTTGACGCTTCCTCGTTGCGCTCGGGCTGTAGGCCTTCGTTGACTCGCGCAGCAAGCAGCATTCGTCCACTCCGGCTCACTGCCACCTACGGCGTCTGCCGGGCTTCGCCCAGTCCCGTCTACCTCACTGGACTCTTCCAAGGCGTGGACGCGTCCAGTTCCGTTCACCAGTCGGTGAACCGCTTGTCGTCAAATCCCCCGCACCCCATTTCGGACGCAGAAGTTGCGCAGTGTCAGTCGTGTCAGGGCGTTGCACCGTGGGTTAACCCGCGTCACATCGGGAACCTCACCGAGGCTGCTGCGGGCCACCGGGCCGTTCCGGCGCTTCCCCTTGCGCCTTCACACAGGACCATCTATTTACGCCCTCGGACTCAGAGCTTTCGGTCGCCAGGGCATCCGTCTGAGCGGTGTGCGGCGGCCTATTCGAGAGCAAGGCTGTGCGCGGAGAGTCCCGCGCCACATCCCCTTCGTAAGAGAGGAACGCGTTCATGGCACTCAAGATTGGTATCAACGGGTTCGGGCGTATCGGTCGTCTCGCCTTCCGCGTCGCGGCTGGGCGTAGCGACATCGAGGTAGTCGGCATCAACGATCTCATCGACGTCGACTACATGGCGTACATGCTCCGTTACGACTCCACCCACGGTCGCTTCAAGGGCGATGTTGCCGTGAAGGACGGCAAGCTGGTCGTCAATGGCAAGGCCATTCGCGTCACCGCGGAGAAGGACCCCAGCAACCTGAAGTGGGGCGACGTTGGCGCCCAGGTCGTTCTCGAATCCACGGGCCTCTTCCTCTCGGACGAGAAGGCTCGTCTGCACATCAACGCCGGCGCCAAGAAGGTCGTGATGTCTGCGCCCTCCAAGGACGCGACCCCCATGTTCGTCATGGGTGTCAACCATACGACGTACAAGGGCCAGGATATCGTTTCCAACGCCTCTTGCACCACGAACTGCCTGGCGCCTGTGGCCAAGGTCCTCAATGACAAATTCGGAATCGTCGAAGGTCTGATGACCACGGTTCATGCCACGACTGCAACCCAGAAGACCGTCGACGGCCCGTCCGCAAAGGACTGGCGCGGTGGTCGTGGCGCTGGTGCCAACATCATTCCGTCGTCCACTGGTGCCGCCAAGGCCGTGGGCAAGGTCATTCCCGAGCTCAACGGCAAGCTGACCGGCATGGCCTTCCGCGTTCCCACCCCGAACGTCTCCGTTGTCGACCTGACCTGCCGTCTCGCCAAGGGCGCTAGCTATGACGAGATCAAGGCTGCCATGAAGGCGGCCTCCGAAGGCGAGCTGAAGGGCATCCTCGGTTACACCGAGGACCAGGTCGTTTCGACTGACTTCCTGACGGATCCTCGCACGTCCATCTTCGACGCGGGTGCTGGCATCGCGCTCAGCCCGACCTTCGTCAAGGTCGTGTCTTGGTACGACAACGAGTGGGGTTACTCCAACAAGCTCGTTGACCTGGCAGTCCACATCTCCAAGTAGCTCGAACCAGCGAGCGCGGCTCTCGACCGTTCGAGGCCACGTTCAGCATCGTGCGCAAGGGGTCCGGTCGTTTCGATCAGACCCCTTTCGTCATTTGGTCTCGTTCGAACGACGCTTTCATTGTCTCTTCGGTGGGCTCTGACCTGAACCGTTTCGCCCGATCTATCGCTGAGTCTTGCACAGGCCAGCGAACTGCCAGGGGGACAGCCGCGCAGCTCCGCGATGTCGCGCACGATCGAGGAGGGAACGGTCGGCACTGACAACCACGATCTCGCGGTCACCTCTGAGAGCAACACAGCGCTCGAGGATGAAATCATCCGCACTTGGGGCGAACGAAACCGTTACGCGCTCCGGCTGACGACCGAGCTCTTCCGGGACGACCGAGCCGTCGAAGACGACCCACGCTTCGCCCTCGCGCAGTCGGCCAGCAAGTTCAACCACTTGGGCTCGATTTCGGGGGCCGTGCCACTCTGAGCGATCTTTTCCAGCCAGTACTACGGCGTGGAGAACGTTGTACCCGTCGACGAGGTAGAGGAGGGGTTTCCCTTCAACGGCTGCCATCGGTGGAGCTAACCTCATGATACCTAGGGGGGCAAGACGTTCCTCTTCGTTGGTTCAAGCACTTCGGCTGGCGCCCCTGGAGGTTCCGCATGGTGTCGGCATACGCGTTTCGAGGCGTCCGCCGCCCGCAGCGTGCAGGGGCGGCCCGGCGGAGCGAGCCGGTGGCACAGGGGGTCCTCCGCACGCTCCCCGCGCGAGAGCGCAACCCGCGTTCAAGAACGCCATCCTCGGGCGGGCTCAGACTCCGCACCCCCTCGACGCTCTGCTGCGTGTTTCGGGCCAAGGGGCAGCGCGGGGCGCTTCCGTTTGTGTCCGGTTTGGACAAGGCTAGACCGCGATGGTTCGTGTCTGTTTCGTCTGTTTGGGCAACATCTGCCGTTCTCCCACGGCCGAAGGAATCATGCGCCATGTCGTCAATCAGGCCGGGCTCGCTGACAAGATCGAAGTCGATTCAGCAGGCACCGCCGCCTACCACGGCGGCGAGCCCCCGGACCGTCGGGCGCGACACGCGGCGCGACGGCGGGGCATCGAGGTCGGCGGTTTGGCACGACAGTTCAGCGGTTCCGATTGGGACCGTTTCGATTACATTCTGGCGATGGATCGCAGCAACTTCGACGATCTTCGGGAGTCGGCGCCTTCCAGAAGCGTGCTGTCGAAACTCCACCTGCTGCGGAGCTTCGACCCCGAGTCGCCCAAGGGCGCTTCGGTTCCCGATCCTTACTACGGCGGCGAGGAGGGGTTCGACGATGTCCTGGACCTCTGTCACGCAGCATGCGTTGGGCTGCTGGCGCACATTCGCGAGGAGCACGGGTTCTA
>CAYRKE010000180.1:0-10081 GCA_964424695.1 uncultured Polyangiaceae bacterium
AGCTGCCTGGTAGACGGCGATTGCGTCGATGGCGACTGTTCGGGTGGAGTCTGCCAGGCCCCAGGCACAAGCCTCGCTGCCAGCTACGCCGTGACGAGCAACTGGAGGGAGGGTTACTGCGTCAACCTCACTGTCGCGAACAAGGGCTTTACTCCGGTGACGAACTGGAGCGAAACAGTAGACCTGAACCAGTCTCAGACCTATCAAATCGGCGAGGCCAGCGTCACCAACCAAGAGAAAGAAGGCCGTGCCGGAGCAACCGAAGCGGATCCATGCCCATTGCGCTATCCTGCGCGAGCCACCCCCGCCGAGGAGCTCCGCATGAAAAGCCGTATTGCTGAAGCCATTGCCCTGAAGCAGTCGCCGGTCGCTGTCATCTTCACCAACGAAAAGCCCGCGACCGCGATGCAGTTCAAGGAAGGGAAAGGGGGCTGCGTCGCATCGATGATGGTGACAGTAACCAAGGGACGATGGGCTGTGTTCGATCGCAAGACCTTCGGCTGCCCCGGTGGTGGGACGGGCCTTGGGTTCGGCAATTGTTATGGGGGCTTCCCAATCGAAAGGCTCCTCTCGACCGGTGGACGGGCCACCCTCCCAACCGGTGCCGTGTTTGACATGCATGAAGGCGAGCGGTTTCACGCGGATCCGGAGGTATCGGAGCGCTGGGTTCGGTCGCTCCCGTTCCGTGATGCCCCCACCGAGTACATCGTGCTGAAGCCGTTCGAGGCAGTGGCCGAAGAGGAAAAGGTGGCCCTGGTCATCATGCTCGTCACTCCGGATCAACTCTCGGCGCTGGCGACCTTGGCCGGGTTCCGCACCGGTGCCATTCATACCTCCGTGTCACCCTGGGGTGCAGCGTGTCAGTCCATGCTCTTCGCCTACGCTGAAGGCGAGAAGGCGCAGCCAGCGGGCGTCATCGGTTTCTTCGACATTTCTCAACGTTGCAAGGTAGACAAGGACCTCCTCTCATACACCATGCCCTACCGCCTTTTCGTCGAGATGGAGGCAAGCGTCGATGATAGCTTCCTCGGAACCGAGGCGTGGCTCAAGCTGAAGGCGCGTCAGTAGGCAGCGCGCGCTGCGTCAGACCACGCCATCACGAGCGCTTCGTCGCCTGGTGCGCTGCCGTGGAGTACCGTGCAATGAGGCCATCGAATGCCGTGTTCGCTCGTTCGCGCGCGGATGCTTCGCGCAGAAGTCGGTAATCGATATGGAATGAAAGCGTGATCCCACGGAGCTCGAAGAGCACCTGCTCGACGGGGAGATCGGCGCGGAGCTCGCCGGTACTCATGGCTCGCTCGAGGAGCAGGGCCTGGTGAGCACGCGAGGCCCGAGTCAGTTCCACCACGCAGTCACGAGCTGGACCATCGAGGTCTTCCACCTCGAATGACGCACCGAGCACGGGACACCCGGCAGGCAAACTGGGTAAGGCAATCCAGTCGAGCCATGCCGTGAAGAAGGCCCGAAGCTCCTCGAGCCCCTTGGCCTTGCCCTCGACATAGGAAGCGGCGTGCTCAGCGTAGCGCGTCTTCGTGTGCTGGATCACCGCGACGATGAGCGCCTCCTTCGAACGGAAGTGGGCATAGAGGCCACTCTTGGAGAGTCCCAGGGAGTCGGCCAGGACGCCGAGCGTGAGCCCGTCGAGCCCGAGACGGCTCGCCAAGACGAGCGCCTGGTCGAGGACTCGCGTGCGGGTGAGCTCTCCTTTGGGCATCCCCTGGAAGTAGCGCTCGTGGCCGACTATCACCAGGTGTTGCAATAGCACGACCGGTCGTGCTATTTCCATTTCAGTCCAAGGAGGGACCCAACGATGGAATCAGACAGAAGCTCTTCAAATACAAACACTTACCAAGTCATGAACTTCGGAGCACTCGAGGCCTGGAGTACCTTTGTGCTTGCCCACCCGAAGCTCGGCCCAGTCCCCGGCAAGCAGTTTCTTGCGTCGGAGTTGGGGCTGACGGGTATGGAGGTCTCGCTGAACTCCCTCGCTCCCGGGAAGGACGTTCCCTTTCTCCACGGTCATCGCCAAAACGAGGAGCTCTATCTGTTCCTGACGGGAAGCGGGCAGATGATGCTCGACGACCGCGTGGTGGCGGTCAGCGCCGGCACTGCGGTTCGGGTCGCGCCTCCCGTCCTCCGATCGTGGCGCAATACGGGAACTGAGCCGCTCACGTGTATCGTGATTCAGGCAAAGCAGGGCTCCCTCTCCCAAGCGACGGCGAAGGACGGTTTTGTCGGAGCGGCCCCGCCAGTGTGGCCTCCTCATCCGGATTGCTGACTCCTGACGGCTGACCGTGCATCCCGACATGGGCGCCGCCGACGGCAAGCGCGCGGCGTTCTTCGGTTATCAGAACGACGCAGCCCCCCGTCCGGAAGGGTGAGAATCAGAACCCCGGCTGTTCCTGAGGACTCGAGCGAAAACCCGGGGGCGGAGCCGATGCGGGCGATGGCCGTGTCCTCTTAGCCTCGGGTTTCGATCGCTCGTCGACAGCCGGTGCGGCGGGTGCCGCGATCGGGGCCGAGCGGACGTCTCTGAGGGTGCGGGGCACCGGCAACTCGGCCCTCGCTAGCGCGGCACGCGCCTGCGCAATGCGGGCCTCTGGCGCCCCCTTCTCCCCCGTCGTGTCAAAGAGATGAAGTGCCGTTTGGTATGCTCTCCGGGCTTCGTCTCGCCGACCAACCAGGGTCAGGGCGTCGGCGTGGGCCAACCATGCGGGTGCCTCGCGCGGCGCCGCCGAAACCGCGCGCCACGTGTGCTGAAGAGCTTCCGCGCCAGCCCCCCGCTCGAGCGCTCGCTCGGCAAGCAGGATACGCGCCGAAACGAGGTCCGGGTCGCCTTCGAGGGCCAACTGTGCCTGCCGCGCGGCTTCATCGTCGATTTCTGCGGCGTGGTAGGCTAGGGCGAGCTCGGCTCGAAGCGCGGGATTGCTACCCGCCAGGGAGAGTGCGCGGCGGAACTCCTGGATCGAGACATCGAGATCCCCTTTGGCTGCCAGTGCCCTTGCCGTCGCGGCGATGGGCAACCAGTGGCCCGCGTTCAGACCCTGTGCCCTTTGAGCCGCTTCGATGGCCTCTTCGGGCCTCTCCGCGCGCACCAGAGTCGAGCTTAGGCCAATCAGAGGCGCGTCCCAGGTGGGGTCGAGAGCGATCGCCTCGCGCTGGCTTGCCTCGGATTCTGCGAGTCGCCCCCTGAGCCTGAACTCCTCGCCCTCCGCGAAACTTGCCGCGGCGCGCCACCTCGCCGGAGCGCCTGCCGCAGCCGCTGCCCGCTCGAAGTCGCGAGCCGCTGCCTGCCAGAATGCGGGGGAATTGACGTCGTTGCGTCGGGAATCGGTCGCTTCGAAATACACCGCGAGCGCGCCGAGCCCTACCTTCGGTTCCTCCGAGCCGTTAGCCCCCAGCCGCAACCATGGCACAGAGCCGCCAAGCAACCCGAGCCCGATAGTACCTCCACCGAGAACCAGCACGAGCCCAACGGCCACGGCAACGACGGTCCACATGTGCCCTCCGTGCTGCGGCGCTTGCGGCGCGCGGGCAACCGGTGCATCCGTGGCCGTCCGCATCGTCGTTCCGGCTTCCTGGTTCAAGGTGGGTTCGAGGTCCACGCTCTGCATCTGCGAGGCGATGCTGTCGAGCTGTCGCTCGAGCTCGGCGGCACTGCCGAGGCGCGTGGTCGGGTTCTTGGACAGCGTATGTGCCAGGAGCTGCTCCAGCGCTGGAGGGACCTTCGGATTGAGCGTCGATGGCGGGATCGGCTCGTCGCGGGTGGTCGCAGCCAACAGCTCGGCGAGCGAGTTGCCCCGAAAGGCACGGTGCCCCACGACCATCTCGTAGAGAATGACCCCCAACGCAAAGATGTCCGCGCGCGAGTCCACCGGCCCACCCAGCGCCTGTTCGGGCGCCATGTAGCCTGGCGTACCGAGCACCCCTCCGGACACAGTCAATGCACCATCGGGGAGCTGGCCCGCAACTGGCCCGGGAACCCCCACCCATCGTGCAACCCCGAAGTCGAGCACTTTTACCTTGCCTTCCGGGGTGATCATCACGTTCTCTGGTTTCAGATCACGATGAATGATGCCGTGCTCGTGCGCGCATTGAACCGCCCGAGCCAACGTGGCGCCCAACCGCAGCGCATCCGTGAGTGGCAAGAGGCCGCGAACCAGGCGAGCGCGCAGGGTCTCGCCTCGAACCAACTCCATGACGAGGAGTATCGTCCCATCGGGCTCCTCGATCACCTGGTACACCGTCGCGACATTCTCGACGGCTAGCGCTGCCGCCGCGCGGGCCTCCCGAAGGAACCGGGCTCGCGCCTCCGGATCGGCAACGCGGTGGGATGGCATGGACTTGATGGCCACTTCACGACCCAGTCGCTCGTCCACGGCGCGATACACCGCCCCCATCCCGCCTGCGCCAATTTGCTCGACGACCCGCAGATGCCCAAAGGTTCGCCCCACGAGGTGAGTCACGGCGACAGCATACCCGACTCGGCCCCGAACTCCTGCGACGCGGGGCGCAGAACCGAACGGAAACCCTCGGGCTGCTCGTTCCTTAAGCGGCAAGCAGAGTTCCGGTCCGTCAGCCAGTAACCGGTACCGACTCGAGCGAGCTCCGCGTCCCGCTCCGACTCCCCCTTTCCGCCTCTTCGCAGTCTGTCGACAGGCACATCCCCCTGGTCCCCAGACGCTCTTCTCAAAACGCACAGCCCCCCACATCAGCACCCGCGGCAGGTGGTGCCATCGTGGTCGAGAGCACCACCACGACATCGATCGGCTCGGCGCCCCCTAAACGGTTGGTCGATGCCGGCCGATCCAAGGCTCCGGCGCCCCGCATCAGCCCCGCCCGCTCAGGATCGCCATGGCCTCACGCACTCCCCCTTCACGCCTTCCCGAGCTGGCACCGGAGATCTCCAGCCAGCTCGACAGTGAGGGCGCTCGCCAGATTGCTTCGGGCGGGCGCATCAAGGCGCTGCTCACGGGCTTCAACGTCGCACTCTTGCTCGGGCTGGCGACCGTGATGTTCGTGCTCGTCACCAGCATCTTCGATCGCCTCTCACCCGCCATCCGCAGTGACCTCGAGTGGAAAGCGGAGCGCGGAGCGCAGGAGTTGGCCCAAGCCATGGAGGTTGGTCTGGTGGTGGAGGACCCCGCGATCCTCGCCCAGGCGTCTGCTCGATACACGAGAAGCCCCGACGTCCAAGCCCTCGTCGTGGTGAACACCGCGGGGAAGATCGTGTATGCGTACCGAACCGCCCCGCTGCCCCCAAGCCAAATATTCGGCGCACGTCCAAACGAGGTCCACGGAACCGACGACTTCGTCTGGAGCTGGGCGGAATCCAGCATCGAGTCCGTTCAGGTCGGCAAGGTGGCCGTGGTCGTGTCGCTCCACCGCCTGCGCTCGGGACTCGAGCTCAAACGCAAGATCCTGGTACTGACCGGAGCCGGCTGCCTGGTAGCTCTCCTCATGAGCCTGTTGTTCTTTCACGTTTGGATCAGCCCCCTCTTCGAGCTCATTTCTCGCACGTTCCGCCGACTGGAACATACTACCGCGGAGGCACTGGAGTCGACCCGCTTGAAGAGCGAGTTCATCGCCAACATGAGCCACGAGATCCGCACGCCGATGAATGGCGTTCTCGGAATGACCGAACTGCTGCTCGCGACGAAGCTGAACGAACGGCAAAGCAAGTACGCAAGGACCATCGCTACATCGGGCAACTCCCTGCTCACGATCATCAACGACATCCTCGATTTCTCGAAGATCGAAGCAGCCAAGCTCGAGCTCAAGAATCGTGAGTTCTCGTTACGTGAAGTCGTCGAAGATCTGGCTGCGCTTCTATCGCGACGCGCGCACGCGAAGGGCCTCGAACTGGCAACCCGCATCGTGCCCGGAGTCCCGACTCGGCTGGTGGGTGACAGTCACCGCCTGCGTCAAGTCCTCACCAACCTGGTCGGCAACGCCATCAAGTTTACGGAACGAGGTGAAGTGGTCATCCGAGTCTCGAAGACGGGGGGATCCGGCGACCGCCCCGTGCTTCGCTTCGAGGTCAAGGACACGGGAATTGGCATCGCACCGGAAGATCGGCGCAAGCTGTTCCGCGCGTTCGTCCAGCTCGACGGGTCCATGACCCGTGAGCGCGGCGGAACGGGACTCGGCCTCGTGATCTCCCAGCGGCTGGTGGAGCTCATGGGCGGCACGCTCAACGTCGACAGTGAACCTGGCCGCGGGACGACGTTCTGGTGCGACTTGCCCTTCGAATCGATCGGCGCCGGGCCTTCGGTCACGCCAAAACCCGGCGCAAGCGCTGCGCATCTCTTGATTGTCGACGACAACGCCACGAGCCGCGCAATCCTTGAGGAGCTCCTGGATTACTGGGGGGTCCGTCATCAGAGCGCCGATGGAGCCGCCCAAGCGCTCGAGGCGCTCACCCTTGCCGACAAGCGAGGAGATCCCTTCACCGTTGCCCTCGTGGACATGCAGATGCCTGGGATGTCTGGACTCGATTTGGTGCGCGAGCTTCGCGAGAGAGTGAAGCTGCCGCCCCTGCGCATCGTGATGTTGACCTCGCTCGGCGATCCCGCCGCCCGCGCCGAAGGCCTACCGCGGTGGGTCGACCGCGTGCTGGTAAAACCGGTCCGTCAGGCCGAACTAGCCGATGCCCTGCCAGAAGTCTGCTCGCTGCCCGCAGAGAAACCAGGGAGGGAGTCCGTCGGGATCTGCTGGCGCGCCAGTATGCAGCGATATCGCATCCTCGTGGTGGAGGACACCCCCCTGAACCAGGAGGTCATCAAGGACATGCTGGGAACACTGGGGTTCGTGCTGGACTTCGCGGAAAACGGTCAGGTGGCTCTCGAGATGCTAGAGAAGTCAGCCTATTCGCTGGTGCTGATGGACTGCCAGATGCCGGTACTGGACGGCTACGACGCGACGCGAGAGCTCCGCCAGCGCGAGCTCCAGAGCGGAAAGACACGAACCCCCGTCATCGCAGTAACTGCGCACGCTCTGACCGAAGAGCGGGAAAAGGTCCTTCAGGCTGGCATGGATGACATCCTGACCAAGCCAGTCCAAGTGTCCGCGCTGCGCGACATGCTCAATCGGTGGCTTCCGAATGCCCTAACATTCGAGCAGGAGTCTTCCGCCCCCGCCTTGTTGGCCCACCGCGCCGAACTCGAGCCGACGCTGGCGCCTGAACCCATCGAGTCCGAACCTAGTGGCAGAGCGCTGCTCAATCCGACCACGAGGAGAACCTTCCGCATGCGGGAGCTGTTCCTCGAGCAATGCCGAGAAGACATCGATTCCATCGGACAGGCAGAGGGGAGCGGCTCGGCCGAGCTCATCCGCCAGCGGGCACATCGACTCAAGGGGGCAGCGTATGCCTTCGGTGCCGAACTGCTGGGGGACAAGGCCACGGAGATCGAGCGAGAGGCGAAGACGGGTCGGACTGACCTCATGCCCCTAGCATCTGAACTCGCCAGACTCTTCGAGAAGACGTTGGTGGAGCTCGACCGTATCGCCAGAATCGAGTGACCTCCCGCAGCGGGTCCGCACCCGCTGCCCCGATTCCCGAATCCGCACCGCCGCGAAGTGCCAGCGCGCGTTTCCGCCGTCGGACCACAAGTGCAGTAGCGGTATCCGGCCATGGTTAGCCCCCTCCTTCAGCGTCGCGAGCCCAAGGGCCTGCGTCGACCGCGATGCCCCCTAGCCAGAGCTGAGCGCGCTGCGCCGCGATCTGAGCATGATAGAGTCTTCGGTGGTTGCCCTGTCTTGGTCAATAGCGAGGTTTCGGCTCATGCGCGTAGAGTGCGGTCTGCTCATCTCCACCTCTCTGCTGGCGCTGCTCGCGTCTGCTTGCTCCTCGAGTGAAGGCGACGGAGCCGCTGACACGGGTGGCAACGCTGCCCTCGTCGATGGCGGGGCCAGCGAACCCATGGGCGCTGGCGGAAGTTCCAGTGGCTCGGGCACTGGTGGAATGCTTGGCCCCGGCAGTGGAGGGCTGGGGAACACTGGGGGCGGCCCAAGCAGCGATGGCGGCACTCTCAACCAGGGTAGCGGTGGCCAGCCGGGCGTGGGAGAAGAGCCCGCTGCAACCAGTGGAGGCGGATCGAGTGTCGTGACCGATCCCGGCGTTGGGGGAGGAATGACCACCGGGGGTAGCCGAGACACCGGCGGCGACTCCAACCTGGGAGGTGCCCCGCCCTCGACGGGCGGCTCGGGAGAAGACGGATCAGACGCCACGGGTGGGAACGTCGGCCCCCTGCCTGGGATTGGAGGCTCGAGTAGTGGCGGCGCCGGGAGCGGAGGACGGTGGAACACCGGGGGCTCGGGTTCCGTCGTGGGGACCGGCGGACGGAGAAACACCGGAGGCGCGAGCGCCGGTGAGGTCGGAGGAAGCACCAGCGAAGCGGGGAATTCGGGCGCCCCGACAGGGGGCAGCGGGGTCGGGGGAGAGCCCAGCGGCACATCGGCAGGAGCCGCAGGAACCGCCGGTAGCGGCCCTGACGATGAATGCCCCTGCTCTGGCACTATCGAGTACGTCCTGAACGACTCAGAATCGTGGCCTGCAGACGTCTTTGCCCGCCTGAGCGAGGCAATGGAAGAGGCCGTCTGGTACTACAACTGCTACGCGAACTTGAGCCATTCGCTCACCGTGAACTACACGACCGATGGAAGCGCAGTCCCCACGGCGCAGGCCAACGTCGACGGATGGATGACCTTCGGCCCCGACCCCGCCTACCAGGTTCTGGCAACCGTAATGCATGAGATGGGCCACACCATGGGCGTTGCGTACTACCCATGGACCGAGCTCACGGATGCGAACCGCCACTGGACGGGGGCGGCGGTCAACGCCCTGATGGCTTCGCTCCCCGAGGATGAGAAGGATCCCGGTGAGCCCGACTTCATCACGGCCGACTCCATGCACTTCTGGCCATACGGGCTCAACTATGCGAGCGAATACAAGAGCGAGTGGAGCCTCATCAATCACGTGCGCATCGTGGCCGCGATGAACGTGGACAAGCAGGATTACCTGAACCAGTGAGCCCGGAACCACCGGACATCCGCAGTCTGCAACGCTGCTCGATCGGCTGCGCGGGCAACAGATGGCAGCTGCCCTCGGAGGCACACGGTAGCATTGCCGTCCACCGAACCGTGTGCCCCGGGAGGGTCCAGATCGGTCAGAGTTCGCTCTCGACGGGCAGCTCCAGATCGATCCACCCCGCGATGGCCTTCTCGAAAAAGCAGTTGCAGATCCCCAAGACGTCATCGCTCCAGCACACGTCGTAGTCCGAGGAGCTGGTGCGGAACTGCGCCGAGGTTCCGTTGTAAGCGATCCGTAGACGGAGCTTGCCGTCGTCAGTGTAGTCGATACCCTGAGCGCTGATCTCCTGCGCCATCCCCACGACGGCGAACAGATCTGCTCGCTCTACCTCGCCGTAAGCGAATGCGTTCGGATCGACCTCACTGAGAAGACGGCTCTGATCGGGAAAGCGCAGAACCATTGAGTCGAGCTCGACGGCGCTCCACATGGACCCCGGTTCGAAATGACCGACCAAGCTGCGGTCGACGGAGAATGTGATGTCGATTCGGTCGGAGCTGAAGGTGTAAGCCTGTCGTTCGGTCGTGCCCTCGCAGTCGCTGCTTCCGTCGGTCGGCACGCACTCGAAGAGCCCTTCGGATTCGAGGATGCCAACGCGGTCTGCGAGACAGAAGTCGATGGCCCGGCACTGTGGAAGCTCAGCCGTGCTGCCGCCCGCGTCGACGCAGTCTCCGAAAAGCGGAGGCGGACACATCGTCTGGCACACGCGGTGCTGCTCGGGATCGGGATCCATGCAGGCGCCGCCACAGGAGCTGACAAGCTCACCGCTGTCGAGATTGATGTAGTATTCTGGACCGTCAACCTCCGCCCCACAGTTGAACCGCACGATGCCGTTCTTCACCTCCAGATCGTCCTTCGTGACGTGGCTGGAGCACTCTGGATACCGCTCGAGCACGAGAATGCTCGCTCGGTCGAAGTCGGTTGACGTGCTGCCCCCGGTGGCCAGCGTGCCGCCGCCGGTGCCCAGCGAGCTACCCCCATCAGACAGCGTGC
>CAYRKE010000180.1:10181-15919 GCA_964424695.1 uncultured Polyangiaceae bacterium
CCCCCGATACCCTGCGTGCTACCCCCATCAGACAGCGTGCTGCCCCCGATACCCTGCGAGCTGCCTCCCGTTGTCACAGAAACACCGCCCGTATTGGGGGCGCCGCCGGGCCATTCGTCGGCCCCGGCAGCCCCCGCTTCGCCCCCGGAGACTCCGTTTCCGTCGGAACCCGCCTCGCCCCCGGAGACTCCGTTTCCGTCGGAACCCGCTTCGCCCCCGGAGACTCCGTTTCCGTCGGAACCCGCCGATCCTCCCTCGTTCCCAGTCAGCGCCAACCGTGCGTCAAGCTCGCAGGCAGGCACGCTGAGCGCCACGGTCACCATCCAACCCAGATAAGATTTCGTCATTCTGATGTCCTCCTAATGGTTAGGTGCTCGGGTCGTGGCGGTATCTTCAAGAAATCTTCCGCGCGATGCTCTATTGCTGTTCCGGGTCGCCGAGCAGCTGGCGCAAGCGACGAGCGTAGATGCCGGTCGGTGCGGCCGAGATCAGCGGGGTCGCGCGTTTCCTCGCCTCGTCCCGTCGTCCAAGTCGGATGAGGGCATCCACCACAATGAGCTCACGGTCGGCGCCAAGCTGCCCGTTCGGATGGAGACGTCGGTGCTCAGTCGCGAGCCCGAGGGCTCTCTGGGGATTGGTGGACAGCTCCTCCCGAGCGCGGAGGAGTAGCTCTGCTTCGTGAGCGAGGGTTTCACTCGCGAAGGAGGCGCTTGGCAGAGGAGCGGTGGCCACGGAGCTCGA
The DNA here is from genome assembly GCA_964424695.1 of uncultured Polyangiaceae bacterium. GTDB lineage: Bacteria > Myxococcota_A > Polyangia > Polyangiales > Polyangiaceae > JAEWRL01. The sequence continues at coordinate 10,923 of CAYRKE010000180.1, forward strand.
GCCGACAGCGTCTGGGGGCAACTCCCGCGGCTTGGCCGAATCTGGGCGAGAGGAAGTGGTTCCCGGCTGTGCCTTGGGGGTGAGCGTCGCCTCCGAAGCGGCCCCCTGCGTGCTATGCCCCAGCTCGGACCTCGAGCTCTGACGTGCGGCAAGTGACTCGAAAACGGTCCGTGACGGAGCGCGCTCGCCCCCTGCCGCCGTTGACTGGGAGCGCGACTGCAGAGCGCTCGGTTCGGTCTGCAGCTCCCCCTGGCGAGTTTGGTCGGCGAAGACTCCGTAGCCAATCACGCCCGCTGACGTCACGCTCCCAGCCACCAGCATGGTTCCAAGAGCCTTCAGGCCAAGGAGCTTGACACCGAGTGTCGGTGCCGCGACCGCCTTGGTCGCGACGCCAGCGCCAGAAGCCGTCGAAGCTACGCCAGCGCCCACTGCCTTGCTGACTGCGCCCTTCGCCACGAGCGCCTGGGCCACCGCCAGTAGGTCCGAGCTGGCTGCTGCAGGCATGGGGGGTGGTGCGCCTCCAGCGTGCAGCAACTCGCGAATGTGCCCGCTCACTTGCTCATCGTCGATCCAGCGCTTGGGCTCGCTCATGGGGCACCTCCAAGGACATGGCGCTCCAAGCTCCGCTCTCGAGCGAGCTGCCGCTGTGCCGCGTTGGCAAAAGCCTTACGGGCGGTGTGGAGCCTCGAATGCACCGTGCCCAGAGCGAGCCCGAGCTCTGCGGCGATGGTTGCGCAGTTGATACCCTCGAGTTCGAACATGACGAATACCGCCCGGAGCTCCGGCTGGAGGGAGTCCAGGATCTGGTTCAGACGAGCGCGAGCGTCCAGCATCCGCCCAACACGCTCAGGGCTCGTCGAGTCAGGCGGCTCGTCTTCGGGCGCGGAGAGATCGGTGGGGCATTCGTGCCGTCGGAAGCCTCGGCGGCGGTGTGCCGCCGCTACCCGCAAGCAGATCCCAAAAAGCCAGGTCGTCAGCTTGCTTTGACCATTGAAGGAGGCAAGGCGTCGATGCACAACCACCAGAACCTCCTGGAGAGCGTCCTGCAGGTCGGCTTCCCGCACGCCCAACCGGTAGAGGGTGTTCCAGAGATAGAGACGCTGCTCGGCGTAAATGGACACCAGATCTGCAGGCTCTCCCCGGGGTTCGGGAGCAGCGTCGAGCGAAACCGTCACTGAAATGATGGATGCCTCGGATCCTGAAACAACTTCACGCCAAATACTCGAAACGCAACAAACACACCCAAGGCCTTCCAGTCGCCCAGCTACCCCAGGAGGTTCGAATCTGGCTGAACCAGCGCCAGTGGCTACTCGAAGCTGTAGCCGACAGCAAATCGGGCGACCGGTATCAGCCAGGGTTGGGAGAAGACTTCCGACGGCGTGCGGCCGTCGGAGGTCTCGAAAGTCCATCGCGTGAGAGGCAGGACGAGTTCGACGCCGAGCTCGGTACGAAATCGGCTCTCGGTACGCGCCCCCAGGAACAGGTCCAAGCGGGCGGCGCTCCACAGACGCTCCCCCGGCTCGAGGGGCTCCAAGCGGTACACCACCGAGTGGAGGCTGCCAACCATGGCGCCTGGACACGCGCCTGCGACAACCCCCGAAAGAGCCCGCGACTCGACACACGCCAGCGCTGAGAGGGCAGTGAGCCCGAAACCAAAGGCGCGATCTCCCTCAAGGCGCTGCTCCTTGAAGTAGCTGGCAGCAAGACGCCACCTCAGTGGTGTCACGAGGGGCGCATCAGTGGAAAGCTCGAGCCCCGGTGACGAGCCAGGAAGCAGCTCCTTGCCGAGTAAACCTGACACGAGCAGCCCTGGCGGAGGAGTCTCCGCGCGCACCGAAGGCTCGTTGCACGCGGGCACCGGGATGCGAGCGACAGGCCGTGAGCGCACCCACCGTCGGGGCTGCGGGATCCGAGGAACCTCCTGCCGGGGAGGAACCGCCAAGCCATCGGGTTCGGGTGGAGGATTCACCGTCTCCGGTTGCTTCTCGGGTGCCGCGACGCTCGGAGGCGGCAGCGGCGGTGGCTCTGCATCGCCCGCGGATCCGGGTGAGATGAGCAAAGCGACGGTCAGCACCAGGGCCTGGTCGAGTTCGCCGCAACTCTCCGCATCGCTGTGAAGCAGCCGCGAGCCGATCAGGGTGCCACTGGCGTCTCGCTCGTAGACCCTCGCGGACCAGCGCTGCCCCTGACGCTCAACGAACCCCTCGAGCCACTGCCCCGGAGTGGGAGAAAACGGGTCTTGCCCGAGGCGAGCGGCGACTCTGGTTCGGAGCTCTGCGGCGGATATGCATGGGTCCGCGCCGTTGCCCCGCACCCAGTGTAGCTCGGTCCCCCGCAGCGGGGCATGCTCCCCCCCTTGTGCCCAAACAACGCTCGTGCACAAGGCGAAGGCGGCTGCAGTCGGAGCACAGGTGTTCCACAGAAAACGGCTCATCAATGGGCCTATAGCATGGTCGGCGGCCGTGCGGCGCGCCCCCCACGCCAGAGCTCCCGACCGTGCATTCCTGGGCCGATCCCCCGCTCCAGCGCTTGCGCCGAGCGGAGCGTGTGCCCTATCTCGCAGCCCTCCCGGGGCGCCACCAGTCGCCGCAAGGCCCGAACGTCCCGAAGCGGCCCGCCGCCTCCGCTGCCCCGCCCCTACAACGAAGGAGCTTGCTCGGGTCCTGTACTCGATTGCCCCCATGCCCACGAAGAAGAACCCTGGGTATATGCGCATGGTGGGGCTATAGAGGCAACTGCTGACTGGAACGGTTCTCGCTCCTGGCAGCCGCGACGCCCTGATTCGGTGGCTCGTGGGATACCAGACGGGAGCCGCTCGACTGAGAGCAGGGCTCCCTGCAGCTTGGCGCGTTGGCAACAAGACCGGAACTGGCATGAACGGAGCCTCCAATGACGTGGCCATCGCCTGGCCCCCAAGGGACGCCCCTTGGTTCGTGGCCTCGTACCTGAGCGAGAGTCCCGCATCCGCCACGGAGCTGGAGGCTGCCCACGCAAAGATCGGCGCCATCGTGGCAGCGCAGGCATCGGCGCAGGGATTCGGCGCGCCGGGAACTGCTGTTCCTTGACCGCGGCAACCGCATCCGCACCATGTCTGGGCACGAGCGCCATGCAGCGCACGTCCTCGCCGTTCAGGCAGACGCACCCCGAGCCCGACCGAGCCCCACCGGGCGACTGGACGCCCACATGTGGGCGAGTTGGGCGGCAGCGCGAATGGGTGTATAAACGAGGGTCGAGAGGGCTCCACCTGACGCCAACCGTTTCCCATGACGACCTACGACGCATTGAATCGACGTCTCGTCGTTCGCATTGTCTACGATGGTCCCGGCGCGTCCGGCAAGACCACCAACATGGAGGAGATCTGTCGGCGCTATCCCGCGCACGCTCGGACTGAACTCTACACTCCCGGCGCCCTCAAGGGGCGCACCATGTTCTTCGATTGGATGGAGCTGGATCTACCAGGCCACGAGAAGCTCCCCATTCGCCTCCAGGTGGTTTCGGTGACCGGGCAAGAGATGCGCTCCTACCGCCGCAGGCCCCTCATCAGATCCGCGGACTGCGTGGTGTTCGTCTGTGACAGCCGCCCCGATCACCTCTCCTATGCCAGGCAGAGGCTCCTTCTGCTGCAGCGATACTTGCGCGAACGAAGACCCGCCGTCCCCTACTTGATCCAGGCCAACAAGCAGGACATGTCCGGGGCACTGCCCCCGAAGGAACTCGTGGAGCAGCTTCACTGGCGCCAAGAAATCCCCACGCTGCCAGCCGTCGCTTCGAACGGTCAAGGCGTCATCGAGACGTTTCAGCAGGCCACCAAGGCGGCAGCACGCTACGCCCGCTCTGTCGTCGCCATGACAGGAATCAAGGCTCTCGAAGGTTCACCGGAGACTGCCGACCAGGTGCTCGACGCTCTCCTGATGCTCGAAGACGAGATCGACACACCTCTGAGCGATTCCTGCGAGGCTCCCGATGCCGTCGCAGAGCCGGACGGCGCTCTGGGGTGAGGACCCGCAGCGGCGACCGAGGCCGCCGCAGGGGCGGCTTCTGTTACACTACCCGATGCTGGAAGGACGGAGCCAGTGACCGCAGGCGCGGTGCTACGACTTATCGCGCCGCGACGCGCCTGAGCCATCACTCACTTCTCGACTTCAGGCGCGCCCGTATCCCCGGTGCGCCAAACACACTCTCGCTCGGGAACCGAACCAGACGGGACCGCTCGACTGTGACACCCCAAGACCACGCGCTCGACGCTCCCGGCTTCTGGAGCCGTGAATGGATACGAGACCAGTCAGTTGATCGCTATCCTGACTGCCTCGGCCAGCACGGCCAAGGGGCGAATGGACCGACGCGCCCAGAGGACTCCTCATTTCTAGTTCGCGTTCCCGGTTGCTAGTCCCCTAATTTCTAGTTCTCCCTCCGCACAGAAACTAGCAACTGGAAACTAGCAACGCGAATGCGAACTGGAAATCGCAGCCAGCTGAGCTGTGGCACCTGGGGCAGTAGTACTAGTTGCACGGCATGACGCGGGCGATCTTGATGGAAGTACTGGTACTTCCGGAAGCCGGGTAGGCAACGCTGCCGTCGCTATAGGCCTTGAAGGACTGGTAGTCGTGGTCGCTGGCCTCGATTCCGAACGGCGCCCCCACAGTCGCCCCATCACCCGAATCGCGAACCTGCGCGATCATGGCAGCCCCCGAGCTCCAGGCGAGCAGCATCTTGGTGGGGCCATAGGTTACCAGATGAGGATGGCTCGAGTCTCCAGCATCGGAGATGGATGTATCGGGGCCGCTTTGGGTGAAATGCTGGAGGCGAATGGTGCCGCCTTGACTCCAAGCCGTCCAGTAGCCCCCTCCGGTGGAGAGCACCAGATCTCCGCCAAAGAGCGTGCCATCGCACTCCCCTTGAGCGACAGTACGATAGGGAGCGGGTCGGGCTATGCGACACTCGTTATCCGTGGCGCAAACCATCACGAACTCGTCGGAGGCGTCGTCCCACAGAATGCG
>CAYRKE010000181.1:0-15916 GCA_964424695.1 uncultured Polyangiaceae bacterium
AGGAGCGTACCGATGGCTGCTGCCACCAGCAACCATCCGTAGGAATGGTGGCGCGCCACCACGAGCATGATCCCCGACACCGCAACCAGGTGCAGGGAGAGCACCACCGGTTCGACGCGAAGGTCCCATGAGCTTGCCACGCAAAACGCGATAACGAGCATCACCAGCAGGGCGAGGACGTTGGATATCGTGCCGAGACCCGGTGGGGCCTCGTGGGGCAGACGATCCCCTGGTGTCGACACCCGCGTCCGAGTGAGGGCGAACATGGCGCACACGATCGTCGAGGCTCCCAGCGCAAGGGGAACACGTTCTGGACCCAGATTCTTGAGCGCCCAGCCTGTGAAGATAATGGTGGAGAACAGAAGCCCGAGCAGGGCAAGCGAGGCCCACCGACATCGCCTGGCCACTACCAGTACCGCGGCCGAGAGTAGCGCCACGTAGGCGAACAGAGCCAGGGGGCGATCCTGTCCGGTCGAGAGGAGAAGCGGAGTCGCCATGCCTCCCGAGAGGCCCAAGAGCGCTACGAAATAGGCATTTCGCTTCACGGCGATCAGTCCAGCCGTAACAGTAACGAGGCACAAGCCTACGAAGGCCGGAGCCGTCCCGATCAATTCGTAGAGCGTCCGCGCGGCAAACAGCGCTGCATAGAGAATTGCCACGCCCGCGCCGGAGAGGGCAAACCCCGTGAAGGGAGTGCGATGACGCAACCGATCTCCCCCGGCCAAGCATCCCGCGCCAGCCACGAGAGCAAGGGCGACGCGGAGCTCGGGGGAGATCAGATTCCGTTGAATCGAATAGTGGAGGAACAGCGCACCCGCCAGAAACAGCGCTGCCCCACCCACCCAAGCGAAGAGTCGGACTCCGACGAGGCGCTCCCAGTCGATTTCGGGTGGATGTGGAACCGATGGCTCGGCGAGTTCGCCGGAGCCCGCCGTGCTCCTCGTGGGATGCTCGTCCTCCCGCGCCATCGGGGTCGGGCACACGGGGGCGCCGCATTCTGCGCCGGATAGGGCTTCGGAAGGCGGGACAGCGTCGCTGGTGATCGCGGGCGCCGGACCGGATGCGGTCCCCGCCTCGGAGCTCGGGGCAGGGGCGACTTCGGCAGGCTCAGCGGGAGCGACGTCGTGTCCGGGGGCAACCTCGGGTGTGGAGCGCAGCTCGGAAGGGGCATTTTCGTGGTGAGTGGAACTCGCTCCCGGCGCGGTGCTGGCATGGGTCACGGCAGCAACTGGCGCTTCAGGGGCGACCGGCGCGCCCGGCGCGAGTGACGCCTCAGTCGGGACGCGCTCTTCGACTGAGGGAATGCTCTGTGGCCCCGAGCCCGTTTGCTCAGTGAATCGTTGGCCCGCCTGGGCAATCCAGGCATTCAGCTTCCGCTCGAGCTCACGATGCTCCAACACGGCCACTTGGTGGCGGTGTTCAAGCTTGAGCAGGTCGGACTGCGCCTGCTTGGCAGTATCCCTGGCCCGAAGGGCCATCACCATGGCCGCAACCGGCAAGGCAATGATGGTGAACCCCACCCCCATAACGAACATGATGACCGCTTCCACCGATCACGATGGTACCCTCCGAACGGACCGGCAGGAAGGGCGGAACCTTCCGTTGTTGCTCCGCCCCTGGCACCCTCGGGTCACGGCTCCGCCATCCGCGAGAGTAGCTCGTGCTAGCGCGAGCCCTGCGCAGCAGCGGCGCCGGGAGCCGTAAGGCCCGCGTTGCACGGCGAGGTCGGTACGAGAGCACCGGAGCGCAGCCGCAACGCTCCGCGCGGGGCGGATCGCGGCCGGTCCTCCAAGCAAGGCGTGAACGGATACTCCACCAGTGCTGGCGAGTCACAAGCCGCTGGCGCAGCATGCTCGTTCGGGTGGGACGAGTCGATCCAGTGCTGAGGAAGAAGTTCAGCGAAGCACCACGCGCGTCACCTGGTGAGTGCCGGAACTGGACTGACCCCGGCAATTCGGGTTGACGAAGTGCACCGAATGTGCAAAGCATCACTTCGGAATCATTGAGAATTTGGCTGAGCCTGGGCTCATCTGAGTCAAGCCCGGGTCTTGATGAATTGGCCCTCTGCACGCCAGGGTTCGATGTTCGTGAGCCATGGTTCGTGCGCGCCCGGGGCACCACCCCGTGACTCGGTAGCGGCTTCAGGTGTCGTGGCTGTCGCCACACGTGACCCCTCGGTGTCGACTTGCGTGGTGCGCTCTCTACCGGCCCGTGCGTGCAGTCTTGGTATGGACCTTAAGCACCAGAAGCATCATGACGAACTACGAAGCAACTGATGGGACCAACGGCGACAGTGAGTTGTGGCTCGTGCGATTGCCGTCCGGGGAAGTACACTCCGTAACGCTCGAGCAACTGGATAGCGCTTATCAGCGCGATCTCATCGGTGGTGACACTGAAGTGCTCGACGAGGAAACCGGCGGCTGGAGGAAGCTCAGCGACCTTCTCGGTGAGGAAGAAGCGGCGCCAGCCCCAATGACTCAGGTCGCCGTTCCGTGCGCTCCACCAGTTCAGTCCGCGTCGAGCGCGGTGATGATCCCCCCAGTCGCCGCACCCGCGAGCACCTATCCGACGCGCCCGATTGCCGCCGCAGGGTCCACTGGGGCGACGATTCCCGCGGTTGCGGCATCCGTGGAGCGCCCCGCTGCCGTTCCATCCGCGCTTTCGACGCCGTCACCGAGCCTGAACAGCACCGCACCGGTCGCTTTCGATCTGGACGACCTGGAGCTTGGCGGCTCACCATTCAAGCGCAAGAGCAGGACTCCTCTGTATGTCGCGGCGGGGTTGGTGCTGGCGTTAGTGGGGGTGGGTGGCGCAGTGGCCAGCTCCGAACCCGACCCCGTCGCTGGCGGTGCTGCGGTGCCAGCGGCGACCCAGACGGCCCTGCCGACTCCCCCCCGGGTCATCCCATCGGAGCCGGAACCCGCCGAGGAGCCGAAGCCCGCTGCCAAGGAGAGGTTCGACGAGGACACGAAACGCGCGCTTGCGGAAGCGGAGAAGCAGTACGCCAAACGCCGGCGAGGCAGCAAGGGCAGGGGCAAGGCTGCCACCTCACGCAGGCGTTCTCGGGACGAGTTCAGGCCCACCAAGGGGGACAGGAACGATCCCCTGAACGGTAGCCTCTAGCCTGGATCTCCGCGGCCCGGAGACCTCCTGACTTGCCGCCCCCTGCACGTGGTCCGAGCTGTGGGCGGCGCTTCACCGTTTTCTGTCCTCAGTCGTGCACTCGGGCGACGAAACTCGCCACCGTGCGCTCACACCATGGCGTTGCCACCCGACCCCATGCTCTTCCTGCCGGCTTGGGTGGCGCGCTGTTCGGCGACGTGGTGTCGGTACGTGAGCACCGGAAGCGTAGCGAAACGAAGCCGGAAGCCGAGATCGGCGGGCGTCTTCTCAGACAAGTCTCCGGGAGTAGTGCTAGCCGAAGCACACGATTGCCAGCGTGATGACTAGCGACGCCAACGCAACCACGAGGCCAAGCACCGTGCCTCGCAGGGACTGCTCGGTCCTCTGGGGCTCGATAGGCGGCGGGCGGCCCATGCTGGGGAGCACTTGGTCGAGGGGTTCGGTGCAGTCGATCACTCGGCCATGGTCCTCCAGTCCCAGAGCCATCAATACCGGTAGCGAACGTCGATGCGTCGAGAGGTGCTGGGGGTGGGTTGAGTGCACGGGGGGTTTCAAGGGATGCTCCTTCGCATGGCTGCCTGATCCCAGCGACTCATATGCGCTGCGAGCGCCAAACGATCACTCTGCGCCTGCCGATTCAGCGATTCCGCCCCACCCCACGTGGCATCCGACCCGCCCCTGACTTCTGTATCTTTCTCGACACTGCTCGGGAGTTCCGACGAGACACTCATCTCGGTGACGGCTCCAGGGCCGACAGCGGTGGTTGCACGTTTCCCATCGTGTGGTTCCCCGCTGCTGCGGCAGCGCTACGGCGCCAGAATGCTCTCAAGCCGTGATGGTGGGCAGCCGTGGCCGATTTCCCCAATCCAGGAAGAAGATGCGGTGGTCAGAACGCGTGGCACGTCCACGGGCGTTCTGATGAGTGATCGTTGCGCGCCCATCCGTCACGGGATCCGCGGCTCGCTACCGGCTTTGCTTTCGGAACCCCGCTCGCGTCACGATCGCGCATTGCGCCTACCGCGTCCGGTCTCCCTTTCCCGATGAAGCGAGCAGACGGCCGCGCGCGATCCGAACCGGACCGTACTGGGGATCGTGAGTTCGATGGCGCCTTCACCGATTCGGAGTGGGCGCGTCGGTGGCCTCTCTTCTTCCACTTCGAGGTTCACCTGGCCCTAGTCCAGCATTACGGGGTGCGGGTCGTGTTCGCCCCGCGTGCCGGCCTTGGTCCGGGGCACCCTTGGTTCGGAACTGCGAACCCTGCGACGCAACACCGGCGTCGGTGCGAATCGAGCTGCGCGCCACGGTTGAGCGGCTCCCAACGGTTGGCGGGATAGAACGAGGGTCCACGATCTCCGGAAGCGATTCAGCTTGGTTTGGGGCACTGCGGAAGCCGCAGGGATCCACACCAAGCACGGGACGCCTCCGCACTCGACGAGCGAATTCACGCGCCCGTCCTGGCTTGGCTGGGGGGGGGGTCGAGTCCAGTCCATGGACGTTGGCGGTGAGTAGCGGACTCCGCACCACGTTGCTGCGCTTGCTCTTGTATCGAGCTCGGACCAGACTCGGTCCCGACAGATCTCCCGTTCACGATTTTTGACCGGCAGCCGCTGATCGCGTTACTCCACCCGGTGGGGCACCGCGAATCGGGGAGGGCTTTGCGCACGCGCGCATTGGCGATCCTGGGAACACCGTACCGGTGCTTCACGAACCATCGCCTCTAGCCCCTCGGACAACGCCCGGCTCGACTCGAATCCCCGTGAACGGTCACCTGAAAGGATGACAGCGTGAGGCTAGATCGACTGTTCGAGCGAGGAGCGAAGTTCTTGGATGTCGAGTATCCCATCGTATGCGGAGCGATGTCCTGGATCAGTGACCATCGGCTGGTCGCGGCCGTGGCACAAACCGGCGCTTTCGGCCTCTTGGCAGCCGGAAACCTACCGGTCGATCGCCTGCGTGATGAGATCGAGAAGACCCGGGCGCTCACCCAGCGCCCCTTCGGGGTCAACCTGGTCACGGTGGCAGCGAACTACCTCGATCATCTGGCCTTGGCTGTCGAGATGCGGGTGCCCACCATCGTGTTCGCCGGATCCATCCCCAAGGGGACCGAGATCGCTCGCGCGAAGGACTCGGGGGCCAAGGTGCTTTGCTTTGCTGCTACGGATCTGTTGGCGCACAAGATGATCGCGGATGGAGCAGACGCCCTCGTTCTGGAGGGCTCCGAGGCGGGCGGGCACATCGGTCCAGTATCCCTTACCGTGCTGCTGCAGCAGATCCTCTTCAAAGTGCGCGAGGTCCCCATTTTCGTGGCTGGTGGGATCGCGCGAGGTCAGATGATGGCGCACCTGCTTCTCATGGGTGCTGCTGGCGTACAGCTGGGCACGCGGTTTGTGATGAGCCAGGAGTGTAGTGCCCATCCAGCTTTCAAGGAGGCTTTCTGCAGGGCGAAGGCCAGGGACGCTGTCGCAACGCCATCGTTCGATAGCCGACTGGCCGTGATTCCCGTGCGTGCGCTGCAGAACGAAGGCACGATCGAGTTCAAGCGGTTGCAGATCGAGTTGCTGGAGCAGCTCGATCAGGGCCTCATTACTCGGGCGGAGGCACAAGCTCGGGTCGAGCACTTCTGGATGGGGGCCTTGCGCCGCGCCGTCGTCGAAGGAGACGTCAAGACGGGGTCGCTGATGGCGGGGCAATCCGTCGGCCTCGTGGACGGGGTCCAACCCCTAGCCGACATCATTCGGGAGCTGATCGAAGAAGCCGAGCTCGAGCTCGACGCCGTGGCTCGGGTTCTCGCCTGATTGGTGGAGCCGAGTCGGAATGGTGCTCGTACTGTCACCGGTAGGAGACCAGAGCAGACAGGTATCGTCGTGGACCGTGGCGGTTGGCGCGCCGCCGCAGGCATGCGCGTACCCCTCGGGAATGCGGTATCCACAATCGTCAAAGGCCCGTGTCTTGCATCGTGACTGTGACCCATCTGCTGATTCCAGGCGTTCGTCGATGAGGTTGCCTCTCCCGTCATAGCCGCAGAATGTCGAGCGCGCTGCCCTGTCTCAATGGCGATCGTCTCGCGGCGTTCCCCTGCGCGGCTCCCCCCGCATCGTGCTTGGGGGCAGTGAGGGAACGAGGGTCTCTGGCACAGTCAGTTCCGTGGCGTGGGCACGATGCTGCCTCAACGGCTCATGCAGATGGCCAGTTCACGTGGAAGCCCAAACGGCATGGAATGCGACACTTAGGCCCCCCCGGCGCAGCATGGGCGCGGCCGCACCGGGGAGGCTACCAAGCGTGCATCTTTGGATTGAGGCGGGCTGCGCCAGACGAGTCCGGCGCCTCCTTTGGCCAACGACCCAAGGCAACCGTCGGCAGCCGACGGCGGACTCTTTTCACCTGAAAACGGGAAATGCTCCCTCCCCCCCGATGCAGCACTCGAGCGCCGACCCACTTGCCATTCTTCCGCGCGCACCGACCTGCCTCGACCTTGGGTGAGGTGGCCGTTGCGCCCAATAGGTGCGGGGTTTTGCTCGCTGATCGATGCTCCAGGTGCCCGCTGGTCGCGGTATGAGGGTGTACCATCCGGCATACCATTCGACGCACCGGACGTGCTGCATCGGGGGGGCCTCCAGCAAGGCGTCTCGGGTTGTTACGACCTGACCCGCGGGTGCAGCCGCTCCCCTCCATGGGCAACCCAAGACCACCGTGACAAGACACAACCAACAACACGCTACCTATATAGTGTCCGGATCCCCCCCCGGCCCATTTGCGAAAATGGGGGTATTCGCAAATTGGTCGCTTCGGCTGGGCGTGACCCTCGCCGCGGTTGGGTGGGGCATGTGTTGGTCGGCCGGCGACCGTGGTCGTGTGCCGGACGGCGCGCCAAGCCGCGAGAGCGGGTGTTCCGGTATACGGGGAAGGTGCGTCGACCCACTCCGCGAGCGTTCACTGGGACGATGCCCGCGTGGGAAGCGACCCAGGGGGGGCGGCTGCGCTCGGGCGCGTCTCGTCGTGGTCGGAGCGACTCTCAGAACAGGTAGTCTGTGTTGACGAAGTTCGAGGTGCGACCGCGCAGGATCTCCTGCAACAGCTCTCGGTTGCTTAGAGCATTGGCGGCCGCCACCATGCTGCGGATCGAGAAACACCGCAAAGCGTCGGAAACAGACAGGGTGCCTTCGGCGCTGTCCTTGCGCCCTGCAAAGGGATACACGTCGGGGCCGCGCTGGCACTGGGCATTGAGGTTGACGCGGCAGACCTGGTTCGACAAGACGTCGATCAGTGGTCCAACCGTCTTCGGGTCCCTGCCAAAAATGCTCGCCTGTTGGCCGAAATTCGAGGTTTCGATGAAGTCCAGGACCTCGGCTATGTCATCGTACACGGCGACCGGCACGACGGGCCCGAACTGTTCCACGGTGTAGAGTGACATGCGGGGAGTGACCGGGTACACGACGGACGGGAAGTAGAACGTCTGGTTGCTGAGGCCGCCGTGACGATTCACGATGTGAGCTCCCTTACTTGTCGCGTCCTCCACCAGAGCCTGCATGGCTGCCACCTTGTCGTGCTCCGGGAGTGGTGTGATCTTGACCTTGGGTTCCCAGGGTAACCCAAATGGCAGCGCATCGACTGCCTCGGCAAGGCGCGCCACGAATGTCTCGGCGATTGTTCGATGAACGAAGAGCAGCTTGAGGCCCGTGCAGCGCTGCCCGTTGAAGGACAGTGCTCCGGTGACACACTCCCCGACGGTCAGATCCAGGTCGGCGTCCGCCTGAATGATGGCCGGGTTCTTTGCATCCAAGCCGAGGATGCAGCGCATCCGGTTGGGGCGGGGGTGTTGCTTCTTCAGCGCGTTGGCCGCGCTGGACGAGCCGATGAAGGCCAATGCCGCGAGAGAGCCCGCTTCCACCATGGCCGACGCCACGGTGCGGCCCCTTCCATTGAGGATGTTCACGACGCCGCGCGGGAAACAGTCGGCGAAGCACCGCAGCAGTGGCGCCTGGCAGAGCAGGCCGAACCTGGGAAGCTTGACGACTACAGGATTTCCCATGATGACTGCTGGGATCAGGGTCGTGAAGGTCTCGTTCAACGGGTAGTTGAAAGGACCCATGCACAGAGTGACCCCGAGGGGAGCACGACGGATCTGCGCCAAGAGCCCACCGGCAGTGGAGAAGCGCCCAGCGGCCCGATCGAGCTCCTTGACCGCCTCGATCGTGTCCTCGATGTAGGCGACGGTCCGATCGAACTCCTTCTCCGCTTCGGATCGGGTCTTGGCGATCTCCCACATGAGGAGGATGACGACTTCCTCGCGCACCTGGCGCATTTTCTCGACGAACGCCTGGACGGCCTCGACACGATCGGCGACTCGCATGGTGGGCCAAGGGCCGCGCCCATTGTCCCAGGCGCGCACGGCTGCCGCCAGCGCGTCGAGCGCGGCCTCCTGGGAGAGGAGCGCCGCGTGTCCCATGGATCGCCTACTGGTTCCCCCGGATCCCGTCACGCAGACGGGAGACGTTATCTCCATGCGCTCGCCGGTCCAACGTCGCACTTCGCCGTCCACCAGGTAAGCGTCACCGAAAGTGACCACTCCGCCGCCGGGCGCAAAATCCACGGAGTGGTCGATGTCCTCGACTCGTGGAAAGAGTGTGCTGATCCGTCCGCCAATGTCGAGCTCGCTCATGAAAACCTCGATTGTGCAGGAGAGCACGATGCTACACGCACTTCGGGCACGGGCGCGAGTGGCCTCGGTGTCTCGGGCCTATCGTGGCCTCGATGCCTCAGGCTTACCGTGGCATCGGAAACCAAGCCGTGGCTCGCCTGTTTGCCTCTCTGGGTCGCCATGCTAACTCGTCTGTGGTTCACGGAGCATGTCGGCCGGGCCACGATGACGCAGCGAATGCGCGCGCCGATGGTTCGGACCGAATGCAAGCCAGAGGCACGATGATTTTCTCAGCCCCCGCAACCGAAGTGATCAAGCGCCGGTACTCTTGCCGCTCATACGCCAAGCAGGCGATTTCCCGGGATGTCCGGCATGTGCTGTCTGAGTTTTTGGCTTCGAACACGGTGGGGCCGCTCGGCAGCCGGGGGCGTTTCGTACTGGTTGCGGCGACCGAGGAGGACAGTTCGTCGCTCAAGGGGCTTGGAACATATGGGTTCGTCAAGGACCCTCCGGCGTTCATCGTGGGCGTTATCGAGAAAGGGCCGCGTGCTCTGGAGGACTTCGGGTACCTGTTCGAGCACGCCATTCTGCGCGCCACCGATCTCGAGCTCGGAACCTGCTGGCTTGGAGGGTCGTTCACCAGGAGTCGGTTTGCTAGGAGGATCTCGCCCACCGAGAAAGAGTTCATGCCCGCCGTCGTGTCCGTGGGATACTTTCGGGATCGGACCCGGTACGAGGCTCGGGTTCGAGGGGAGGGGCGTTCCCCATTCCGCCTTCCACCCGAGGAGCTGTTTTTCGAGGATGATTTCCGCGTTCCCGTTGCTATGGAAGCGGCAGGCCATTATGGCGTGGCGCTCGAGATGGTTCGGCGCGGGCCGTCTGCCTCCAACAAGCAGCCCTGGCGCATTCTTCATACCGCCACGGGATGGCACTTCTACGTCGAACGAACCAAGGGGTACGGAAAGGGTAGCCTCTTGTTCAGGGTTCTTCGGCTTGCCGATTTGCAGAGGGTGGATGTCGGGATCGCCATGTGCCACTTCGAACTGACGCTTCGGGAGCTCGGGGTTACGGGCTCGTGGGTTGTTGACCCGCCCAGCGTCGAGCTCCCCAGGGCCGGGATGGAGTACGCCGTCACCTGGCGGGCTGCGCAGTTGCAGAGTGCCATACCCGTTCTAGCTGAAACCCGCAATTGACCGGGAGCGCGCCTGGGTTCACGGCTGCCTCGGGTGGGGAGGGCGGCGTTGGGAGCGGTCAGGGGCTGGCTTCTGCCGTTGCTCTCCGCAATACTGCCGAGCGTCGTGGCCGCCCCCTGTCCCCATCGCCCCGGTGTGCGCCGATGATCAACGACCCCTCAGTCGTCCTGACGCCAGGCGCCGGGGCCAGGGAGCGGCGCCTGTACCTCGCGGCGTCGACTCTAGAGGCGCGCGCAGAGGATTGGCTCATCCTCGGTGTACTCGCGTGCGAAAGGAAGCTGTGCCCCAGTGTGCTTGCCAAAGCCTCGAGCCGGCCGCTGTCCCGTGCCCTGTTGGACCGATGGTTCCGGGCGGGCATTCTACTCGACGCTGGCGTAGCGCAGAGCTTCGCCCTTGCTCAGCGTTTCGAGCCGGAACGCGCAGTCGCGGTGGCTCCGCCGTACCGGCCGTGGATTCTCCTCGAGCTTGCCGAACGGGGGGGACTCGAAGCAGTCTCCGAAACCGGCCGCGCCTCGATCGGCGACGGGTCACTCTGCCCGTTCATGACCAGCCTATATTCAGGCGAGCTCTCGGTTCTTCAGCGTGAGCAGCAGGCGCTGCTCTATCGCTCGGCGAGGGGAGAGGTTGCCTTCTTCGTCCGCGAGCGGTTGCGGGAGGCAGTGCTCGCACTCCTCGAAGGTCAGATGCTCGAGCCCATTTGGAAACAGGGGGCGGCGAGTCTCGTCGAGCAAGTGCTTTCCGACGCTCTTCCTTGCTTGGGGGAGGTCGAGGCCCTCTACCAATGGGCACTCGATGCGGCTCCGCCCGGTCAGAATCCCGATGTGGACGCCCTGCTCGCCGAACACGCGCTGCTTCGGGGGGACGTCTCGACGTGCCGTCAACGAGAGGCGAGCCTTTCCGCGCTCGATCGACTGGGGCTGCGGGCAGCGATCGCCTATGAGGAGGGGGAGCTGGCTCGCGCGGACCAGCTGCTCGAAGAGATCCTCGAGAGCAAGGGGGGGCAGGAACCTGTGAGTCTGGCCAGCGTCGCAGTGGTGCTCGCTCTGCTGGCACTGCGGCGCCGTCCATTTCCGGGCAGCATCGCCAGGCGGCTGTTGCCCCAGGGAAGTCGGGAGGCAAGGCTCGGTATCGCCAGATGGCCGTCGGCCGAGGGCCGGACGGAGGTGGCAAAAGCCCTTCGTCTGCTGTTCAAGCGGTCAGGCCAGCCTGAGACCGAGCGTAGGCGCATGAGCGCACACCAGGTCCTCGCGCAATCCCCCTGCTGGGCGACTCTGATCATGGGGCTCACGGTGCAACTTCAGGACCGTGAGGCAGTGAACCGAACAGCGTGGGCACGGCGCCTGGTTGATCTGGGGACTCGCTCTCGAGATGCAGGCTACTCTTGGTTTGCTCGGCAGACGCTCCATGTGGCTCGCGCATTGAGTCCGGATCCCTTACCAGAGCTCGCCCCGCTCGAGCCATGTCTTCCGGGGGAACAGCTCATCTGCAACCTGATCGAACCCGAGCCCGAATGGCGTCGTGCGCTCGAATCGCTCGCAACCTTCGTGAAGACTGTCGAGCGCGGCGAACAAGTCGTTTCGCGTCGGGTTGCCTGGTATGTCGACATGGCTCACGGCGAGCTCGCTAGACCGGCGCTGGAGGAGTTCGTGTCGGAGCGCGGGTGGACCCGCGAGCGTCGCGTCACGATGGCGGAGCTTCGCAGCTTGGGCGAGTCCCTTCCCCCTGAAGATGCCGCAGTCGTGAAGGCGGCAGTCGCCGAGAACGCCTTCTCTGGACCGCCGCTTGAGGTTTTCGAGGCTCTCATCGGGCATCCCCGTGTGTTCAACGGTGTGCGTGGCCGCACCCCCGTCGAGGTCGTCAGAGGCACGTGCCGAATCGAAATCCGACATGACCACGGCCACCTCGTGGTCCAGGTGGAGCCTGGCCGGGCACGGGAAGGGGTCAACCTCGTCTTCGAGGGCGAGGCGCGAATCATCGTGTACCGCGTGTCGCGGATCGTCGCGCGACTGATCGATCTGGTGCCAAACGGGATCCGCATCCCGGAGAGCGAGCAGCACCACGCACTACCGATCCTGGCGCACCTTGCGGAACACATCGACATCGAGAGCCCGGTGTTTGGCGGGCGGCGCACCATCGAGGCCGACAGCAGCCCTTGCCTTCGCATATCGTCCGAGGCGGGCGCTTGGTGGGTCGAACTCGGTGTGCGACCCTTCGGGGAAGGCGGCCGCTTCTTTCCACCAGGCGTCGGTCGCGTGGAGATAACCTCCCATGATGGTGAGGCGCTGATCTCCGTCCAGCGGGGCCTCGAGCTCGAGCTCGAGCGCAGCCGCGAGCTTCTCTCACGCTGTCCAACCTTGCAGGCAGGGTTCATCGCCAATGATGGCGACGGCTTGTGCGTTGCCTCTCGCGCCGGCAGCCTCGCAGGCGTTTCGGATTCGAATGCCGAGCGGGGCGCGGACGAGGTTTCGGTACACGAGGGACGCAATGCTGCCGGACGAGCCCGCGTGGGATGCGCGTTGTCGGAGGACGCCCTCCTCGGAATGCTGGCCGAGCTCCGTAGCTCCGGACTTCCGTGTTTCGTGGAATGGCGGAACTCTCGCCCTATCGCCTACCGTGGCACGCTGACGACCGGCGCAATTCACGGAGTCCTCAGGCGAGTCAAGGGCTGGTACCTCGTTACTGGAGGCGTCGCAATCGACGACGTGACCACTTCGTCACTCGCCGAGCTGGTGAGTCTGCCGTTCACCAAGTCGGGGCGTTTCGTTCGACTTCCGAGCGGCGACTTCCTCGAGGTCGAAGAGCGTGTGCGGCAGTTCCTGCGGACGCTGGCCAGCGTTGCGGTGCGTTCGAGAAGGACCCCGACTGACGAGCTTGGTGTGCCGGAGGCAGCTCTCTCCGTTGTGTCGGGGCTTCTCGACTCGGAGAATGGCCTCACCATCGACGCATCGGCTAGCGAGCATCGTTCCTTCGTGCAGTCTACCTTGGCGAGTGAACCCTCGGTCCCCGAAGGGCTCGGCACCGAGCTTCGGCCCTATCAGCTCGAGGGTTTCCGTTGGATGAGTCGCCGGAGCCGGCTCGAGCTTGGAGTCTGTCTTGCGGACGACATGGGGCTGGGGAAGACCGTCCAGGTCTTGGCGGTGCTTCTCGAGCGTGCCGCCGGAGGGCCGGCGCTTGTCGTGGCGCCGACCTCGGTGTGTCACAACTGGGTGCTTGAGCTGCGGCGTTTCGCGCCATCCCTCCAGGTCTTCGAGTACTGGGGTAGGGCGCGGGGGCGGGCGCTTGAAGCATGCTGCGGCCCGGACCGAGCTGCGAGTCGGTGCATCCTCATCGCGAGCTACGCCCTCCTCCAGCAGGACGCGAAGCAGCTCCAGGCTATCGAGTGGCACACGGCAGTGCTCGACGAGGCTCAAGTCATCAAGAATCCGAGTTCACTTCGGGCCAAGGCGGCGTTCGCTCTTCGGGCGAGATTTCGGGTGGCGCTCACCGGAACCCCCGTGGAGAATCATTTGGGGGACCTGTGGAGCATCTTCCACTTCGTGTGCCCCAGCCTTCTTGGCAGTTGGAAGCAGTTCCGACTCAGGTACCTGAAGCCGACCAACGAGGCTCACATCGACCAACAGCGTGCGGCCTTGCGGCAGCTCGTGCAACCCCTGCTTCTGCGTAGGCGAAAGGATGAAGTTCTCCGGGAGCTGCCAGCCGTCACCACGCTGCGGCACACCGTGACGCTTCCTCCAGATGACGCGATCCGCTATGCGCTGCTGCGCCGCCGGATTCACGACAAGCTCCGCACCAGTCATGGCAAGCGGGAGCACAAGCTCCAGGTGCTCGCCGAACTGACTCGCCTCCGTCGGTTCTGTTGCCATCCAAGGCTCGTCTTCCCCGACGCGGCGAGCGAGTCGGCGAAGATCGAGGCATTTCTCGAGCTCGCCGTCGAGCTTCGCGAGAGCGGGCACCGAGCCCTGGTCTTCAGTCAGTTCGTCGACTTCCTGCAGCTCGTGCGCGAACGCCTCGACGAGTGCGGCTTTCGCTACCTATATCTGGATGGCTCGACGCCGAAGGAGATGCGTCCCGGCCTGGTTCGCGAGTTCCAGGAGGGTGATGTCGAGCTCTTTCTGATCAGCCTCAAGGCTGGGGGATTCGGGCTCAACCTGACTGCGGCAGACTACGTCATCCACCTGGACCCTTGGTGGAATCCCGCTATCGAGTCGCAGGCTACGGATCGCGCACACAGGATCGGGCAGACCAGGCCGGTGACCGCCTGCCGACTCGTCACCCTGGGTACTATTGAGGAGAGCATCTTGGCCCTGCACGAAGAGAAAAGAGCGATTGCCGGCGCCTTGCTGGACGAGTCCGACATCCCATCGGAATTCGACACGGAGGCGTTGATGGCTCTGCTCGAATCCGAGCCGAGTGGCGGTCCTTGCTGACTGCGCCGTCGACCGGAACGGGGCCGGACCCACGTGTTGGGACGGTGAGGTCGCCGGTTCTGTCGGGCGGGGATCCTGTCAAGGCCGTGGGGACGTCGCCCCCGATGGCGCCGCTGTCCAGCGGCGCGCCGCGGACTGGAATCGTTATTGAAATCAGTCCTGTGGCCTTAAGAGGCGGGGCGGGCGGCTGGTAGGTTGGAGACCGGTTCGGGACTCGGATTTCACGCGTATCACCATCCCGTCAGGGGGTCCGCCGTGGTAACAATCGGGTTGAGGTGGCGTTGATCGTCGGGAATCGGTCTCGGACTCTGGAGCGTTTGGCGCCGCCTGGGCCTGCCCGTGCTTTTCGGGAGGGCGCCCTGTGAGAACGTCTTCTAGTGTTGGCGATTGACACATGATTCATCCCCGCTTCTTTGCCGTGTGCCTTGTGGTATCCAGTGCCGTGGGCAGTGCCTGTACTGTCGTTGTTGACTCCGAGCGTGTGCAGTGTGTCACGGATCGCGACTGCGCCGCTCGTGGCCCAGAGTTCGAGGACAGCATCTGCGAAGACTCCTTGTGTCAACCCAATCCAACCTGGGCTTGCCTCGACGAGCCGGGTTCGGTCGAGCTGCTATCCGACATGATTCACGTGAATCTGACGCTGTCAGATTTGCTCACCCAGAAGCCCATGTCAGGGGTGCGCCTGACGCTCTGCTCGAAGATCGATGCGGAGTGTCAGGTTCCGATCGGTCACTATGAGAGCGATAGCGAGGGAAAGCTCGATGTCGAAATGCCCACCGGTTTCGACGGGTATCTCCAGACTGAAGGCGAGGGCATATACCCCACGATGTTCTTCCCGTCGGACACGAACAAGCAACGTGCGCCGAGCGTTCTGCCTATGGTCCCCAACACCTTCGTCGGGGCCATGTTCGGGCGGCTCGGGGCGTCGGTGGCTGACGATCGGTCCATCATCATGACCACCGCCCTGAACTGCCTCGGGAAGCCTGCGTCGGGGATCGTGCTTGAGAGCAACCAGTCGGACGCAGAAACCGTGACTTTCTACGGCGAGGAGGGGTTGCCGTCAGGTACCGCAACCGCGACCGATGAACAGGGGGTCGGTGGGTTTGTGAACGTCAAGCCAGGAGCCACCCTAATCACGACGACCGTTGCGGAGACCGGGCGCTTGGCTGGACGGGTCGCGGTGCAGACGCGGCCCGGACATCTGACGATGGTGATGGTGGTTCCCAACGGCGGCTGACGATTCTCCTCGTAAATGGTGGGCGGCGGGCGACGCGGGCCATAGGCCTCCAGACAGGGGACAAGACGTGACTCTGTTCGAGGCGAAGGGGTGTTTGACCTAAAGCACGTCCAGCTAGAGGCTGCAGCATCCGCGAATGCGTCGCTGGCCGTTGTGATGCGTGCTGGCGTATCTAGTACGCTTTGCGCGGCCGACCTCGCCTGAGCGGCGCTGCTGCCTCAATCTGGAGCTCTCTAGTACTACTGCCCCATGTGCTTCGCTTGCGCAGAAGGGAACTAGAAACAGGAAACTAGCAACG
>CAYRKE010000182.1:0-3641 GCA_964424695.1 uncultured Polyangiaceae bacterium
CACGTGTCGATGAGCGTGGTCTCGGCGCCGTTTGGCGCCTCTGGATCGGTCCAGCCGGAGTCGTCCTCACTCTCCTCGCAATCGGGCAGGCTGTCGGAATCGGTGTCGGGAAGGACGCAGCCGGGCATCGAGATGCAGGCGATTGACCAGGCGTCACACGCACCGGTGCCGGGGTCGAAGCCGCGATGGTTCACCGTTACGTCTGGCTGGATTTCGACGTCGCGCCCGAAGAGCCCTCCGTACACCACCTTCCCTGCCGCGATGGAAAGCTTCGCGTTCGGAGCCAGAACATGATGACGGAACCCCTCCCCCAGCATGACCTCCGTCGACCCGAGGTAGATGAACATCACGTTCGCCAGATCGACGTTCTGGTACTCGGAGACAGCTCGATGGGTGAAGCTATCTCCTACGTAGACGATGACCGGGCCGGCCCCGTTGTTGGCCCGAACGAATGAGCCGGATTCGAGCACGAGCTCATCAAAGTAGTAGACTCCAGAGCTCAGCACGAGACGCCCGCCAGGCTGGACCCGAAGACTGCTATGCGAAACGCCTGGCTCGGCTTGATACTGCTGACCTCCGAAGACAGGATCGCGGCTCATGAACTCCGACGGAAACTGGACCTCCCATCGCTCGACGCGAAATGGGTAGAGGTCTGGGACCAGGTTCGGCGCGCCGGCCTTGACACCATCGATCACGTAGGTGCCGTTCTGTTGCTCGTCTGGGACGAAGTGGCCGGAGCTGGTCAGAGTGCGCGCAGAGGCGCGCGGAGCCATGTTCACGTCGCTGACACTCCATACCTGGGGTGTCAGCGAATCGACTCCGAGCCGCGCCCAGGTATACCCGGCGTTCGTGACGTGGTTGCCATGAGCCGCGGGCATGACCTTGACGCGGTCGTCGATACGCAGCTCGCCCATGGCGCCGACTCCAACATCGTTCCAAGCAATACCTTCGGGCGTAATGAGCTCGAAACTCCGAGCTGCAGGCCCCTCCAAGGGCGTTCCTCCCCCAGTGAAGGAAAGCCGGTCGAAGCGCAGGATCTCCCCCGCCGCAGCCTGAACCTGCAGCGTGAGCACGAGGCTCTCGAAGGGCTGGCTGAGCCTCGTTCGGGCTTCCGTGGAAAGGTTCAAGACCAGCCGACGGTACGCGCCATTGGGCAGACCGAGCGGGCTGTGGTTCAAGATGGGGGATGCGGGCCTATACTCAACGACCTGTCCCGATGCATTTCGGTACCGAAGCACCATCGTAAGCTGAACCAGTCCCCATGTCGCTGCCGGGTTCTTGTTCTCCAGCATGACGTCGAGCGTTGCCCTGCCCACGGTAAAACCAGGATGGTTCGAGATCGTGGTGCTGGTGAACGCGCTTCCCCCGGTGGCCCCGGCGATCTGCATCGAGGACCCACCCTCGGTCGCGTTCTCGGAGAGGGACGATGCCGCCGCGCCCCACGACCGCGCGTACAAGCACTCGAACCCGAGAACCTCCTCGACGGAGCAGGTCGACAGGGCCTGCGTCACCCGAGCGGTCGTTCCAGGGTCCTCTCGGTCCTCGTCCGACCCGGAACAGGCCAATACCACCGCGGAGAGAACCACTGCCCAAAGGCTCAACCGATATCGCCACATCGCCCGAAATTCTCCTGCTCTTTGGACCGGCGCGGCAGGCAAGATCTACCCTCCACGCCGAACCGTTGGGCGCCTCTTATGGGTGGGAGCCCCGCTTTGCCCAGAACTCCCCAGAGACTCGGAGCCGCTCTTAACGTATCCAACACCGGGTTGGCTATAGTAAATTAAGGATCCTCCCGTTGATTCAAACGGGGGGATATCACGTGAGAATTACGCAACCAGTCCCCCGACTGCCCCAAGTGGGGTCGGAGAACCGTTGAGAGACAATACAATCGCCGTCGGACACGGGAGGCCGATGCGGCAATCACTCGGACCAGCACTCCTGTCGTGAGATTCGTTCAAGCATGGCCGCTCCCCGGAAACCCCGAAGGACGCAGTTGCTGCCGAAACGCCCAACAGGAAGGTGCGGAGGCGCGAAGGACCGTTGGGACAATCACCGGCGGCCCAGAGCGACGCGGCGACCGTCTCACTAGCCCGCTGCTTCCTTACGCTCTGCGCGGATCTGCAGTTCATTCACTTGTATCGGCCAACGTCGGGCACGGTTGCGTGCTCTCACGCGAATCGCACCCTCGCACTCCAGGCGGTACGTTCCCGGCAGCGCCGTTGCTTTCGGCAACCTGATCGGTGCTCCTTCTGTCTGACCGAACAGCCGCACCCCGGTGCCGGCGGATGCATCCAGGGCCACGACACCAGAGAGTCGGGAGGCTTCCCGAACCCTTGCACGCGCCAGCGCGCCAGTGCCTCGCCCGAGACTACTCGCGTGATCCCTCTCTGACCCGGGCACGCATTGACCTGCTGAGTGACGCCTCCGATGGGCCGACCCCAGTAAACCAGCTCCCGAGGACCGCCACGTTCCACGCCGGTTCCAGGCTTCTCGGACCCTCGTGAAGCGGGCGTCTTGGTTCCCGCCGACCGAAATGCCTGGGACCATTGCCTGCCGAAGCGGAGGAGCTAGAGTGCGAGGCCGTGCGGCTCCTCATCACGTGCGGCTCTTGTCGCAAGCGGATTAATATCCCGAAACCTCTCTACGAGAGGAAGATCCGCGGGCGAGTGGTCAACGTCACGTGCAAGGGATGCGGCGCGCAGATTCGCATCGACGGCACTGAAGCGGGACGCGATGTCCCCATGGTGCGGTCCGTCCCCCCACCGGCACCGTCGACCGAGCCTCCGCTGGATTCGCTGAACCCCCCGGCAGAGCTCCTCGCCTCGGTGCCGCCCCCTTCGCAGCCGGCTGACGCCCCGGCATCAGTGCCCGCCGCTTCGCAGCCCGCTGACGCCGACGCACAGTGCGACGGTAGGGTATCCGTCGCGCCAGAGCCGCATCCCGTCGTCGCTGACACTGCTGCACCGAAGCAAGAAGAGCTCGCAGATTCGGGGCCGCCCACGGCCCGTTCCGAGTCCGCGATGGGAAACCAGGCGGCGCCAGGGAACGGATCGCCCGCAGCGGCGATCGCCGCGCCATCTCCCCAGAAAGCGCCCTCGAGCCTCAAGCCCGCGTCGCCGCGAACGAGCCGTCCTCCGACACCCGCCACCCGGGAAAACGCCCCTTCGAGCAACGGCACCGCGCCTAGCCGAACGAGTGTCACCGCCTCGGCGCCGATCCTGCCGCGCCCCATCGCGTCAGGGCAACCTGCCACGAGGAGTGTCGTCCCAGGGTTGCGGGGCCTTGCCTTGCCTCCGAGACTCAGCGTTCCGCGTCCGACCTCGACCGCGTTCCCCAGGGCGAAAGCGTCCTCGAGCGTCGCGCCCAGAAACACGCCGGTGGCCCGAGAATCCGTGCCCCCGAGGAGCGTGCCGGGTTCTTCCGCTGCCCAGCGCAGCGACGCGGAGGCTCTCAGCGATTCCTCTCCGCCCTCACTGACGCCCCCTGCCGTTGCTTCCGAATCCGCCCTGACATCGGGCCCCCCGGCAGGGGCTCCCCTCGACGCCCTCCAACGTGCGCGGCCGCGCGACTCCGTTGCTCCGCACAAGGCGTCAGACGCTTCGCCCAGCGACTCCGTCGCTCCGCACAAGGCCTCAGACGCT
>CAYRKE010000182.1:3741-15864 GCA_964424695.1 uncultured Polyangiaceae bacterium
GGCGTCAGACGCTTCGCCCAGCGACTCCGTCGCTCCGCACAAGGCCTCAGACGCTGAGCCCAGCGACTCCGTCGCTCCGCACAAGGCCTCAGACGCTTCGCCCGGCGACTCCGTCGCTCCGCACAAGGCCTCAGACGCTGAGCCCAGCGACTCCGTCGCTCCGCACAAGGCCTCAGACGCTTCGCCCGGCGACTCCGTCGCTCCGCACAAGGCCTCAGACGCTTCGCCCAGCAACTCCGTTGCTCCCTCCAGGGCATCCGATGCTTCGTTTGGAGGGAACGCTGAGTCGTTTGACGGAATCGATGGCTCGATTGGCACGTCAGAGGGGCCATCAGTCTGGTCACTGCGGCCGCCGCCCCAGGAGAAGGCGCAGCCCAGACACGACGAGATCGGCAAGGCTGCACGCCCGCCACAGTCTGGATCCCTTCGCTCGCGATTGTGGAATACCTTGGACCACGCAGTCGCGCATGCCCTGCATCGCGCGTCTTCCGCGCCCCCCCGCGCCATCGCAGCGAAACCCGCAGACGCGGCCTTGCCGGCGACCTCGGCCCAGCCCACGGACGCGGCCTTGCCGGCGACCTCGGCCCAGCCCACGAACGCGGCCTTGCCGGCGACCTCGGCCCAGCCCGCGGACACGGCCGTGCCGGCGACCTCGTCCGAGCTCCCCGATGCGGCCTTGCCGCCAATCTCGGCCCAGCCCGCTGACGCGGCGTTACCGGCAGTCTCGGCCCAACCCGCGGACACGGCCGTGCCGGCGACCTCGCACCAACTCGCAGACGCTGCCATGGTTCAGCCCGCGAACGCCGCGTCGGCACTGAGCGCGCTCGCGACCTTGGCCCAGCCCGCTGACGCGGCCTCGGCTCGGCCCGCTGACGCTGCCCTGGCCCAGCCCGCTGACGCGGCCTCGGCTCGGCCCGCTGACGCTGCCCTGGCCCAACCCGCTGACGCGGCTTCGCCAGAAGACCCAACTGCAACCTTGGCCCAGCCTGCCGGCGCCGCCTCTACCTCAGCCGATCCCGCGACGAGCCTCGAGGGCAAGCAGTCGGCGGCGGCGCTACCGGATGAGCATCAGTCGCTTGACGACTCCTGGATCCAATCGTTCACCAGCCGATTGTCGTCACTCCCCGATGACCCCGACGAAGCCCGGGATTCGCTCCCCGGTTCCCTCGCCACATCGGAGAAATCCCGGCCTGCCCGACCCACCCCGTCGCCCGCATTCGAGTCGCTTCGCCCGTTCTCTGCCCCCAGTGATACCTCTCCGGCCCGTCGCCTTCGCAAGCGCATCGTCCCATCCCCTTTCGTGGCGGCCCTCGTCGCCTCGGTGTCCGTCGCGCTCGTGCTGGCACTCGCCCTGGCCAATCAAGGGGAAGAGGGCAAGCTGGCGACCGACACGGCTGGTGCCGGCAGTGCCGAAGCGGCGGCAAGCCCCCCAACGCCCCGCGGCAACGCGGGAACCCGGGGAGACCGGGCGGGCCAGGCCGCTGCGGCGCCGCGAGGCATCAATGCGCCTCACGGCGATGGGATCCAGGGCGGCCCAGCAACCTCGGGCAAACAGCTGGCGCCCCTCACCGCTCTAGACCCCGGATCCCCTTCTTCTTCGGCATCGGCAGTGCCCCAGGGGACGCTGAGCCCAACGCCGCCAGCCGAGCCAAGGAAGCTGTCCTCCAAGGTCGGTCACAAGCAGCTCGACATCGACGAGAAGGCGGCAGAGTTCCGAGTCCAACTTCCAGCTTACGTCAAAGCCCTGCGCCGCCCCTTCATCTCGACGGTTCGCATCTGTGTGTCGGCGCAAGGGGACGTAACGAGCGTCGACCTCGTCAGGGGCGCTGGTCCTTCCGTGGATCCGTACGTTCTCAAGGTCTTGCGCGGGTGGCGATACAAGCCGTGGGTCGAAGACGGCGTGGCGGTCCCCTTCTGCTACGAGCGGAAACACCGCGTGCCCTAGCTCGCCGCGCATCCTCGCCCTGAGGATCCGGGTGCTCTGAGCTGCGCAGGCTCGTCAACCGTCAACGCATGGGTCAAGGACCATGCGGCCCAGACGAAGCTACGACATGAACGTGCGAGCCCAGGCGGAGCTACGACGTGAACGTGCGAGCCCAGGCGGAGCTACGACGATCCGGTCTACACGGCGCTCAGAATGGGTACCGCCTGGAGCACGACCACACTGTATGGGTGAACGCCATACCGCTCCTCGGCGGCAACGGGCGTCGCTGACGCTGGAGGCCAGACATTGCCCACGGACTCCGCCCAACGCGCGGTATCGACGATTCGCCGCCACTCTCGCGCGCCCCGTGGCCCGGGAATGCGAAAGTCGCGTCGTTCGTGGCTCATATTGACAAGCAGAAGAAAGTCGTCTTCACCGACGGCGCTTCCGTCGATCCACCACTCCAGGGCCTTGTCAGCCGCCCCCAGGAAAGAGGTGGCGTCTTGAGCGGTGAAGAGATAGGTGACGTTCCCCTCGCCGCCGAGCGTCAGATCGCCAAACACCGCCTGCCGAAGGCAACGGTACCGTTTGCGAATGCCGAGCAAGTGCCGCAGGAATAGGAAGAGGCCGTTCTTCTTGGTGGGTCCCTCGTCGACACCGTAATTGTCGTGGTATGCGCCGGTGCCCCCACTGGAGACGCGGTGCGGCGCGTTGGTCCGTATCATCTCGTAGTTGGACCAGGTGGCGATGGTATCGAGGGACCAGGGATTGTTGTTACCGTTCTGGGTCCTCGCGAACTCGTCGCCGTAGACGGTCATGGGTACGCCGCGCGCGAACATCTGCATGGTGAGGAAGCTCCTCATCCGCTCTCGCCGAAGTACCGGATCTCCGCCGGAATCCCACGACAGATTCTCGTCGGCGCCTCCGTCCGAGGGTCCAAAGGGCCACGGTGCACCATTGTTCTTGCAGCCGTAGCTGACCAGATCCGCGAGTGTGAAACCGTCGTGCGCAGTCAGAAAGGTGATCGAGCGGTGCGGCCCCCCCTGGTCGGCAAACCGCCCATAGTCGCCGTTCACGACCTCAGTGAAGGCCAGCGCCTGCCCAGCATCCCCCTTGGCAAAGCGCCGCAGCACGTCGCGAAAGCGCCCGTTCCACTCGGCCCACCCGGGAGGGAAGTTGCCAACTTGGTAGCCCGCCGGATACTCGCAGTCCCAGGCCTCGGCGATCACCTCGAGCTGCTCGACGGCCGCGAGATCGGCGATCGCATGGAGAAGCTCCGAACCGCCGGTAAACCGGTAGTCCATGACAGCCGAGCGCCCGAGGACCGTCGCGAGATCGAATCGATACCCATCGACCCCCATCTCGCCGCACCAGTACTTGAGTGAGTCGAGGATCAGCTGCCGCACGATAGGACGGGAGCAGTCGAGGTTGTTGCCACACCCGGTGCTCACCCAATACTGCCGCCGGTCCGCGGGAACGAGGGCGTAGTATTCGGCGTTGTCGAGCCCGCGAAAGGCGAAGACTAGAGCCGAGTCTGGATCAGACTCGCCGGGCCGCTCGGGATGCTGGAAGAGCCCCCCTTCCCCGGTGTGGTTGTAGACCACGTCGAGGTACACCTCGAGCCCCTCGTCGTGGAACGCCCGAATCATCTCCTTGAATTCGCGAGTTGGGCCGCCGAACGAGCGGTCGTGAGCGTAGCGCCGATCGGGCGCAAAGTACCCCAGGGTCATGTAGCCCCAGAAGTTGCCGCGTGGCGCCGAATCGGTATCCGGTGGCTCTTCGGGCATCGCGCCGTTGGCGAACTCGTGCACGGGCAAGAGCTCGATCGTCGTGTATCCCAGGGCGCGCAGGTAGGGCGCCATCATTCCAGCAGCACGATAGGTCCCGCGCAGTTCCTTGGGGATGGAGGGAACAGCGTCGAAACCGGGTATCCCGGCCAGAATCTGCGAGAGCCTGGCGGTCGAAGGGTGGCGGGTGAATCCGCGGACGTGCGCCTCGTAGATGATGGCGTCTGCCGCAGGGATCCTTGGCTTCTTTCCCCATGACGTCGTGTCATGAATCACGACTGCCTTCGGCGCCCATGGCCCGGTGTCGAAGAAGCGCCGCGCCGTGGCCGCGCCGTCCGAGGCTCCGCAGGAGGCAGAACCCGTAGCATAGATCATGCTTGTGTGACCGGCAGCGGACAGAGCCGGCGAGTCCGGATCGTGCGAGAGCTCCCTGGCATAGGGATCGAAGAGCAACTTGTTGGGATTGTAGCGATTGCCCGCAGCGTCGACGTCGGCGACGAACCCCGCGTCCGAACCGCCACGCTGCCAGGACGGGTCCCAGCGGAAGTTCGGCCCCCAGCAGCGCACGCCGTAGGGCGTGCCGATCGGCACCATCGCGAGCTCCCCGCGCCAGGTGCCGTCCGCGCCGCGCTCGAGCCAGGTGTCGTAGCGCGCTGGCTCACCCTGGGCCACGCCATAGACCTCGAGCAGCACGCGCTCGGCGTGTTCAGCATACACGGCAAAGGTCGTCGACTGCTCACTCCAATGGGCGCCCAGCGCGAAGCGGGCCACAGACCAGCGCTGGCGGGCGACCTCGGAGAATGGCCCCGTTGCCGGGTGCATCGCACCAATCGCAGACGACCCCAACGCGTTTGGACTTGCAGCGGAAGTGGGCGTGGATGACATCGTTGAGTTTCCGATGATGACGTGATGGTGAACCCGGATACACCACGGATCCTGGCAGCCGGCCCCAGGGTACCACCAGTCCCGCCGGCAGTTCCACAGCCACGATCCGTGAGCCCGGACCCGCCCGGGCTCTTGCCGAGAGCAACGAGCGGCTCTGCGGCGGGTAGACCCCATCGCCACGAGCAACCAGGAACTCGAAAGCATCGCCCGGTGGGCGGAATCCTGCATGCGTCAAGCAGAATCGCCCCGACTTCCCGGATCGAAGTGGTTCCACGCGCCTCTCGAAGCGGGTGGACCGATCCGTGCCTCACGCACGGGCTTCTGGGACCC
This sequence comes from uncultured Polyangiaceae bacterium, assembly GCA_964424695.1. Classification (GTDB taxonomy): domain Bacteria; phylum Myxococcota_A; class Polyangia; order Polyangiales; family Polyangiaceae; genus JAEWRL01. The sequence goes on from CAYRKE010000182.1 coordinate 8,668, forward strand.
CGTGTGCGACTCGGCCCCGACGACGAGTGGGCTCGGGTTGTGATGGGGCCTAGCACTTGAAGGGTGGATTTCCGTTGCGCTCGTCTGGCACGAGCCCGCAGCGCCGGGTGCAGCAGAAACCTCCATTTGCGCAGCCCAGCAGGAACGGCTAAGCTCGGTGGCCCGGTCGACCAGCAAGCTAGAGGGAGTATGCTCGACTTCTGTATCGCCGCATTGGGAGCCTGCTCTGGCCGCGTGAGGGAATGCTTCAGCGCGGCCGTGCAAGCCTGCGGGTGCCCCCCCTCTCCGACCAAGTAGCGTGGAGCCGTCTAGACACAACTCGGATCGACAGCCGGCGCCCGATGCCGGAGTCCGTGACGGTTTCGCCGATGCCGAGCGAGAGACTCTGTGCGTCGAGGATGACGACATCCTCGTACTACCGGCGCCCGTCGAGCAGCTTCGTGGGCGAATGGCGGCGGTGCCGAGTAACGTCAATGGGCCGAGTAGCTCCGCGCCCTCGGCGTCTGATGACGATCTCCGATTCGGGGGGCTTCTCGCTGGCAAGTACCGTCTGGAGCGTCCCTTGGGCGAGGGGGGCATGGGCACGGTGTGGCTCGGACGCAACGAGAAACTCGAGCTCGATGTTGCCATCAAGATCATTCGAGCGGATATCGAGATCGGCAATCTCGGCGCCCGCCTCCTCAACGAGGCGAGGGCAGCAGCAAAGCTGAGGCACCCCGGCATTGTTCGGGTCCTGGACTTCGGATCCACGAGCACGGGGCTTGCTTACCTGGTCATGGAAAGGCTCACCGGGCCGACGCTCCACCAGCATTTGGAGACCTTCGGGCGGCTCGAAGCAGCATCAGCCGTAGCGTTGATGCTGCCAGCCGCCGCCGCTCTGGATGCCGCTCATCGCAAACGGATCGTCCACCGCGACTTCAAGCCAGAGAACCTCATTCTTGCCGAGGGCGATGACCATCGCGTCGAGCCCAAGGTGGTCGACTTCGGAGTTGCCACGCAAGTGAGGGAACAACCCGAGCGACTGACGAGCCAGGGGGGCGTGGTGGGCAGCCCGCACTACCTATCGCCCGAGCAGGCCATGGGGATGCAGGTCGATCACCGCACCGATATCTGGAGCTTCGCGGTCGTTCTGTACGAGGCGATCGCCAACCGCCTGCCATTTGGTGGCGAGAACTACCATGCGTTGCTGCAGAGCATCATCCATTCCCCCGCCCCACCGCTCAACGAGGAGGGCCTGGCGGACGACGCGCTCTGGGCCATCATCGAGCGGGGCCTTGCCAAGAAGCCAACCGAGCGCTGGGACTCCATGCAGGATTTGGGAAGTGCTCTCGCACGATGGCTTCTGGAGCGTGACATCTCCGTGGACGTCACGCGTCGGTCGATCAGGGCGGCCTGGTTTCCGGAACAGATCGCCAGCGCTCAGGGCCTCCAGGGGATAACGATAACGCCGGGCAGTCCGCCTCCCCCTTCGCCCAGGCACTCGGCAATCGTCGTGAGGAATGCCTGCTCCGTCGATGGCGGCCGGCCGCGACGTGGGTGGAGGATTGCCCTCGCGGCAATGGCTGGCTCTGTCGCGGCAATCGGTCTGTCCCTCTGGCTCCGTGGCTCCGAATCTGCGGAACCGAGCCGTGGGGTCGAGGCGCGCACTGCAGGGAGCGAGCAGCGTCTCCCTGCCCGAACTGACGCAACTCCGCCAACGGGGCGTGGGCCGGGCGGCGCAGCGGACACGTCTTCAGAACCGCGCCGAACCGTTGGAGAGAATCCGGCGGTGGACATGCCCACGCCCGCCGCGTCTCCATCAGTCCCGCGGCTCGTGTCCCCTTCGGCCAAGCCGCCGCTGCTGCACGAGACTCCTCAAGAGGCGGTGGCGGACGGCCCCGAGGGACCAACTCGGCCTGGTTTGCGAGCCACAGCTCTGCGACGGCCCCATCAGTCCAGTGCCTCGTCTGAACCCTTCCCCGAAGCCGCTGGGCTCGAGATCAAGACGGAATTCTGAAAGGAGACGCCCCTCGCGCGGTCGGTCTCGGGGTGGAGGCTCGCCCCCGGGATCATCCGTCGTTCGATTCCGCGGCCGGCGATCGGTCCCTGTCGAGACCAGAGACAGCGCATGGCCGTGACGAATATCAGAGGAAAACCCGGCCGATTGGAGGCGTCACAAGAGCCAACAAGGGCCCCTCACCCAGCCGACTATGCTCCTCCCCGTGACTCTATCACTACCATGATAATACGCGACCGCGGGTTCGGCTCCGGCCGAGCCAGTCGGATAGTGGCAATCAGAATGGTGGTCTGGAGGTACCTTCGACACCTAATCTTCCGGGAGGTCTTCTGGAAGGTTTGCCGCAACCCCTCCCCCCCCCCAGACGGCCCCCTTCCCAACATCGTCCCCCATCAAGTGACGGGGCGTCCCACACTTCGAGCGGATCCCTGCCGCTGCGCCGACTCGTTCGCCCATTCTCATCCAGGATGGTGGGCCACTGGCCCATTTCGTCTACTGTCCGAGGTAGACCCGATGGGGGTGGAAAGGCGACGCAACCGCCGGATTACAAGAAAAAAGCACGCAACTATGGGGCAGGACACGGGAAGCGCAAACCACAAATGGGGGGCCGCAGAACGCGCCCGATTCTTTCCCAAGCAGCGGTCATGGCGGCGCCGAATGAAGCGATTCGCCGCGGACTCTGCCGCCCCACGGACTCACTGACGTCGAATCCGTCGGTCCGCATGGCCGGCCCCATTTCTGCGGAAGACTGGCGGCGCTAGTTTCCTGTTGGTTGTTCTGCCCTCACTAGCAGCTTGCCGCCTGGTTCAGAAGCACTATAAGCCCCCCCCCCAGAGTTGGACGTGCTGGAGTGTCTTGGAGCGGCATGGGTGGTTGCGACGCAGACGTCGACCGGTCACTCAAGCTCACCCCGAAATGACATTGGCCACGGGGTGGCTCATTGTCGACATTGACGCCACCGTCGACTTTATGGCAGGAGAGCATCGCCGCGCGTCCCTCTGGGATGCGTATGCCTGGCGAGGAGTGGGTGCCAAAAGTAACCCGGGCGTCAGGCCGGTATGGTAGGCGCGGCCTGCAAGATGGGTCAGCGCTGCTCTTTCTTGCGCTCCGTGAACTGGACCACAAGGCGCAAAGCTCAGGAACGTCCCGAACTTGCTTCGAGATCGTCTTGAGCGTGCCTCCAGCTGGAGCAAGGGTTGGTTCTGCAGATGCTACACAGACACGAACACCCTATTAATAGGGAATTGGAGGCAGGGAAGGTTGGCGACCGGATACCCCACCACGGCTCCGCCGATTCCATCGAGAGCACACCGGCTCGCGCTTTGCTCACTGCGAGCACCTCCCCAGCAGCCGCGCCAGTTCAGGAGGTGTCGCGGTGACTCAGCGAGAAACATCAGCCAAGCTCGAGCCAATGCCGGATGAGGCTCCGCACCTCGATGCAGTGCGTGACAGCTCGCCCGAACAGGATGCCAAGTCTGGCGTGGACAACGGGCCAGCTCTCACGGTCGAGGAGGATCTGGATCGCACACTCGAGACCAGCAGCGAGAACGCCCCGAACGCACTGGCGGTCGCCGGACCGCGCCAGGCCCAGGCGTGCTTGGTCGTCGTGCGAGGGGAGCTGGCAGGGAAGATGCTCCCACTGGTCGAGGAGCCCCCTTGGACCCTTGGCCGCGCCGCGGGCACAGCGCTGACCCTGGCAAATCCATCCGTCTCGCCGCAGCACGCCCGCATCGAGCCGGACGGCGATCGGTTTCTCTTGGTCGATCTCGGATCGGCGCTGGGCACCCTGCTCAACGGTCGCGCCGTAAGGCACCCGGTTTCTCTGCGAGGCGGCGATACGATAGAGATCGGTGACACCGCCCTGGTATTCGTCACCCAAGACCCAGGGGAAGTGCGCGCGACAGAGCCCATCCAAATCCCGGTGCTCCGTCGCGATTCAGAGGGTCCGGCGCTCCCCATGCAGTGGCAAGGGGCCCACGGTGGGGTACAGCGCTCCGCTAGTGGGGTGTACCCCGCACCATGGGCTGCAGCGGCCGAGCAGTGGAGCGAGGACGACCGCGATGACGACGACCGAGGACCGAGCGTGGTCCAGCTTCTGGCACGGCTACTGGAATTGCAGGTCCTCTTGCGCCGACACTGGCCGAAGCTGCTGGGGCTCCCGCTGGTCTGCGGGGCGCTTGGGCTCGCGACTCTGCTCGTAAAGCCCCCCCCGAGCGAAATCGAGTTCCAGATCGGGATTCAATGGCAGGAGCCGGAGAATCCCCTTGAAGAGAGAGCTCCCAGACCAGGCTGGGAGGATCGGACTCGGTTCTATAATGCTGCAGTCGCAAGCTTCACCGATGCTCGACTCGTGCGCTCGACGCTGCAGCGGTTGGGAACGCCCAACCCTGACGATGACATGGTTCGAGGCACCGCCAAGCGTCTGGAACTGACCACTGTTCGGGAGGGGGTGTTCCGTGGATCGATGCGGACGCAAAGCGCGGAGAAGGCCATTCGCTTCGTGAACGCCCACATCGATGCCTTCATCCGCACGGAAGTGGAGAAAACGCTCCGCGTGGTGCAGGCACAGATAGACTTCATGTCGCAACAGGTTGATGAGAAGAACAAGGCCCTGCTGCAGACGGAACAGGCACTCCAGGAGTTCAAGACCCGACACTTGATGCAACTGCCGGAGAACGCCGGCAACCGCCTTGGCGCAGCTCCAGACCTCGAGAGCCGTCGGGGAACGCTGACCGCCGCAGTGGTACGACTGGAAGGGGAGCTGAAGCTGGCCCAGGAGCAGCTCGACCGGGAGGCGCCGTTGCTGGAAGCCAGAGTCGCCGCGGCTGCCCCCTACCGCGAGTCGCGAGACGACGCGATTCGACGATTGGCCCAAGCCCGCGCGAGGGGGCTAGGTGCAGAGCACCCGGATATTCTGAAACTCGAGCGAGAAGTCGCCACCTTCGAGCAGAAGGCCGAGGAGGCAACCAAGTCCGACGTGAGTAGCCTGGAACGACTGGCGAACCCGGCCTACACCGAGCTCAAGGATCGAGTAGGCGCCCTGCGCGTACAGCTCACGGCAGCCCAATCGGAGCTCAACAGCATCGGAGGCCAGCTGGGCGACATCACCAAGACTGTCGCGGTGATGCCGGAGCTCGAGGCCGAGCACGCTCGGCTAACCAGAACCTATGAGATGGATCGAGGACTTCACGGGCGGTTGGTCGAGCGCCTGCGACAGGCTCAGCTGCAGAGCGAGCTCGACCGAGCCAGCGCCCGGGCTCGCTATGAAACCATCGTCCCGCCCCACTCGCTCGGCGTCCGCCTCGGCAAGACGCTCCTGCTGAGGTCGGGGATCGGTGTAGCGCTGGGGCTGCTCTTGGCCTTCGCGTGGGCCACCATCGTCGAACTGCGAAGGGTGATTCGAGACACCCCCGAGCTTCAGGCCCTCGCGAACCGGACCAATAGCAAGTAGCAGGAAGATTCGCGACACGCCGACTCGTCATCCGCATCGCGGTCGCGTTCCGACGCATGGCGAGCCGGCGTGCCGGTCCTCAAAAACACTCGGCCGGAACTCGGTGGGCATCGATCTGGTTAGCCGATAGCACCAGCGCTGCATCGCCGACGATCCTGATGTCGTGGACCACCCGACCCAGCATGCCGTCCGTCATGCTCAACCGGGGGCGAGCAAAGTCGAACGAATCGCCGGTGTCGAGACGGTGAATTCCGATCCAGTCCGCGCGCCCCAGGTCCTGGGTCACCACGCAGTTCCGAGTGACGGTGAAGGCCCCACCGACCTGCTGCCTGATCCGACGGAGCTCTTTGCCGTCACTCGTACGGAGGACAGCAATACCGCGCTCGCCACCGTCTGCGAACCCTACCCCGACAGTGCTCTCGGAGCGTGCCATGATCCGGACACCACCTCCCCCCACCTGGCTGGTGCGCCACAACTCGCGATTCTCGAGGTATGACGCAATTGACTGGTCGGAAGCAATGATGACGCCGGCCATGTCAGAAACCGCCAGAGCGGCGTCGGCTTCGATACCGTCGTGCACCTTGAGCCCCCCGCTTTCCGGTCGGACCGTGCACAGCCGGTTCGGGTTGTTGCTCGTCACGTACACGGTTCCTGACGCGTCGATCCCCGCCGACGTCAGATTGAGGGTCACATCTCCTAGCGGAGTATGGCTGCAGTCGCCGTTCGGCCCAATTCGAATGATCTCGCCGTAGCCAATCCCCACCACGGACCCGGAGGCGGAAAACCAATACCCGCTGACGTTCGGACAGGACGTATGCACCGCGCGGGTGGTGAGGTCACTAGCTACGGTGCTCACCTCGGAGACGCGCCCGCCAGCGTCGAGGCTCAGCACGACGCCCGGCTGGCCAGCAGGCGCACGGGCCAAGATCGAGCGTTCCATCGGCTCGCGTCGCACAACGCCAGTGCGACCATCAACGACCTGAACTTGGGGCGTACTATCGCTCGATGCGATCGCGAGATCGTGCTCGCCCAGCCGGTGCTCCAGGATCACCGGCCCATCATGCTGAATCCCCCAAGACCATGAGGGACCCGGCGGCGATCGATGGAGGATGAAGGCCGTGACCGCCCCTCCGAAAACGGCCCCAACACCAAGACCCGTCACCCAGCGCCGCCACCTCGCGCGCTTGGTGTGGTCGCTCGGAACGGAGTCTGCAGGGCTCCGTCCTTCGCTCGGCATGGGCGGAAGTTGCCTTGGTTGAACGACTCCACGACTCCCAGCCGCGTCACCGCCCCCTCGTCCAACGGGTCCCCACTCGATCGTCTCCCCTTCCGTATCCCAGACCTGGCAACTCCGGTCGTCAGTCATGGATTCCCTCACGCCCCGCAACCAGGCTTCCTCTCCTGATCAACAGACTCTTGACCGATCCGCCGGGCGGCTCGGCTGCAGGACACGCCGCACCGAGCCATCCAAAGCGGGGCCTGTCCTAGCACAGGGACGCCCACTCAGGGCTACCGGATCGAGCCCGAAGCTGACCTGAGCTTTCGACCGGGCGGCGCGCAGCCCTCCGCAGGACCTGCCCGGGTGGCGTCCGCTCCGGGCTTCGACTCAGTGGCTCGGCGAGAACACCGCGTCGCTACTCGAACCACTTCTCGGTCGTGCTGGCCGCCGCCGAGACACCTTCGACGAGCTGGATCCGGTAGTCGTACTTCGCCCTGCGCGTCTCGTCGCCTTCGTAGACGTAGTCCGTGT
>CAYRKE010000183.1:0-10027 GCA_964424695.1 uncultured Polyangiaceae bacterium
GCTTGTTTGTCGTTCAAGAACAAGCAACTGGAGCAGCGATCGTGGAGCAGCAGCGAGCAAACCGCCCATCTGTGCGGGCTTCGCCCAGCTTGGGCGCGGAGGCAGGCGCTTTCTGCGTCAAGGGAACCAACGGGTGCCCCCGGGGCGAGGGAAGCGGCCGCGCGTCTGGGCTGCCCTGCGCGCCTGCAAGATAGCGAAAACGCACTGAACGCGGGAGCAGGTTCGCGTTGTTCTGCGACGGCGCTTCGTGCTAACCTGCGCGACGCTCGGGATGCAGCGACTGTGTCGGCTTGGCTCGTTCCGCTTGCCGCCGTTCTGTGTTCCGGCCGCCTCCAGATGGGTGGAGGCATCGGTGAAAGCACTAGCGTCGAGCGTTCGTCCGAGTTCGAAAGTGACGCACCATTGTCCTACCAGGTATCGCCATCCATGAACAACCGGCTTTTTGTTGGGAACCTCTCCTACTCCACGATGGAGGAACAGCTCCGTGGGGCCTTCGAGGCATTTGGTGAGGTGACATCCGTCAGCATCGTCCTTGACCGCGTCACGGGACAGTCGAGGGGTTTTGGCTTTGTGGAGTTCGCGGCCGCTGACGCTGCCGACAAGGCGATTCAAGCGCTCGACGGATCGGAACTCGATGGCCGCTCGATCACCGTCAATGTGGCTCGGGAGAGAACCGGTGGCGGCGGTGGCGGACGTGGTTTCGGCGGTGGCGGGCGTGGAGAAGGGGCTCCTGCCGGTGGCAAAGGCAAGCGTCGCGGTGGCGGCCGTGGAGACCGCCACGGCGGCGGGGGAGACGAGCGCTGGTAGTCTGTCTCTTGGCATGCGTTCACGGCTCTAGAAGGCCCCCGTTCGGGGGCCGCCCTGCCTAGGAAGCCGAGCGGGCCCCAGAACAGAGCGCGCCCGGGTACGTGGGTATTGGAGCACAGCCGCAACTCCCCGGACGCCCCTCGTTCGGGCTCTCCCTGAGTGGGGCAGCGCGTCGCGGCCCCTGAGGCCCGGCGGATTGCGGCCCGGCCTTCATGGAGGGCGTGATCCCGTACGTTTTTCTTGAGAGATGTCATGCCTCTGGACTGTGCCGGTCCAGAGGCATGCTGCCCGAGTCCGAGCCCATCTGGCACCAATCTGCCGAACTTCACGGGGCGGCGAACGGTGCGACGGAGCTGTATGGGGATGGAGCGCCAGCTTTCAGTGGATCTCGCATCTGCTGGAAAGGTGGCCAACCCTCCTTCCCTTCTGCTGCTGGGCCAGGTGGCACGCAACACGCGCCGCCGAGGGCGTACGGGAATGCCCAACTCGCAGGCTGTCGTTCGGACACATCCAGGGCCTGTGGGCCGGTGCGTGGGCCTGATGGCAGAGCGGCCATCTCTCGCGTTCTGTCTCGAGTTCCGATAGAACGGGCGAAACGAGCATCGCTCTGGTGATTCGCGCACTCCGAGCGTCGATTTGGAAGTGGCGCACGAGCTGAGTCAGCAGTCATGTCGGAAGCTGAGCCATCGAGGACTGGCCGTGTCAGTGGTCATCTCCGCCCCATTCTTGTCGGATGCGGGCTTGGCGCGTGCTTTGCGGTCTTCGAGCAGGTCAGTGTGCCCGCGTTGACGCCGGCGATTCTGCCACTTGGTCATGCCGTCCTGCAGCGAGGACTCGCGGCCATGGTGACGATCGCTTCGTTCGGTGGGCTTTTCGCGCTCGCTGCCGAGATATCGGGAGGAGCCCCCCAGCACGTATGGTCCAGCACCCTTCGCCGGGCTTTTTCCGCTTTCGTTGTGGGCATCGTGGCGGCTGCACATGCCCTGACGGGTGCTGTGTTCTGGTTTTCGGGCACCTTCGTGAATTCCGGTAGTCTCGAGTTCTTCTCAGGGGGAGCGTGGCACGTGACGCGGCTCATCCTGGCGGAGTTTCCCGTGCAGTTGGCGCTCGTGGTGGGTGCTGGGGCGGCCGCCGCCTGGGTGACCTGGTGGGTCGTCGCCCACCCTCGTCCGCGCCCCGTGGCACGTTGGTTCTGCGACGACCGACGGTTTGGGCTGTCGCTCGCGCTCGTTGGGGCGGTGTCTTGGACGAGTCTGGACGCTTCAGCCGGTGGGGCTGCTTTCAGCCCCGAGCTGGCATTCTGGGAGTCCCTCGACGAGTCCTCGGGGGAGTCTGATATGGATTCCGCCACGCCACCGTCGCCCACGACTCGGCCTCAGTTGGCGGAGCGGCCTGGCCCCCCCCTGGCCGACGGTGTGGCGTGGCAAGCGGAGATCCCTCGAGACGCCCAGCATCGTCCCAACGTGTTGCTCGTGATGCTGGAGTCAGTGGGTACGACTCACCTTGGCTATGAGGGATACCATCGCGACACGACGCCGAACATCGATCGGCTCGCCTCAAACGGTGTGGTCGCGACCAAGACTTGGGCGACCGCCACGCACTCGAACTATGCGCAGATGGCCGTGCTCTCTTCACTCTTTCCGCGGCGCATTCAGGGGCTCGACGTCTATGCCCGCCTAGACTACCCGCGTTTCCTGTTCCACGACGCCATGCATTCTCTTGGGTACGCGACGGCGACGATCTCGAGTCAGGACGAGACGTGGCAGGGCATGATCCGGTTTCAGAACACCGGTACTCCAACGTACTACCTGCATGCCCGAGATCATCGAGGTGAGTTCGTTGACGTGGGCACCGAAAGGATCGTGCCCGATCACGTCACCGTCGAGCGAGCGATTCACTGGATACAGGAGCGCGGCACGAGCCCATGGGCGCTGTACGTCAACCTGCAGGCAACCCATTTCCCATACAGGCTTCCCAAGAGGCACACTGGACGCTACCAACCGACGGCAACCCAGAAGAGATGCACGTACCTGCGCTACGCGAAGGAGGACCGGGGTCGAGTCATCAACCGATTCGACAACGCGCTCGCCTACGTCGACGCTCAGATTGGGAGTCTCTACCACGCCCTCGAACGCTCGAGACAACTCGAGAACACCCTGATCGTGGTCACGTCCGACCACGGTGAGCTGTACGGTGACCACGACCTCGTGACTCACGGTCGATCGCTGTTCGAGGGCGAGTCGCGCGTGCCTCTCATCTTCCACTGGGCGGGGCGGCTGACTCCGCGAGCACACGACGCACCGGTGTCTCATCTCGATGTCATGCCCACGATCCTGGGGTTGCTCGGCGTGGCGCCCCATCCCAGTTTCCAGGGGCATGACATCTTCTCCCCGGCGGCCAGCTCCACAGCGATCATGATGAACATCCAGGGGCTGCGTGCTGTCGACGGCGTTGTTTGCTGGCCTTGGAAGTACACGTACGGGGGTGGAGTCTCCGCCCTATACGATCTCCGTCGAGATCCCGAGGAGCGAGCCAATCTAGTCGAGACCGAGCAGCCGATTGCTGCTGGGCTGCACGACCTGCTCAGGGACCAGATCCGTGCCCAGCTTCTCTACCATTCAAAAGCCTCGACCATGAGAGCAGAACAGTATGCTCCGCGAATGCCGCAGTGTCCCGATTGGCTAGCGCCATCACGAGGCGAGCTTGGAGCCCAGGATTTCGGAGCTGAAGTGCCAGCGGAATGGCAGGTGGATGCGGCCCCCGATGTGCGGCCACGTTCCGCCGGAACGCTCTCCGCGCCCTAAGTAGCGTCGAGCGTTTCGGCTTGGCTCGCCAACTTGGCGCATGCGAGAGCCTTCGCGGCAGCGTAGTGTAGCGGTTGTGCTACGGTCGCCCCCAATTTGGCTTGCCGGACTGTGGCTCAATAGAGGTTCATGATCACGCTTCTCGACTATGGCGCAGGCAACGTCCGCAGCGTCGTGAATGCCATCGAAAAGGTTGGCGGGGCTGTTCACCTAGCTCGCTCCGGCGAAGACATCCTGGCGGCAGAGAAGCTGGTCTTCCCAGGTGTGGGCAGCTTCGGAGCCATGATGCAGACCTTGCACGCTCGCGGTTTCGTGACTCCCCTGAAGGCCTATTTGGCTTCAGGTAGGGCCTTCTGGGGGATCTGCCTTGGCCTGCAGGCGTTGTTCGAGGGCAGCGAGGAGGCTCCCGGCGTCGCTGGTCTCGGTGTGATGCGGGGTGCGGTGAAGCGCTTCCAGACCGAGCTCTCGGTGCCGCATATTGGGTGGAATGGTTTTCGCGCGGCCCAGTCGTCGCCGATCTTCTCCGAGCTAGGCGGGGACGAAAACGTATACTTCGTCCACTCGTACCACGTCTGTCCGGATGACGATTCGGATGTGCTGTGCACGACGGACTACGGATATCGGTTCGTCAGCGCGGTGCAGCGCGGCCGCCTGGTGGCGACCCAGTTCCACCCCGAGAAGAGCGGCCAGGTTGGCCTTCGGATGCTGGAGGGTTTCGTGCGGGAGGGGGCGCGTGCGAGGCTTCCCGAGATCGTGCCAGAGCGTACGGAGCTCACCAAGCGGATCATCGCTTGTCTCGACGTACGTGCCAACGATCGAGGGGATCTCGTGGTTACGAAGGGTGACCAATACGACGTTCGAGAAGAGGGGAAGGTCCGCGACCTCGGCGCTCCCGTCGAGTTGGCTCGCCGCTACTTTGAGGAAGGTGCTGACGAGATCACCTTCCTCAACATCACGGGCTTTCGGTCCTGTCCCTTGCAGGACATGCCCATGCTGCAGGTGCTGCGTGAGACATCGCGCGACGTATTCGTCCCACTCACCATCGGAGGTGGAATCATGGATTTCACTGACGACCAGGGGAGGAGCTACACGGCTCTGGATGTGGCGACCGAGTACTTCCGCTCAGGGGCGGACAAGGTCTCCATCGGCGGCGAGGCGGTGAGTATCGTTGAAGCGTACCTTAGGCGTGGTACGCCTAGCGGGACGAGCGCCATCGAGACGATCGCACGGGTGTACGGCAATCAGGCCGTCGTGGTGTCCGTGGATCCGCGTCGGATCTACGTGCAATCACCCAACCACACGGCGCATCCAACCATCGAGACCAAGTTCCCTGGTCCCGGTGGCGAGCGATACTGTTGGTACCAGTGCACCGTTCGCGGAGGTCGCGAGGGCAGGGACGTCGACGCGGTGACGCTTGCGCAGGTTTGCGAGCGGCTCGGCGCGGGGGAGATCCTGCTCAACTGCATCGACCGAGACGGGACCTCGAGTGGTTTCGACCTAGAGCTGATTCGGGCCGTGCGGGCCAGCGTATCCATTCCGGTGATCGCATCCAGTGGGGCGGGCTGCGTCGAACACTTCTCGGAGGTGTTTCTCGAGACAGGCGTGGAATCTGCGCTTGCCGCCGGGGTCTTCCACCGGCGGGAAGTGCCCATTGGTGAGGTGAAGGCCCATCTGGCAGGTCGCGTGGGCGTTCGGCGGTAGATCCTGGGCGACGTCCGGTTCTATCTCTCGGCCAACGGTTTGACACGACCGGGGGTTCGCCGGGGGCTCGAGTCCATCGGCGCTCCCTCCGAGCGGGAGCGGTCCGTTCTTGCCGCGGGTGCTGATGGTTGTCGGAAGTCGGGGGGAGTCGTTGGCTTGGAGATGCGTGCGACTAGAATATTCCTCCCACGGTACGGGGCACGTTTCGCCACGTCACTCGGTTGTCGACGTCCCGAATGGGTCTGTTATGTAACCTCGGCTCGTGTGGTCCCCCAATCACTAACCAGAGGGTACTTCGTGGTCTCGAAAATGCGTTGGTGTCTCCCGTCGCTGCTGATCCTGGTTGCCTCCTGCGGAGACGGGGCGGGGCCCAGCATGTTCGAGATCGCTGCCACATCGGAGTCCCACGGTGGAGGGGCAGACGGGTCAGGGAGCGGTGGCGCCCTTGGCGATGACCCGGAGGTCGAGTGGAACGGGGAAGCGGCAAACCCCGACGAAGCAGTCGTGGGAGAGGGCACTCCGATTACCGGCACGACGAAGCACGGCACGGTTGCCCTGTCTCAAGTCGATGTCCCCGACCATCCGCCCACGCCCTCCGCGTACGCCGCATTCCAGGAAGCTCCTGCGACGTGGGCTGGATGCACGCGGTACGACGTTGGTGTCTGCTACTTCTACGAGTGTGCGGCGGATGCCAATCCCGTCCACGCCATTATCAACTCAGGGTATTCGGCGGCGAGCGCTGGCATTCTGTCGGTGTCCACGGGCGGGACTGAACAGTTACTCGAGCAGGACGCTTCGGGTCTCTACTCCCTTTCGGCCGAGAGCCTCTGGGAAGCACCCGGTTCCGAGATTGTCGTCAAGGCGACCGGGGCTGACGTGCCGGCCTTCGAGGCCAAGCTGGTTGCTCCGGACGCGGCGACTCTTATCTCCCCCAACGTGAATCCCTTGGATCCACTGGAGTGGGTGCAAACCAAACACCTGCCGCTGACGTGGACCGCCAGGTCTTCAGGGCAGCTTCGCGTCTCCATCTACGACACCGAGTTCGAGCTGGCGCGCCCTGCGCTCTTCTGCACGTTCCCGGTTCAAGCGGGTGAGGGCGTGATTCCCGCCGCTGCTCTCATGGAGATGGAGCTCGGCGGCCCCTATATGCTCCAACTCTCGGTGAGGGCCGAGAGCTCGATGAGTGCTGGCGACTGGGGAATTTCGGTTTCCGCCGCTGCGGTTTCGAACACCGAGGCCGGAGAGGTCAACAGCATGTTCTGGCTGCGTGCCGACCCTGGCGCGGCGCAGAATTGAGCCTTTCACGCCGATGGTGGAAGCATCGGTATGGGAGGCACCGAGCGCTCTGCTTGCGGCAATCAGGAGCGTTGCCCGTTTCTTGGACAGCGCTCCGCGGTCTGTGCCGAGGCCTCTTACTTCGCGGGATAGGGACGCGAGATCACGCAAGCGTTGACCCCGCCCACGCCGATGCTGAGCTTTCCCACCGGCTTGTTGGGGAACTCGACGCTCTCGTTCAAGACGAGACTGTTCCCAAAGGCCTTGATGGCAGGATGGACTTCGGCAGCCGAAAGTGGGGTGGGGTACAGCCTGCCTCGCTGGTATCCGAGATACTGCGCCGTCAGCTCCCACCCCCCAGCGACTCCCATGCCATGTCCAAAAGTGCCTTTGCGCGCCGTGAGCCAAGTCTCCTTGGGCAGTATCCCTTGGAGATTGCTCACCTCCTGGTAGTCCCCGGGAGTCGCCGTAGCGTGGAGGTCCCATGAACCGAGCGAATCGGCGCCGACGTTGGCCTTTCGCAGGGCTTCCGCGATTGCTCGGCGGGGACCATCTTCCGAGGGCGTGATGATGTGCTCGGCGTCAGCGCTGACGCCGACACTCACCGGCTCCATGCCGAGGGGCTTCCAGCCCTTGGAGAGGCCATACTCCAGGTCGCCGACTATCCAGAGAGCCGCTCCACCGGAGACGTGCGTGCCCTTGAGACCTGATAGTGGTGTTGAAACCTTGCCGTCAGCGGCGAGTACCCGCCCGCCATAGAACGTTCCAACGCTGAGGGGGTTGGGCGGTGGATCGGCGGCGCCGATCACGACGAGCTTCGCTTCTCCCGAACGAATGGCGTCCATTGCCAGCTTGAGGCAGACGTTGAACGTCGAACAGGCCGCCAGTGGTGCGAAGCAGCAGCCCGTGATCTTGCCCATCATCGAAACTTGAGAGCTGGGCGTGTTGGGGAGGTTCCACAGGACATTGGCCGAGACCGCATTCCATGGTGGTTCGGGAGCTCCCCACTTCTCCTGGAGCTGCGCGATGCGCTTGCGCTTCTCTCGAATGACCTTGAGCTTGCCCTTCTCGATGTCACCCTCCACGGGCATGTCTTCGATGGCGGCGAACTCGGCTACGTACTGCGCCAGGGCGTCCGAGCGATTGGCCCAGTAGGCATTCCAGGCGTCTTCGAGATCCGCTCGAGTATCTGGATCTGACGCAGTGTCGGGACTCGCCATCGCGGGCGCCCCGGAGCCGTCTGCGAGGTAGGCTCGATACTCGCTGTTGCGCTCGGGAGAGGCCCAGAAGCGATTCCAACGTCGCTGAGCTCTGTAGTGGCTTAGCGATCCATCGTAGACGCTGGTCCAGGGCCCGAGCGCCATACCGATGTAGACGTGTGCCAGGGGGCCAAGCGCTGCAAGCTCCTGCTCGATCCCTGGGTTCTGCTCCAAGGATTGGATGAAGGCCCCGACCGAGTACAGCCCAACCGGGTCCACCTTCTCGAGCAGCTGCTTGTAGCGGCTGGGCGCGAAGCGCGTGGAGATCCACGACTGGTAATCTGCGAGATCGAACTTGGGGTTACCGACCAGGAAGCTACTCTTCCCGAAACCCTCGAACGGTTCGAGCCAGGTCGAGGCTTGCTCGAGATTCCGCTCGAACTCGCCGACGTTTGCGCTCTTAGGAGCGACAATTCCCCATCCGAATACAGCGACTGAATTCATGAAGTTGGTGGCGCACTCTGCCAGGGCATCAGCGCTAGTCAACAGCTGCAGCGGCCATCTCGCACCTTCGACAACAAGTACCGGTCGGCCAACTAGAGTCTGGGGCTATTTGGCTCGTCGAACTCTTTTCAGCGTCCCGGGCGACCGGGTGCGTGAGGCTCGCGCTCGGGCTTTCCGATCAGGAAGCCCTGCAGAAGGTGGGATCCCAGATCGATCAGCGTGTTGTGTTCAGCGACGGTCTCGACGCCTTCGCTCACCACCGTCATTCCCAGTTCCCGCGCAAGCGCGATAATTCCAGCGACGATGCGGCGCTTCTGGGGGGCGCTATCGATTCCTCGAACCAAGGACATGTCGATCTTCACGAACTCCGGTTCGAGCACCGTCAAGCTGCTGAGACCCGCGAAGCCGGCGCCGAGATCATCTACTGCAAGCCGATAGCCGAGCCGCCTGAGTTCGGTGACGATGGCGCTTACCTCAGGAATTCCCTCGATGCTCGCGCGTTCCGTGACTTCGAGGACCACCTTCGACGCAAGCTGGGAGAGTGGGCCGCGGCCGTCCCGCAACGACTCGTCGAGCAGGTCCGACGGGTGGATATTGACGAACAACACGAGGTCTTCGTCGAGCTGCGAGACCGCCCGCGCGGCACGGTGGCGCACCGTTCTTCCGAGCACAGGCAGGCGGCCGCACTCTTGGGCGAGCTCGACGATCGCGGGGGGACCCGGGAACGAGGCATCGTCCACTCGCATCAACGCCTCGTACCCCATCAGATGGTGGCTGCCGGCTTCCACGATGGGCTGATGTGCCAGCCACAGTGAGCCGAGCGCGCGGGCAAGTTGCGCGTCTCGCCCGAGACGCTGAGGCTCGGCCACCGACAGCTCACCGTTTGCGGCGACGCCGCCGCACCGCTGCAGACGCGCGAGTCGCGTCATCCTGGTGGCGCGCTTGGCGACCGTGAGCATCCGGCCAGTCTCTACTGGCTTGATGAGATAGTGCATCGCGCCAAGCTCCGCCGCTCGCGCGGCAGAGTCGGAGTTGGGTTCACCGGTCAGAACGATCACCGAAACCAGCGTGTCGAGCTCACGAACGCAACGCAGCAGCTCGATGCCGTCCATGCCCGGCATGTTCACGTCGGTGATGATGACGTCGTAAGCGACCGAGCCAACGGCGGCCAACGCCTCTTCTGCGTTGGCGGCCAACGCCACTTCGTAGCCAGCGCTCTTGAGTGGGCGCTGGCACGACGAGCGGAACACCGGATCGTCGTCGACCAAGAGCACCGTTGGCGCAGCACCGGAGAAATCGGAATTGCGCAAGGCCTGGACGGAGGGCGCGCGGCTTGCCGGCGGCACGGTCCCTCGGCGCGTATCCTCCAGATCCCGGCTCTCCTGCCAATCGTCGGTCACGCACTCGCTCCTGAAACGGCTCTCCAACAGCCACCAACGGCCACCCGATCCGCTCAACCGGGAGTCAACTGTAGGGCACACGCCCTCCAGGCTAGGTCCGTATCTCTACCACAATTCCGCACCTCCCAATACGTCCAAAAGCTCCCCCCGCTGAGGAGCCACGCCAAGAGACAGCGCCTCCCAAGGAAGGAGAACCCCTGCTGAGCGGCTAGTCGGCGGCTGTCTCGATGACCGGTCACTGGGACCGCTGGCGGGACGGGCTCCGCCAACAGGCACCCTCGGACGAACTCAATTCGCGGCCGCACGGTTCCCGACCAGCTCCACCAAGTGGCACTTC
>CAYRKE010000183.1:10127-15791 GCA_964424695.1 uncultured Polyangiaceae bacterium
CAATGCGGGGATATCGGAGCCGGGGTGACCGAACGACCTAGCCATTGCGCCCGACGCACCTCGACGAAGCCACAAAAAGCCGAAGGCCAGCACTACGTCTGGCCTTCTTTCAGCGGAGCGGGAGAAGGGATTCGAACCCTCGACGTCAACCTTGGCAAGGTTGCACTCTACCGCTGAGTTACTCCCGCGTTGGGGACCGCTTCTCTAACGGGGGGCGGTGGGCATGTCAAGGAAAGCGAGTCACGGGGGACCGTTTTTTCGTGCTTCGGGTAGGCGGTTCCGGTGGGTCGATCGGTCGCCTTCCGGGTGACCAGGACGAGCATCGGTGACCCACTGGGGTCGACTCGTTCGCTCGATTTCCGTCCCCCCGCTGCCCCTGCTCTAGGTCGGTCCCGCAGTACCCTGGATTGTGACGAGCACCGTTCGGCGCTGTCGTGGTCCGTCGAAGTCACACAGAAAGACATTCTGCCACGTCGAGAGCTCGAGGCGTCCGGCGCGGATCGGCAACACCTCGCTCGGGCCGACGAGCCCTGCCTGGATGTGCGCAGCCCCGTTGTTGTCCACCTCATCGTGTCTCCAGATGCCCGAGGGCACGAGCCTACCGAGGCAGTCGAGAACATCGAGCGTGATGTTGGGGTCGTCGTTCTCCTGGATCATCAGGGCTGCGGTTGCTCCTTGGGCATAGAGCGCACACGTTCCGTCGACGATTCCGGAGCGACGGACCTCGTCGCGCACCGCGTCGGTGATATCGACGAGCTCTCGCTGCTTGGTCGTTCGGATCTGGATTGTCCCGAGGTACTGCATCATGGCTCGTCGAGTCTCGATGAGCCGGCGAGGAATGCAAGGGCGACCCTCGTCTGTGGCGGTCTACCCCGCCCCCCACCGCCCGCTCAGCGGAGTCTCCCATCGTCCAACACCACCGTGTCCGGACGCCCCCGCCCGAGCCCGCCGTCAGCTCGGCGTAGCCGGCGGGCACTGCTCCAGGAGTGCGTCGATGGCGCCCTCTGCCGCCAGGTCTTCGAAGGCGTGGGTCGCTCCGGCATCGAGCAGCGCTTCCTTGGTGAAGGACCCTGTACCGACGCCGATGGATTCCGCGCCGATGGCTCGCGCTGCCATGATGTCCTTGGGCGTGTCTCCGATGACCACCACGCGGCAGGCGTCTAGCGGGACGCCGAGCTTTGTCGCGCCGCGCGCCGCGCCCAGCCCGATCAGCTCGGAGCGCTCTGCGCTGTCACACCCGTAGCCGCCAAAATCGAAGTAATGGAAGAGCCCCACGCGTTCCAGCTTGATTCGCGCGCCGGCTTCGATGTTCCCCGTCCCCAGCCCCAGGGCCGCGCCGGCCGATACCGCTGCGTTGAGGGCCGGCACAACCCCTCGGTGCACACGGTATCGATCGCCGCCGCTCGCGCTGACTTCGTTTGCCAGCAGCGGAATGTAGAGATCCAGGACCGCAGAGAGGTTGCGTTCCGTGACCTCCACGCCAATTGCCTCGAGACCCATGCGCGCGATGAGCCGGTCCGTCATGCCGTCGAAGCGGAAACCCTGGCAGGCGTCCTCCCGACCGTAGAGGGCCTTGAATGCGCCCTCGAGGGCTCGTCGGCCTGCTCCCGCAGTCGTGACCAGGGTTCCGTCAATATCGAACAGCAGGATCGTGGGGCGCCGCGAGTCCATCGAGGAGTCGGTATAGCAAAGGAGAGGCGTGGGGCTCGTCGGCGTGCGCTACCTCAATGATGCAGTCGCGGAGGCCGCGCGACGGGTCGGGGGTACATCGAGACATCCTCGCCGCGAGTCTTTGGGCCGCGCAGGGCGGACGCAACCGCAGACAATCCAACGACAGGCATGGGCGGCTACAGGCTGGCCGTTCTTCTGCTCCCCGTGCGTGCGGTTCGAGGCAGAAAATCCGGCCCGACGCCGTGCCTATCCGAGAGCCAGAACCGCTCCGCCAGTGCAGGGGCTTGCGGCGAACCCGCGCAACATGCGTCAATTCGTGCCCAACCCAGGAGGCAAACCATGCGTCACCTCATCGCTTTGACCCTCGCTCTCGGTACCTGGCTCGGAAGCTCGTTGGCCGTCGCTCAGCCCATTGGCGAGCAGGGGGATCTCGTTCTGAACTTCGAGCGGATGTTCGGCTTGCACTGGTGGTCCAACGAATACGAGCCGGACGGTGGAGACGACGACTGGGAAGGCGATGGCACTGTCATCGGGTTTGGTTGGCACCGCCATGCTGGCACCTACAACGCACCGCGGGTCGGTTTCGACGGGTTCGTGATCGATCAGCTGAGCATTGGCGGATCGCTCGGATTCTACAATCGCGGGGGGGATGATGATGGCGATGGACTCATCCTTTATCCCCGCGTCGGCTATGCAATCCCCCTGGCCGCCTCCTGGGCGTTCTGGCCTCGGGGCGGGGTGTCGTATTCCGACGCCGAGGATATCACCCGGGTTGCCCTGAGCGGTGAGGGGCAGTTCCTATGGTTCCCGCAACCCAGCTGGGCTGTGATGTTCGGGCCTACGCTGGATCTCGGGATCAGTGGTTCCTATCCGGGTGGGGACTTCACCGACCACAACCTCGGCATTCAGTTCGGTGGGGTGGGCATTTTCTAACCGACGAGTCGGGGGCGACCCCCGAAGCCCCATCTTGGCCGAACACGGACTGGGCTGGGTACCCTGACCCACGACGCAGACGCAGTTCCGTCAGTACTGTGAGGAAAAGCGCTGCGGTTGCGTTGACAGAGGCTCAGCCCTCCGCTAGCCCCTCGTCACTCAATCTCGTCTCCCCATTATCGTCGCTGGAGGCAACGGTGACCCCCCAATTTTCTCTGGATTTCGCCAAGGGCAACGGACTCGTCACGGCAGTCGCCGTCGACGCCGAGGACGGTGAGGTCCTGATGCTGGCCTACATGAACGAGGAAGCATTCAGGTGCACCATCGAGACCGGCAAGGTCCACTACTGGTCCCGGTCCCGAAACAAGCTTTGGAAGAAGGGCGAAAGCAGCGGCAACATGCAGGAGCTCGTGGAGCTCCGCGTGGATTGCGATATGGACGCCGTGATTGTCAAGGTGCGGCAGCGCGGGCCCGCTTGCCATGAGGGTTTCCGAAGCTGCTTCTACCGCACGCTCCAGGCCGATGGGAGCCTGGCAACCAATGCCGAACGGCTTCTGACCCCCGAAGAGATGTACGGAGGGGCCAAGTGAGCCTACTTCGCTTTGGTCTCCCCAAGGGAAGCCTCCAGGATTCCACCGTCGACCTGTTCGAGAAGGCAGGGTGGACCATCAGCGTTTCGAGTCGCAGCTACTTTCCGGCAATCGACGACGACGAGATCGAGTGCATGCTCATTCGTCCGCAGGAGATGGCTCGCTACGTGGAGCTTGGTCTCATCGATGCGGCGGTGACTGGCCTGGATTGGATCCTCAAGCGCGACGTCGTGCGGGTGCAAGAGCTCGTCTACAGCAAGCAGCTGCGGCGTCCGGTGCGCTGGGTCGTGGCCGTGCCGAACGGGTCGTCCATCAAGTGCGTCGCTGACTTGCAGGGTAAGCGGATTGCAACCGAGGCGGTAGAGCTAACCGAGCAGTTCCTCGCCGAGAACGGAATCACCGCTCACGTTGAGTTCTCCTGGGGTGCGACCGAGGTCAAGCCGCCGCATCTCGCTGACGCCATCGTGGAGGTCACGGAGACTGGGAGCTCGCTGAAGGCCAACGATCTGCGGATCATCCACGAGATCATGCGCTCGACGACCCAGCTCATCGCCAACAAGGTGGCATGGGAGGATCCTTGGAAGCGCCGCAAGATCGGGAGCATCGCGCTCTTGCTGAAGGCGGCCCTCGACGCCCGAGGTCGCGTGGGTTTGATGCTCAATGTCGAAGAGGCGAATCTGGCTCGGGTCGAGACCATCCTTCCGTCGCTCAAGAGTCCCACCATCGCCAAGCTGCAGGCCGAGGGTTGGTACAGTGTCAGCACGATCCTGGACGAAGGACGGGTTCGCGAGCTGATTCCTCAGCTCAAGGACGCCGGGGCCGAGGATATCGTCGAGTTCCCGCTGAGTAAGGTCGTCGAGTAGCGCTCGCGAGCCCCCGCCTGGCCGCCGAACGCCACGGCTTTCGCTTGCGTTCGTCCGCACGGTCCCGCTCGGGGACCCTGGCGCGGGTGTGTTCGCTGGGCAGGTGTGGGCGTGCTCTTCAGGCAGGTGCGGACGTGCTCGCTAGACAGGTGCGGGCGTGCTCGCCAGGCAGGTGCGGACGTGCTCGCCAGGCAGCAGAGTCTGCCGGGGACGGCTACGGTGCCGGCTGGGGCATGATGGCGCTCGGCCGGCACGGGTCGGAACCCATTCTATGTCATTGCTTCCGACCGGGCGCGCGGCAGTATCGATAGGATGCCCTCATTCCCCGGTCCCAAGAGCCGCGTCCTTCTCCAGGAACTAGGTCGCTACGTCATTGCCGATCCGGAGCCCTTCGTGATCGACGTCGCCCGGTGCCAGGGGATGTGGCTGGAAACGCTGGACGGCCAGCGTATCTTCGACTGGGGCGGGTTTTTCGGATCCAAACTGCTCGGTCACAACCACCCGTGCCTGCAGGATCCAGAATACCAGCGGCGCCTGATTGCAGCCGCAAATAACAAGGTACCGAACCCCGACTTCCTGACGCAGGAGTGCTTGGAGTACTACCGCCTGCTTCACGAAATCGCGCCGCGGTGCATGAAGTCGGACACGCTGGAGATATACGCCGTCAATTCCGGCGCAGAGGCCGTGGAGAACATGATGAAGTACCTCATCAGTCTCCACGCCGAGCGGATGCGGCTGGAGGGGAAGCGACCGACCCTTCGCCGCTTCGTCTACTTCGATCGAGCGTTTCACGGGCGCACGATTGGGGCACTGAACGTAACCAGCCTTGGACACGATCCCATCGTCACGAAGGACTTCCACGACTTCATTCCGGGCAACATCCAGGTGCCCTTTCCCCACGTGGACAACTCCAGATCCTGGAGCGAGAACGAAGCCGAAATCCAGGAGGCCGTCAGCATCGTCGAGCGTTGCTTGGCCCGCTATCGCGAGGAAGTCGTGGGCATCATCCTGGAGCCGATTCAGGGCGCTGGGGGGCATAGGATCGCAAGCGCCGGATTCTTCCGCCGACTCAGCGAGTTGGCACACGAGTACGGGGTGGGGCTCGCGTTCGATGAGGTCCAGACTGCGGGAGGCCAGTGCGGTTCGATCTTTGCCATCGACGCATTCGACTTGCCGCACGTGCCGGATGCGGTGGCGGTTGCGAAGAAGTTCGCGAACGGAGTCGCGTACATGAAGCGCCCCATGGTCGACCGAGGCGTGCTTGACAGTACCTGGGGCGGCAGTCTCGCGGACATGGTGCGGTTCGTCCAAGAGATGAACTTCGTGCGAAGGGAAGAGCTCGTGCGCAAGGTCCCGCCCAAGTCCGCTCGGCTGGTCCGTGGGCTCGGCGAGCTCGAGACGCGCCATCCAGAGCACCTTTACAACGTTCGCGGTATGGGCCTGTACCAGGGATTCAGCTTGCGGAGGCCCGAGGACAAGCAGCGCTTGATCGACTTGGCCCTCGAGCAAGAGGGGCTCCTGCTGCTCGGCGCTGGAGCGCAGACGATTCGGCTACGACCCCCCCTCGATGTTTCCGAGGACGAAATCGAGCTCTTTCTTGCCAAGCT
>CAYRKE010000184.1:0-15603 GCA_964424695.1 uncultured Polyangiaceae bacterium
GGCGAAAGACTTGTTCGCGCTTGCTGAGGCTGTCGTAGAGGCGGAACTCGGTGCATTGGCTCATGTCGGCCGGTCTAGCACACCCTGCCGGTGGGCGATGCGGATCGCGGTGTCCGTTCACGGTCCCAAACGGAGATAGGTGCACATAGAGGGAATCGGAGCATGGGTATCTTGGTTCGGAGGCAGCCCCCGTAGCGGCGGCCGAGACAGCCGCAGGTGTGGCTTCCGTGGCAGAGGCAGCAGCACCAGCCGCTGTGGCAGGTGAGGAGTCAGAAACTGCTGTGGCCAGGGCGTGAACGGACACGAGAGAGGCTGCCGGGGAGCCCCTCACGCTGCCTCGACCGCTGACCGAGTCAGGCAGAGAGACGTCCGCTGCTCTGCGATGCATGATGCGGACTGATGGCGGAACCCCGGATGGGGATCGCGCGCTGCCTGTGCGACTCCTCCTAGCGGTGTTAACGGTTGCATGGCCTAAACGCAGAGGCTGGGGATTCCTGCCCCTGCCCCTGTTGCGGCGGCACCGCTCAGCGGTAGGATCGCCGGGCGTGCCCGTGCGCGGTGGAGCACCCGCGGCGGGCGCTCGAATACGCAACCTTCTTGGAACGGCTTGCCGCCATGGAGCGTATGGCACATTGCAGCACTCTTGATCTCGGCCTGGGCACTCTGTCTCTCGATTCGGGGGCGAGCCGAGCTCGTCATCCCGACGGCTGCGATCGGGAGCCGTGTCTCGAGGGGGAAGACCGAGCTCCGATTCCCGAGCTTCGAGAAGACGCCTGTGTTGCGCGTCGTCGAGTTACGACCGCGGCGGTGCTGTTGAGCCCAACCCTACTTGTCGTGGGTTGCGGCGGGCGGTCGAGCATTGACGATTGGGGAGGACAAGGCGTCGCCTGGTCTGGCGAGGCTGGCGGTGCAGGGGACGCCGCGTGGGCGGTCGCGGTGGGGGGCAATCCAGGGGGCGGTGCGGCCTCGATGTTCGGGAGCGGTAGCGCAGCAGTTGCAGCCGGTGGCGCCTGGGGGGCGGGGATTGGCGGCGCACCAGTAGGAATCGGGGGAGCCTCAGCTCTCGGGAGCGGCGGCGCAACGGACGGGGCATGGGGCGTCTCGACTCTCGGGAGTGGCGGAGCTGGGCTGGGGGGAGCAGGGAGCCTGACGACTCCGACCGGTGGGGCACCGGCGGGAGGTTCTTCGGGGACCGTCTTCGCAACCGGAGGCAGGTCCGATGCGTCAGGGGGAAGCAGCGCTCTCTCGGGGACTGGTGGCAGTGGCGCCGAGCCCGACTCTGGGGGGGAGCCGTGCGGGCCACTCATCGATGACATGGAGGACGGGAGCGGCGTCGTCTGCTCCGCATCGGATCGCGTAGGGGTTTGGTATGCGTGCAACGACGGAGGAGGCACGCAGTACCCGGCACCGAACCAAGCGGGGGTTCCCATTCTGCCCGAGCTCCTCCCCGAGCCCCGCGGAGCGAGCCGGTACGCCATGCACTCTACCGGAACTGGCTTTGTGGGCTGGGGGGTCGCGATTGGGGTGGATCTGGCGTTCGACGGTCAGGTCTATGGGCTCTATGACGCCAGCGCGTACGGTGGGATCCGTTTCTGGGCGCGAAGCGACACCTCCACTCCGCTCAGGGTGCGCATCAGCACCGCCAGCACCACGCTCGACATCTATGGCGGGCGCTGCGAGCGCGAACCCTGTGGCCCTGCGAGCGTCCAAGTTAGCCTCACCCCCACGTGGACCGAGTATCTTCTGCGCTTCGTCGATTTCGGGGCGTATTCCCTAGACGACTTCGGCGAGGTAACCAACATCCAGTTCTTCTTCTCGACCAACGGGGACTTCGATGTCTGGGTCGACGACCTGGCCTTCATGATCGAGCGTCCCAATTGCTGTAGCGACCTACCGCAGTGTCAGGGCGGTATTGCCTACGCTGACCCTGACCTTCTCGCGCAGCTTCCTCGAGAGGCCCAGACGTGCGAGGGAGCCTGCTTTCTCGATAGTCTCAGCGTCACGGGATCGGAGGTCGATTCGCTTTCGGGGATCGAGTGCCTCGGAGCGGTCTCGAGTGTCACCCTCGACGGAACCGGAGCCTCCGACCTTTCGCCCCTCGGTGAGGTTCCGAACCTGACATCGCTGTCGGTTTCGAACCAGCCCATCGACACGCTGAAGCCCCTGGCGGCGCTGGGAGCACTCAGCCAGCTCATGCTGGTTTCGACTGCAGTGGGCGACTGGTCGAGCCTCAACGAACTGAGCTCCCTTGCCTATCTCACCGCTAGCGGGTTCGACGTGGCGGCGCTCGACATCTCGGGGCTGCCGGCGCTGAGCAACCTCACCCTCGGTAGCGCGCGCATCGCAGATCTCATTCTGACCGAGCTGCCGGCGCTCTCGTACGTCGACCTGAATGGTATCATCAGCGACCGTATCTTGGTGACCGGTTCTGAGCGCGCTGGCTCGGTCGACGTCGATGGCAGCACTTTGGGTGAACTGGTGGTGCGGGACCTGCCGGGCCTGTACAACGTGTGGATTTCCTCCACGACGATGGATAGGCTCACGCTGGAGAGCCTCCCGCGGCTGTCCCAGCTCACGGTGACGGATAGCGCATTCCGCGAGCTCGGCGTGCACGACACCCCGTCCCTTTCTTCCGTCACGTTCAGCGCAGATGGGCTGAGCGCGCCTCCGCCGCTCAGTGGGCTGCCCCCTCTGTCCACATTGAACCTGGACAACAACGCGTTCACCGTGCTCGACGCCTCCGCGCTGCCCGTCAGCTCGTACCTCAGCCTTCTTGGCAACCAACTGACCGACGTCACGGTGGCGAACCTGGAGACCCTGCAGGCCCTCAACGTTGCGGACAACCTCCTTTCGTCGCTCAGGCTCTCCAATCTGCCGGCGCTGACCTACCTGAACGCGTCGGGGAACGCCCTCACTACGCTCCAGTTCGACGGCCTTGGTGCGCTTGGGACCGTGTACTTCGAGCGATGCGCGATGCAGGATCTGTCGGGGCTTGCGAGCCTTACGGGGCTCGTCGAGGTCCATGCCTCCCTCAACCAGATCTCGGATCCGACGCCGCTCGCCGCCCTGCCTGTGTTGCAGCGGCTCTACTTGGGCCAGAACGCAATTGCTCACCTCGAGCCTTTTTTGAGCTTTGCCGGGTTCGCCTCATCCTCCAGCCTACCCGGCGGGTCCTGGATCCTCGACGTCCAAACCAATCCCTTTTCGTGCACCGACGAAGCCTCCACCATCGAGGCACTCGAGGCCCAGGGCGTCTCGGTCTGGGCCTCCTGTCCCGAGTGAGCGAAGGTTCAGTTCGGGCGGCCTGGCTCCTGCGAGAGCGGGTCAGCATGCCAGCTCCATCCGTTCGCGGAGCCGCCCCGACGTGGCTTTTGGGGCGACTCCGTTCGAGAATCAACGCAACCTGCTCACTGGCCCCTGTTCGAGGTGCTCGCGGGGGGGGGGGACAAGCGCGGCAAGCCCTCAATCGCTCTACTGGCGAACTGGGTAGCCGGGTTCACCGGGGCGCTTGCCGTCGATCTTCAGGATCTTGACCCCCGGAGGCACGTCGTCGGACCAGACGAACCCGATCGCTCCGTTGAACTTCGTCACGACCTGGAGGAGGAGGTTCGGCGAGTCGACTGCCTTGGGGGGACCGGACTGGCCCCGGATCCGCCGATCAATCCAGTACCGCCCTACCTCATCCGCCGACATGCCGAGGACGATCTCATCGAAATCCGTCCGTTCCTGGGAGTCCTTCTTGTAGGTAAGCGGGACTAGCTGTTGGCCTCCTGCCATAAGCCCGCTTCCCCGATAAAGGCGCCTCAGATCGCCGAACGACATGCTGTCAACCGGCAGGTTGCTCGAGACGACGATAGCGGCAACTCGAGTATCTGCCCCTTGGGAGGTTCCGGTGGTTCCGACCAATGCAGCCGCGGCAAGCGCGGCCGATGCTGCGACCAATTTGAGGTTATTCATGTTAGAAACTCCATGCGATCTGAGTCACCAATAGCTGGAGCCCCTTGGCTTTCTTGAACCCCACCCATTCTCCGGGATAGAAGCTTTGCACGCCTTGCACCTTGAGGACCACCTTCGCCGTCGGGCGAACGTTGAGGCCGCCCCAGATAGCGCCGGCTCCCGGCATGAAGCTCGTCTTGCTCAAGTCGTTGTACTCGCCACCGATGTAGGGCATGACCCCATACCAATCGAAGCGGTAGCCCGCAATTCCATAGACGCCCCAGGTCCGATAGTCCGCCGCCCAGCCCTGTCCCACGTACGCATCCGCCGCGGGGCGGGTATCGTCCATGTAGCTCCGGTCGTTGACGATGCCTTCGGCCTGAACAATGGCGCCCCCCCACGTCCACTTGAAGTCCGCGGCGAGGCTCAATTCCTTGTATTCACGATTCAACGTGAATTCGTTGGCGATTTCTCCTGGCTCGTCAGGGGTAGCACCCGGGGTATAAAGGGTGTTCTGGGTTTTATCGCTGTAGCGCCCGCGGTATCCGGAAGTCCCGACGACGAAGGAGCCGAAATCCGTATCCTGTTGCACCCAGGCGCGCCAGCCTAAGGCCTTGTTTGCGTCGAAGTCCTTATAACTTTCGACAGGACCGCGGCCGTTGGAGAGCGTGAGATGATAGCCCACCTGGGTGTCGCTCATTCCGTGCGCCCCATAGAGCTCGATGCCGGTCTGGCGCTGAGGGAACATTTCGGCCCCGATGATGTACGGGCGAGTCGTCCCGATGATGGTGGGAGAGCCGTGGTCCACGTTCCAGATGCCATAGGGCGTGAGCCATTGCCCGAAGCGAGCGGTGAACAAGGGATGAGCCGCATACTCCACCCAGGCGCGTTCGATGATGATGCCTCCAACATCGACGGGGCGGTTGTAGTCCGTGTAGTCCGGGTAGGCGGTGCTCGTTCGGGTGCTCGTGTTGGTGGCCATGTCCACCGTGTCCACGCCGTCCGGCAGGTACGTGAAGCGAATCTCGGACAAGGCACGCCAATTCGCGCCCAAGTCAGAGCTGAAGTAGAAATTGAGACTGCCCACGTAGAAGCTCGGGAAACCGAAGGTGTAATTGTTCCACTCGCGGCGCTCACCGAGCAGGTGGTTGTACGTGAAGTCTGCGAAGCCGTAGATGTCGATTCCGACCCTCCCGTCATCGAGCTCCTGGGCTATCTCGGCACTGCCATCAGAGCCAGCGGCCAGCTCAGCCATGATTGCGTCAGCGCTGGCGTCGGCCGTGGCCGTACCGGGCGCCTCCGCGTGCGCTCCTGCGGGAGGTGGAGTGGCGGGCGCTGGGGGGGTCACCGCTCCTTCGGCCCCACCGGGTGGGGGTATCGATGCGGCTTCCTGGGACAATGCCGGCGCGCCCTCGGGGGGAGGAGCCGGAGTCGGTGACTGCTCAGCTACGGGCGCCTCTGCTGGCTGGGCGGGCTGAGCGGCAGGCGGCTGTGCGGGCACTGGCGCGCCGGGTTGCGGTGGTGGGTTGGCCTGCGCCGCGGCGCTGGCGCCGTGGGCCAAGACGACCGCGGTGAGGGCAGCGGCAAGCCCCTGCACGGGGCTGAGGAATCGAGCTTGTTGGTTCATCATGTCGCGCACGCTCCTTCCTCGACGCAGAGGTACTGTGCGATCCCGTAGCTTGTGAGATCGCAACACTCGGTGCCCGGGAAGCAGTTGTCGGGGGTGAGCGTGCATCCTTGGACCAGGCAAGACATGGTGACGAACATGTCGCAGTAGGTCGCTTCGCCACCTGCGCAGTCCGCATCCGACGTGCATGGTTGATTGAGCCCTGTGGGCGGCTGTTGGCACACGGGCGGAGTTGCGTCGAGGTTGCATCGGGCGCCGTCCGTGCAGTCCGCATCGGACGTGCACGCCGTTTCGGTCGTGGTGTCGTCTCCTGTCGGTGCGGCCTCTTCGCAGGGCTCACCCGCGGCGGTTCGGGCGTATCCAGGGGCACATTCGCAAGCACCATTGGCCCCCGTTACTTCATTATCGCCGCAAACCTGGCAGGCGCTGGCCGGATCGGGGCGCCCGTAGCCTGCGTCGCAGGTGCATCCAGTCGGGCCGGCGACCTCGTGTCCACCGCATTCGACGCAACCCGCCTCGGTCCACGCTGACCCTTCGGGACAGACGCAGTACTCAATGCCCTCCTCGTTGAGCATCTGCTTGCCACTGCAGCGATCGTCGGCATCGTAGACACAGCCCACGATCGTTGCGGTTCCGAGGCCAGCGAGTAACGCCGCCACTCCTAGAGGGCCGCCACTCGTGACGTAGTTCTCTTGCCAGAGTAACTTCATTGTTTTCACCTTCTGCGCCGAGCATGTCTTTGACGCTTCATGAGATCGAATCATCTGCTCTTGCTCCAAGAAGTCTGACCTGTGCGCTTGTTCTAGGTTGCGTTGGACGAACCTCAAGGTCGCGACGGCGCTGCCCGGCTGGGGCGACCTCCGCTTTGTGTCGCTACCTGTGTTCGCCTCCCAGCGTGTGAACTCAACCTAGTGGCGAGCGCGCTTCCCTCGACTGCGGGCGTGCAGCTCCGAGACACGGTGCGTGAGGTTTGCGAGACCACCATGGCCTACTCGATTCTGAGAATGGGTCGATTGGCCACACGCCCAGTGTTGGCCAGCCGACGAACTAGGAACGGCAGGGGGCACGAGGTGTTAAGCCCTTCGCGACACTATCCTCGCTGCGGCAGCTTGAGGCTGCTCGAGACACACGCGGTTCCACCGAGAGTCGCTCCCGAGCTCATATCGAGGGACCAGGAAACGAGCGCTGCTCGGAGCAGCTCTGGCCACAGCGTCCCCTTGGGCGAATGCCAGGCGCTGCCGCCTAGGGGTAACTCTGGTCAGCTGTCGGGGCGGCGGGGACTCTGTAGGACAGCCGTTTCCACCGAGCTCAACGTGGCGGGGGACCGTAGAGCGACATGCGGTGCTCCAGGTACCCGAGCGACGTGCCGAGGCCGAAACCAAGCTCCTGAATGAGGTTGCCATTGGCGTCGAGCTCTTGGACCACTCCCCGCGTCGAGTAGGTGATCAGCGTGTTGCCGTTCAGCAGGCGTTGCACGTCGCCCATGACCGTGTTTTGCATTCCGTCAGCGGACTCATATTCCCACGCTCGTGACGCAGACCCATCATTCATCACTAGCTCGATGATTCGCGATGCGCTGCCCGAGCCGGTCGATCCGTTGTTGAAGATGAGCAGTCGATCTTCGCGCAGGATGTGGAAGCCGTGATTGCCATCCCAGCCGTAGTTGCCGCTGATGGTCGCACGACTCCCGCCTAGGGTCCAGATGAGGTTCCCGGAGCGGTCGATCTTGGTGTAAGAGTTGCTGTCGAGCTCTGAGATGATCAGCGTATCGTCGCTCCGAGCGTAGTGGATCGCATTGACGTGGGTTTGCCGGACTCCCAGCAGGTCACAAGCATTGGCAACGACGTCGCGGACCATGCCGTCCGGCGCGCGTTCTGAGACCCTGTCGCAGCCCGAGGCTTCGCTGTAGGCGATGAAGGCGACGGTCTCGTCGGGCAAGACCGTCAGGTCGTGGTTGCACCCCTCGAACTGTGCGGAGTAGTCTTCGACATCGAGACCATCCATGCTCACTCGGACCACCCGGGCCTCACCTCGGGGCACGTTGCCCTTGGCGATCCACATGGACTCGCCATCAAAGCTTTGTCGAGCACGGGTGACCTCGCCGGAATCGAACCACCACACGTAGTCGCCGTCCGCGTCGAGGATGAAGGTCTTGCCTCCCAGGTAGCTCCCCGTGACCTTGTACCCCCCCGCGGCGGCTGGGGTTGAAGGCGGGCTCAGCGTTGGGGTTCCGAGGCCTGTGGCTCGCGCGCCCGTCTTGACCGTCCGATCCTCGCTCGCGCATCGCTTGCCGTCTCCCGTGGCGGTGATCCGAAAGTGGTAGGTGCTGGATGGCTTCATGCCCAGGAGCAGCGTGCGGTATCCGGGCCGCTCGAGATCGACAGATGCACTCAGGCCATATTCGGTGGTGAGGCCGAAGTCGATGGTGGCCCCGTCCACGTGATCGAGACTCGTCGACCACTCCACGATTCCAACCGTTGGAATGGCTGTACTGACCGACGATTCGACGGTGAATGTGCAGCTCGTCATCGGAAGGTCACTGCCCGAGGAGTCTCCACCGTCGCTCGGGGGCGCGCCTCCAGCCGAAGCGTCGAGGTCTGTCGAGGCGGACGTCCCAGTACCGGTACCCCGGCTCGAGCTGCAGCCAACCAGAACTGCCGCAATGGGGAAGGCCGTCGCGAGGAGACCGAACCGGGAACCGATCACCAGCATGCTTCCCGATACGACCGCGCTAGCCATTTCTTCAGCAGAGTGCCGCGCCTCGGCCCGCCGCCCACTGGGCGTCAGTCTGATCCTCGAGCCCCGGCGCTCGAACTGCGGTGCAGACGCCCATGTCCTGGCTTCGCAAGACGCGATACCGGCCGCCCAGGGTTGACGGTGCTCTTTCCCCCCGCTATTCGCTTCGCATGTCCTCCGAGCCGGCCACGAGCAGTCGCCCACCCGCTAGCCAGGATCCCCCAGAAGGGAAGCCCGATGCGGCGCCTGCCCCGGCGCCCGACAGAGGGCCAGAGGGTGAGTCTGCGGCCGCGCCTGCCCGGGAACCCGACACAGGGCCAGAGGGTGAGTCTGAGGCCGCGCCTGCGCGGGAACCCGACGCTGGGCCAGAGGGTGAGTCTGAGGCCGCGCCTGCCCGGGAACCCGGCGCTGGGCCAGAGGGTAAGTCTGAGGCCGCGCTTGCCCCGGAACCCGAGGCTCCAGCGTTCTTTCAGCGCTGCAACATCCTTCTCCTCACCTTTCTGACGGTGTTTGCCATCGGCTTTGGCATCTGGCTGTTCTCCGCCGGGACGCGCTATCGCGCCGAGCACGCTCAGGCGACCGAGGGTTGGCAGGTCGGCGCCACCCGAATGCTGGAGATTACGTTGGTCCAGAACGACAAGACAGGGTTGTCCTGTGCTTCGGATCAGGTGATCGATGGGCTGCGCTGCGGCCACAGCTCCGATGCACGCCCGATTGGGAGCGGGCCGGCGAACGACCCCAAAGTCCTCCAACCCTACAACACCACGAAGAACGAGCTGTTTCTTGGGGCAGGGTTGTGGAGCTCTCCCGATTTGACAGGACCTCTCCCCCTCCGTCGCTTCAGCGTGGTGTGCAACTACAACATGAAGGGGGTCATGAATTCGGGGTCGATCCGCTTCGCCGATTCGGCGCCCTTCAGCCCCCTGCAGAAGACCGTCATGGTCGGAACCCTTACTGATTGCGTGATCCCGCGATGAACACCAACGCCATGTCCGGCCGTGCCAGCGGCCTCGCGCGCTCGATCTGGCAAGTCATTGGTCGTTGGGCTCCCCGTATGTCGCATCCAGCGACGGGGTATCTTCTGGCCGTGATGATTGTGGGCGGCGTCGTCCTGCGTGTCCAAAACGTCGGGTATCCCCTGACGTACGGGTTCGATGAGGAACAGTTCGTCAGCGCGGCTCGCCAGTTTCTGATCTGTCTTCCGGACACGGGCGAGTGTTGCCACCCCCCGCTCAGCAAACTCCTGGTGGGAGTGGGCATCCTGCTGTTTGGGGACAACCCGATGGGATGGCGGTTCGCGGCGCTCTGCCTCGGGATTCAGAGCATCGTGCTTGCGTACTTCGTGACCAGCCTCCTCTTCAAGGATCGAAGGGCCGGGTGGCTGGCGGCTGCATTCATGGCTGCTGATGGGTTCTGCTTGGCGTTCTCGCGGGACACATTCCCCGAAGGGATGATGACCTGCTTCGTCCTGTGGAGCATGCTCGCCGCGGTGACAGCGCGCGGTTGGGGCGGTGTCTTGGTCTGCGCAGTGCTGGTTGGCCTTGCGGGCTCGATCAAGTGGAGCGGCTTCGTGGTGGGACTGCCCGTTTGCCTTGCACTCCTGATGCTGCGGCGGGTTCCTTGGTATACGCTGGCCGCATTCGCTGTGGTGCCACTGGTCCACCTCGCGATTTGGATGCTCGGGCTCAAGTTGATAGGGCATCCGAACGACCTGATGGCGGTGTGGGATGAGATCAACCGGCGACGGAGCATCCACCTCGGGTTCCCTCACCATACCAATCCGTCGGAATCTGCCTGGTACACCTGGTTTGTCATGTACCACCCGCTGGTGCTCAAGCGTGCCTACTCGGGCGAGACGGCTCGGCTTGCCTCCAGCGTTGCCAATCCGTTACTTCTCCTCTCGTCAGACGTGGTCCTCGCCCTGCTGCCCGCAGCGGGAGCCGCCTGGGCTCTGCGTGTGCGGGGCTGGCGAGAGTGGTGGAGCCGGTTTTTCGACACTCATGCCAACAAAGCGCTGATCATCCTCTGGGTTGCCTGGCTGTCCATGATGCTGCTCTGGATCTCGGGGCGCATCGTCTCCTACTGGTACCACTATTTGACCCCCTGGGGGTTCGCCATCCCCCTGGTTGCAGGCGTCGTTGCGCGTCTGGATCGCCTTTATCCCAAGGGAGTCTTGGTATTCGTGGGCATCATGCTGGCGATATCCATCTACTTTGCGCCAGTGTGGGCGGAGCTTCCCATCTCGGTGGAGGCCGCCCATCGTCGACTCATTTTCCCGCTCTGGCGCTAGCGGCGCACCCCGCGCTCAGTGCTCGCCGGAGCGCGTGCCACCCGGTTCTCTTGACTGTGTGGTCGGTAGGTCAGTCGTGGGGCCTCTTTCCCGAATGCGGTGATGCTTCCCGCCGAGGCATTAAGTACGAGCTGCCCCAAAAACAGCGCCCGCGTCGTGCACTCACCTAGTGAACCCGGCGTTTTCGATGCAAGGCAAGAGTAGGCATGAACCTTCTGGTGGCAGCGGTGGCCCTGAAGAGCGGTGCCGCCATCGGCGACATTCCCGCTGGCAACGATTTCGTCTAGGCTGGCTGCATTCGGGATGCGGCTCATCACTGCACAGCGCCTCGGTAGCCAGCCGGATCTCGCGGCGAGTCTGGCAGGTCAGCTGGTGGTGCGGTGACGTCACTCACCACTCGACAGGGGAGTCCGGTTCGGCGCTGCCCGAGGCCGTTCATCGCCGTGGGAGTGCTGGCCTGCTGCATCTGCAACAAGGGCCTCGCGCAGGCCGGAGAGCCTTCCGAGCCAAGCGTCGAGCCCAATGCGTGCCTCTCGTGGGACATCAGCGCTGGGCGCCGCTGCCCCAAGGCGGCGGAGATTGAGGCGGCGGTGGAGGCGGTGCTGGCGCGACCGGTCTTTGGGGATGCACGCTGCGACATCGGCGTCGAGGGCTCGATACGTCCCAGGAAAACGGGTGGCTGGGTTGCCGCTCTGAGCTTCACTCGGCCTGATGGTTCCTCGCTGGGGACACGCTATCTCGAGAGCAGGAGTCCCCAGTGCGCGTCGCTTCAGGGGCCCATTTCGCTGGCAGTCGCCCTGATGGTCGAGGCAACGGAGACCCGCACGACGGTGAGTGCGGAGCCTCTCCAGCCGAAACCTGCCTCCGAGGGCGCTCACGCGCTCAGGCGGCTGCGCACCCTTTCCGCCGAGCTCAGCGCGGCGTGGGGGCTTCTACCAGGGGCGGCCATCGGCGCGTCGGTTACCGGTGGCACGCGTCTCTGGGGTCCGTTTTTGGGGCGAGTCTCAGGTGGCGTGTGGGCTCCCAGGGAGAGCGATGCGTCTGACCATGGAGGGAGGTTCTGGGGCTGGCACCTCGGTCCGGGGCTCTGCCTCGATCTGAGTTCTTCTGCGGGCGGGCGGGGAACCTGGATTTGCGGCGGCGCCCAGCTGGGGATGATCCATGGACAGGGTAAGGGGCTCGACGACAACGTCTCTGTGAGGCGCCCCTATGGGCATGCCGAGGTCTCCTTGGGTACTGCATGGCCGCTCGGGCGGGGTCTGGCGCTGACGGCGCGGGCGGGGCTTGCAGTTCCTTGGGTGCGGCCGCGCTTCGTCTACCGTGGGCTTGCCGGAGTGGCGTCCGAGGTTCATCGTCCCGAGGTGGTCGTCCCATTGGCTGGGCTTGGGCTCGAGTGGAGCAAGGTTGGTGCAGGTCCGAGCATCTCGGAGGAGCCATGAAAGCAACCGCCGACCAGCTCGCTCTCAGTGACGTTCCCGCAGAAGAGCACAGCGGCCAACGGCCGCGCCGCGGTGATCTCTCTCCGCGGCAGGTTGCGGAGCAGGGTGCGCGTTTCGTTCCGCAGACCCTGCGCTACCTCGGAGTGCCCGATGTGGCGCTGCTCGACGCTGCCCAGGACGTGTTCGTGGTAGCGCTTCGTCGTCTCGACGACTTCGAGGGGCGTTCGTCCCTCACGACCTGGCTGTACGGCATCTGCGTGCGCGTGGCTCACGGCTACCGTCGTCGTGGGCGTAGCAGTCGCGAGTCCCTGGTGGACTTCCTGCCAGAAGTTGTCGTTCCTGCGGCTCAGGAAGCCGAGGTCGAGCGCGCGGAGTGTCGAGAGGCGCTGGGCAGGCTCCTCGAGCAGCTCGACGAGCCGCAACGAGAGGTCTTCGTTCTCTATGAGATCCAGCGGCTCAGTATGCGACAGGTCGCCGACGCCCTCGGGTGCCCGCTGCAGACCGCCTATTTCAGACACAAGTCGGCACGTTCGCGGATTCTGGAAGCTTTTCGAGGCAGGATTGCCACGGAGGAGTCGTGACTGAGTTTAGAGATCCTCCTCGCCTCTCCGAAATTGGGGTCGGTCCCGTCGAGCTCGGCAGGTTGCTCCAGCGGGCCCAAGCGGACGTTCCCTCGGAGACTGAGATCGAGCAGCTCATCGCTGCTGTGGAACTGGGATGGTCCACGACCGGCGAACCCAGCTCTGGTGCCGAGCCGAGCTCCAGTGCCGAGCCGAGCCCCGGTGCCGAGCCGAACTGCAGTGCCGAGCCGAGCCCCGGTGCCATGGTTCAGGCGCCCGCGCCTGGCTCGTCCCTTTCTGGGGCTGGTCAGTCTTGGGCTGGCGTATCGGTAAAGGCCCTTCTGGTCACGGGCGCGGTGGGTATTGGTCTTGGGGCTTGGCTCTTGGTTGGGGGGGGACGAACTGAGGCCCCGCCAACGGTTCCATCTTCGATGGTCGGGGCATCTTCGTCGGGCACTCAAGCGCACCCTGCGGCAGGCTTGAATGAGGGGATCAAGCATGGAGCCGCGCCCGCCGTAGCGGCAGCGACCGGAGCGGGCACGGGCGTGCAGCCCACAGCGACCACCGACCCGGGAGCGTCGACGGACCCGTTGCCCGAGCCGGCAGGCGAGGGTTCGGTGCGAGAAGCACCAGCTGTGAAAGACCCTGGCGTTTCGGGGGCGCTGCGACGGCCTTCCTCTGCGGCTCGCGGGGACACGAAGGCAACGGCGGTCAAGTCGCAAGGGGCGGACTCCTCGGGCGCTGCCGACGAGTACTCGCTGCTCCGAGAGGCTCGTCGGGTGGTTTCGACCAATCCGGCTCGCGCGGTCGCTCTCACCAGCGAGCACGCCCGGCGCTTTCCTGGAGGAATGCTCACCCAAGAGCGCGAGGCAATTGCCGTCGAAGCGCTGGCGTCTCTTGGTCATGCTGGTCAAGCGCAGGCACGGGCTCGCCGTTTCCTGAGCGCCTATCCAGGCTCTCCTTACACCACGCGGGTCGAGGCGGCGGTGCGTCGTGGCACGGGCGCGGGTAAGGGACCTTGACCGACACCACAGACTCCGGGATGGGTTCCACGCTCCGCGCAGCATTGGGGCAGCGGTGGGGGGGGGCTCGGTGCAGTCGCGCAGCATTGGGGCAGCGGTGGGGGGGGGCTCGGTGCAGTCGCGCGGTGCTGGGGCTGGGATGGGGGCTCGCGGCGTGTAGCGTGGAAGATGGTTTGCTTGGCAGCCTGCACGGTCCGGGGGGAGCGGGAGGTGAGGCGGGTAGCACTGCAGCGAGTGGGGGCAGGAAGGATCCCGCGCTGGCTGCGAGCTGTCCGGCGTCGAGTCCCATCGTGACGCTCGGGGGCGACGATGACACGAGCGGCTACTCGACGTGCACCGGGCGCATCGCCTCCGCGCTGTTTCTGAACGCGCTGTGTACGTGCGAAGACGCGGAGCTGGGTGACTACCTCATGACGCGAGGGTTCGACTCCAGTGCGGGCGAGTATGATGCCGAGCGCACCGACGACAGCGGTGCTGCCGTGGGAGTCAACGGAGACTACGTGGCGGAGGCTGGGAAGACGGACATCGGCGGCTCGTTCTCGGTGGCTGGCGAGGGTGACCTGGTTCTGGTCGGTTCTCTCGATGTGCGCGGTGATTTCCGTGCGGCGGGTGACGTTCGGGCCGCCGGTAGCACTACGATTGCCCGCGACGCTTGGCTGGCGGGTTCGTATCTCGGGGTCGGTCCCTTCGTCGTGTCGGGCGAGCTCCATCATGAGGGGAACGTCGTCGCAGTGCCGCTTCTGGCTGAGAGCGATTCGGACGAGGTCGTGGAGATCTCTGCGCCCTGCCCCTGCGAGTCGTCGAGTCAGCTCGACATCGGAGCACTGGTGGATCAGGCGGGGAGCGAGAACGACAACGCAACGCTCGGGCTCGGCGAGGACGCCCTCGAGGCGATCTCCGGCCATGTTGAGCTCGAGCTGCCCTGTGGGCGGTTCTTCTTCAGGCAAGTGAGTGGCAGTGGAGACGTCGTGCTACGGATCACCGGGGCGACGGCGCTCTTCGTCGATGGCTCTGTCGACCTCGAGGGAGGCCTTTCCGTGAGCCTTGGGCAGAGCGCGGAACTCGACGTATTCGTGAAAGAGGACCTCTTCGTCGACCTGCCCATCTCGCTGGCAAGCCAGGATGAGCCTGCCGCAGGGCGGATCTACGTGGGCGGCGCACACGACGTGTTGCTGGTGAGCCCATTTGTTGGCAACCTGTATGCGCCCCGCGCCCGTGTCGTGGCTGCTGCCAGCGTTGAGGTCTGGGGTGCCGTCTTCGCACAGAGTTTTGCTGCCTCGGAGAACGCAAGCTTCGTCTTCGATCGAGCGATCTACGAGGCGAGTCGAACCTGCGGTGAGGCGCAGCCGCCCCAGGGCAGTTGTTCGCGGTGTGGCTCTTGCTCGGGGGGGACAGCCTGCGTCGACGGGGTGTGTGGACCATGCCGAAGCGACGCCGACTGTTGCAGCCAGGCTGTCTGTGCCAACGGCAGCTGTGCCCCGCTCATCGAAGTCAGGTAGCTACTGGCCCGATCCCGTCGTGCCCCTCGCCCCCGTCGTCGCGGGGGCCCACCCCAAGAGGCACTCATGGAAACCGCAAGCCCCGCGGAGGGTAGGCCGCGGGGCTTCAACGGTTTCGACGAGGTTACGAAGAGCCCTCGAGACTCCTAGTCCTGCTGCCGAAGACTCTCAGCCCGCCCGTCAGGCTCGGCTTCTGGGGAGGTTTCGCGAGAACCGGAGCGGAGCGTACGTGGGGTACGTGAGCACCGGAAGCGCAGCGAAACGAAGCCGGAAGCCGAGATCGGCGGGCGTCCTCTCAGACAGGTTCCCGGCAGTAGCGCTAGTCGTGCGAGCAGCCGTTATCGGAGAAGAGGATGTTCCAGAGACAGCTGCATCCGGAAGCATTCCCCTCGGCGTCGATCTCCCCGGAGATCGTGACGGAGAACGAGGCGCTGCCACTTGCCTCGGCTTCGACGTCGAGCTCCGCGTTGGCCTCCGCGTTGGCCTCCGCGTTG
>CAYRKE010000185.1:0-15589 GCA_964424695.1 uncultured Polyangiaceae bacterium
GCCGATCTGGGCAGCGCGGAGCTCCGGGGAGACCTTGGAGGGTCGCTCGGAGCTGCCAGCTGCCCACGGCAGCCCCCGAACGGTCCGCCACTACCTCCGAAACCGGACGTTGACGTTGATGGTATAGGCGACTGGATTTCCACTCTCATCGCGCGCCGGATCGAAGCGCTTGGTCAGCATGCAGCTTCGCGCTGCCGCCGCAAAGCCGTGCCCCGCTGGGCTCTCGGCCACCCCGATCGCCCGCTGAACGCTTCCGTTCGGTGAGAGAGAGACGCGAACCGTCGTGGTCCCGCTGTCGACGCCCGCCCCGCTCGGGAAGAAGCCTCGGCAGGGATCTGCCTCGGCGAGGCGCGGCTTGCGACTCAGCTTCGGGAGAGCGGGGGCGACGACCGCTTGACGCGGTGGGACGGCTGCTGGGGCGGCTCGACCAGCCAGCCCTGTCGAGGAGGTCGGCCTGAACGAGGCGACGGTACCTCGGCCCCCCACTGCGACGACCCCCCCGCTATAGACCGAGCCGCGGGGATCGCTCGCGAAGTCCACCACCTCGTCCCGGGCACTTGGAGAAGGCTCCGAAGGGCGCGTCATCACGGGCGGAGCGGCGAGAGGGGCAGCTGCTCGAGCGGCCTCGGGCTTGGCCATGGGCGGCTCGCTCTGGAGCTTGGGGGCGGGTTCGGGTTCGGGGAGTGGTGGTGTCGCTTCGGGGGGAGGCGGTTCCGGAGGCAGCAGAAAGTCGACGTCGATGGGCTCGTCTACCGCATCCGCCGGCGCGGGGTGCTCTGCGATGATGGCAGCGGCCGTCGCATGACCACTGGCGGCCAGACAGAAGGTGCACAGAGCTACCCAACTCGGCTTGCGGCGGCCCGCGAAGAGGGCTTCGACTTGGGTTCGGGGATCAAGGATACGCTTGGACGCCATGGTCGTTCTCCTTCCAGGGCAGAAAGTCCCTATCTTCTCTCACGTTGCGTTTTGTCGGCGGCGAATGCGATCTTGGTGGCACCGGCGCTCCGCAGCGTGTCGAGAGCCGTCATGACCATTCCGTGACTGGCTGCGCGGGAAGC
Source organism: uncultured Polyangiaceae bacterium (assembly GCA_964424695.1). Lineage (GTDB taxonomy): Bacteria > Myxococcota_A > Polyangia > Polyangiales > Polyangiaceae > JAEWRL01. The sequence continues at coordinate 1,059 of CAYRKE010000185.1, forward strand.
AGCAATCACGACCCGGAGGTCGCGGTTCCCCGCAAGGGCGCGCTTGGCTTCGACGCCGAGCGCGTCCGCGTTGGGAAGGGCGCGACCATTGGCCGCAAGGGCTCCCTGCTCGTCCAGGGTGACTGTCAGGAGGGTCTGTGTGGTGCCAGCGGTCGCCGCCTTGGGCAGGTCGAGCGGGACGCTCTGGCTCGCGATCAGCTGGGCCGTGACCATGAAGACGATGAGAAGAACCAGCATGATATCGACCAGCGGAGTAACGTTGATTCCGCTAATCATGTCGTCGCTATGGGAGGAGACGCTTGCCATGGGAGTACCTCGTCCAGGGTTGTGGCTTTTCCTTGGTAGACTTGATCAATTGGGCACGAGGGTGGTACGTTGCTTCGACGACGGCGGCATGGGATCGGCGAAGCTCGGCGCAAGGGTCAGGCTCGCGGAACTGAGGTCGAGAGTGGTGCTGGGCTGTTCCTTCGGAGCCGCCGCCTCGGCACCAGACTCGCGTGCCTTCTGGTAGCCGAGTAGGACGTGGGTCAATGCCTCGGCGTTGCCGAGCGTCGACTTGATCTTGCGCTGGAAGTAGTTGAACCCAGCGACGGCTGGTATCGCGACCGCGAGACCGATTGCCGTGGCGACGAGGGCCTCGGCGATGGCCCCCATGACCTCGGTGCTGGCACCGCTACTGGCAATGCCGGCCGTCTTCAGGTGGGCGAAAGCCTGAACGATGCCAATCACCGTCCCGAGGAGACCGACGAACGGGGCGTTGTTGCCCAGAGTCCCCAGAAACGCGAGCCCGCGCTCGAGACGCATGCGCTCGATGACGGTGGCGCTCGCCATGGCTTCTTCCGTTGCCCCGACGCCCTGATCCAGAACCCTGAGCCCCGCTGCGGCAATGGCGGCCTCTGCAGAACGTGACGTCTCCACCGCGGCTCGAGCACCGTCGGCATCGCCGCGAGCCAGACAGTCGGTGAGATTCATTGCCAGGCGCTTGAGATCTTCGCGAATACTGAAGAAGAACCAGCCGCGCTCCAGCATCACGGCGATGCTCACGACGCTGAGCCCAATCATCAGATACAGAATCGGTGAGGCGCCAACGCTGAGCAGGACGGACTGTGACTTGTCGACGATGTTCATGAGCTTGGCCTTTCGTGCGTGCTGAGGGAGCGTTTCGGCTCCGTGCTGCCCCCCAGAAGCAGGGGGCGTGCCACACGCCGCGGCGCGTCGAACTTGGGGGGGTGCGCCGCGAAGTCGTGATGGGCCCCACGCGTGGCAGGAGAGTAGGAACGCCGCCCTGGCCGGTAGCGGACACCTGCTCGTCCGGATGCGGACAGGTGTCCGCCAGACGCTGGAGCGGCCACACCGAAGCCGACCCCGTGGCGCTCGGCGAAGAGGCGGAACAGACGCCATCCTGTCCCGCGAAATACCGAGACTGCAAGGTTGGTCCGAACCTTGCTGAAGGGCGGCCATGACCCAAGGAAACCAGACTCTACGTCGTTCACGATGGCAGGTGCGTCCGTGCCTCACGCGCAGCAGCCTCGTCGCGATCGTGCTCCTAGCGTCCGCCTACTCGAACGGCGCGCAAGCCCAGCAGCCGGCGCAGTCAGGGCCCGCCCTCGTGCCCCCGACACTGGTGGAGTCGGTCGAGCCCGCGTACCCAGAAGCCAAGCGCGCTTCCGGAGAGGCCGCGTCAGTCGTCTTGTCGCTCGAGCTCGACGCAGAGGGGCACGTCACCAACGCGTCGGTGGTCGAGTCCGGTGGTCCGGAGTTCGACGACTCGGCGCTCGCCGCCGCCAAGGGACTCGTCTTCACGCCGGCCACCAAGGACGGGATGCCGATCGCGTCTCGAATCGCGTTTCGCTTCGACTTCGCGCTCTCCGAAGAGCCCGAGGCGGCGCCCGCTCCCTCGGCTCCCGAGACTGCGGCCGCGGAGAGCGGCCCTGTCGCGCCCCCCTCCGCCGAAGGCAAGGGGATCTCTGCGCCCATGCAGGCCCCAAGCCCCCGCCCGGCCTCAACAGCTGATGAGCAGGCCGCGCTCGATACCCTCGACATCGAGGTCGAGGGCGAACGCCCGCCTCGGGAGGCCACCAAGCGCATCCTCGCGGTCGAAGAGATCTCCAAGATGCCGGGCACGAACGGCGACGCGCTGCGCGCCGTGACCAGCCTACCAGGCGTGGCTCGCCCTCCAGGGCTCAGCGGTGAGCTGTCGATCCGCGGTTCGGCTCCTCGCGACACCCAGGTGTTCTTCGACGGGATCCCGGTCCCCCTTGCCTACCACTTCGGAGGGCTCTCCTCGATCGTGCCCTCCGAAGCCTTGGAAAGCATCGAGATGTACCCAAGCAACTTCGGGCCCCAGTATGGCCGTGCCCACGGGGGCATCATTGATGCCAAGTTGCGCTCGCCGCGCAGCGACCGCTGGGGCGGCCTGCTTCAACTCGATCTACTCGACGCCCGGGCCCTCGCCGAGGGACCAGCGGGCGAGTCCACCCGTATCCTGGTCGGCGCGCGGCGGTCCTGGATCGATGCCTGGCTCGGCCCCATGCTCCGCGACGCGGGGGCTGGCGTCACTGCGGCGCCCGTGTACTACGACTACCAGGCAATCGTGGAGCACGATCTGACGCCCGACACCACCCTACGCGTCGCGCTCCTCGGATCCGATGATCGCATGGAGCTCACCATGAAGACTCCCTCGAGCTCGGACCCGGCGACGGGGGGCGATCTGTCGATGAACATGAACTTCGCGAGGGTCCACGCTACCGCCACCACCCGCCTCGGCGAGGACACGATCTGGGAAAACACGCTGGCGGTGGGCACGGTAGGCGAGGAGATGGGCGTGGGCACCATCAGCCTCGATCTCACGAGCCGGAGCGTGAATGCGCGAAGTGATCTTCGAACCCGCTTGGCGGAGGGAGCCTGGGCAACCGTAGGCCTCGACGTCGAGTGGGCCGACTATGACATCACCCTCATTGCGCCCGCCATGGACTACGAGACCGGAGAGGCCTCGGGCCCCGTCTTCGGTAGACCCTCGAGCGAACTAGAGACCACGGGGCAACTCACGCGGCCCGCAGCCTACGCCCTGTTCGAGCTCCAACCCTCAAACCAGCTCAAGCTCCTCCCCGGCGTGCGGGTGGACTACGCGACCGAGACCGAACGTTGGACGGCGGATCCCCGTCTCGGAGCGCGCTATGAGCTCCGGCCCGGCGCCTATCGCACCACCCTCAAGGCCGGCGTCGGGCTCTTCCACGAACCCCCGGCGCCCTATCAGAGCATCGAGCCCTTTGGCAACGGGAACGTGCGTCCGAGCCGCGCGATGCACTACAGCGTGGGTCTCGAACAGCGCGTGGCCCAGGACCTCGAGGTCTCGGTGGAAGGCTTCTACAAGGACCTCCAACGGCTCGTGGTCGGGGTTCCGGATGCCCAAGCTTCGGCGAGCGGCCTCGTGTACCGCAACCGTGGCCGTGGACGCGCCTACGGCACCGAGACCATGATTCGCTACGACGCAAAGGGCGCCTTCTTCGGGTGGCTCGCCTACACGCTGTCTCGCAGCGAACGCAGCGACGCCCCGAACCTCCCCCTCGAGCGTTTCCGCTTCGACCAGACCCACATCCTCACCGCGCTCGGCAGCTACCGCTTGGGTGCTGGTTGGCAGCTTGGCGGTCGGTTTCGATACGTTACCGGCAACCCCTACACGCCGAACCTGGGCGGGATGATGGACTACGACTCGGGAGCGTATGCACCCGTCGAAAGCCGCAACGGATACTCGACACGCCTGCCGGCATTCCACCAACTCGACGTGCGCGTCGACAAGACGTGGCAATTCGATGCTTGGAAGCTGAACGCCTATATCGATGTCCAAAACGTCTACAACCGCCAGAACGTCGAAGCGGTTTCCAGCAACTACGACTACTCAAAGACCTCCAAGGTGTCCGGCCTCCCCATTCTCCCCATCATCGGCGTCCGAGGTGAAATATGACCACGCACAATACCGCTTCTTCCCCGTCTCTCTCTCCCACTGCGAATCGGCGCGGGAGTATCCCCTCCGCCATTCTCGTTGCCACGACCGGGCTCCTCCTGGGCGCAGCAACAGCGTGCGAGTCCGACTTCGACCCTGGCTCGAGGATTACCACGCTCCGCGTGCTAGCCATGCAGGCCGATGCCCCCTATGCCGCCCCTGGGGAGCGCGTTCACCTGAGGGCACTCGTCCACGACCCCGAGGGGCGCCCCATCGACTGGGCCTGGGCCGCCTGTGTCAACCCGCCTGCGGCAACGGTGGAGGGCTGCATCGAAGAGGTCAACCGCCACCGAAACGAGGACGGCTCGTTGCCACTCCTCGCCTCGGGCGAGGGGCTCTCTGAGCTCGACTACGTCGTGCCTGACCGTGCCCTCGAGGGCCTTGACGACGCGGCTCTGCCCCTAGCAGAGGTGGGGATCTTGAGCGTAGCCTGCCCGGGCGAAATCGAGGAGGCCGCGCCGGACGCCTTGGTCCCCTTCGACTGCCGTGACAGAACGACGGGCGACCTCCTCAGCTTGCACGAGTACGTGATCGGGGTGAAGCGGATCCACCTCCGCAGTCGGGATCGCAACGAGAACCCCAGCATCGCGCGCATCCTCTTCGACGGTTCGGAGTGGGTGGCGGACGACGTCCCCGAGGTTGAGGCCTGCGCCACGGGCGGCAATGAGTACGACGATTGCCCCAAAGCCACCCGGCACCACATAGAAGTCGTGGTTCCCAAGTCTGCGGTCGAGCACGGCAAAGACGAGTTCGGCCGCGAATACGCGGAAAGCGTTGCGGTACAGTTCTACTCCACCGAAGGCATCTTCGAGAATGAATCGCGGATCTACGGCGAAACGACCACGGGGTGGGTGGCGCGGCAGTCCGCGTCCGGCGAAACGGTGACCCTCTACATCGTGGTGCGGGATGACCGTGGAGGCGCAAGCTGGGAAGAGCGCACAGTACTCGTGAGATAAGCGAAACCGCCCAATCAAGGAAAGGAAAGGACACGCCATGAACCTCCTCCTCATCGCCGGAGGCATTTACCATCTGAGCTGGGCCTCCTTCGACTCGTGTTGGCCTCGGCTCTTTGCCTGGAAACGGACTCTCGCCAAGGTCGACGACATCAATCGGAGCTTGCTCTACATCCTGAGCCGACTGTTGGTCCTGCTCTACCTGTATGTCGCGCTGCTATCGTTCTTCTTTCGATGGGACTTGCTGAACACCGCGTTCGGAAAGAGCTTTCTCGGGTTCGTCGCCGTCTATTGGGCCTTCCGTGCGTTCATGCAGATCCAGTTCTTCGGATTTGCGCGCGCCAACCGAATGAACATCACCCTCGGCGAGATGAGCTTCCCGGCGCCGATCGGTCGCCTGTCCAATCGAGCGGCCTCCACGATGTTCTTCGTCATCATGCTCCTGGGGGTCTCACTCTACCTCGTGCCAGCGTTGAGCTGACGCATAGGCGGTGGGGGATCGAACTCGAGCGTTCTGCTGATGTTGTCGGGTCAGTGACAGGTCTTTACGGGGTATCCGCAGGTCTTTACGGGGTATCCGGGGTCTGCCACACTCCGCCCGATGTCGTTGGACAGCCGGGAGCCCAGCACCGATCGAGATTCTGGAGGGAGCACCGAGGCCGAGGTCTTCCTGCAGTCGCGCCTTCTGCTGCTGCATAAGCTGTTCTTCTACCTGCACGCGGGGCTCCTGCTAGTGAGCACGCTTCTCCTCGGGCTACTCTACTCTTGGGAAATGGTTGGCAGGGGTCTGCTGCAAACCAATCGACTCCTGCACATGTCGCTCCCTGTGGTCTTCGGGGGCTTGTGGGCGCTGGAGAAGCGTGTCCGTTTAGGGGGAGCGATCCTCTCGGCCATTGATGTGGTTGGGACGATCGGGTTGGCGGTCGTTTTCAGCCTCATGGAAGCCTCTGCGGACACGGGACGCACCGGCGCCATCGAGCTGGTCACCGCAGTGATGCTGGCGCTCACTTGCCGCGCGGTGATCATCCCTAGCTCTGGGACGCAAACCCTGGCGCTGGGTAGCGCAGCTGCCGCCGCGGCCATCACGGTATTCACGTGGCAGGCGCTCCATCACCCGGTTGAGCTCGCCATCGAGACTCAGGATAGGCCGCGGGACCACGCGCTGACGATGGTGCTCTGGTCCGCCCTGACGGTGGCGACCACTGCCGTGGCTTCGCGGGTCATCTACGGCCTTCGGCGCGAGGTTCGCGCCGCCAGGCGGATCGGGCAGTATGAGCTGCTCGAGAAGATCGGCGAGGGCGGGATGGGCGTAGTGTACCGGGCTCGGCACGGCCTGCTCCGGCGCGATACGGCCATCAAGCTTCTGCCCCGGGCCAATCTGCCCGCCGAGCGGCTCCAGCGCTTCGAGCGTGAGGTGCAACAGACGGCTCGTCTGTCCCACCCGAACACGGTGGCCATCTTCGATTACGGCCGTACGCCCGATGGCGTCTTCTACTACGCCATGGAGTACCTCGACGGGATCGACCTCGAACTGCTCGTCTCTCACCAAGGCGCTCTGCCACTGGGGCGCGCAGCTCATGTGCTGCGCCAAGTCTTGCTCTCGCTCACCGAAGCCCACGAGATGGGGCTCGTGCACCGGGATATCAAGCCGGCCAACGTAATCCTCACGGAGCGCGGGGGTGAGCCGGACGTCGCCAAGGTAGTGGACTTCGGCTTGGTGAAGGATCTGCGCGACGCTGCGGCACCGGGACTGACTGCAGCAGGTGCCATCACCGGTACGCCGCTCTACCTGCCTCCAGAGGCCATTACCAATCCAGAAGCCATGGGGCACGCAGGCGACCTCTATGCGGCGGCCGCAGTCGGCTACTTTCTCGTCACGGGAACGCACGTCTTCCGAGGCGGCAGCGTCCTAGAGATCTGCGCACAGCACCTGAGCAAGCCGCCCGAGCCACCGTCGGAGCGGTTGGGTCGACCGCTTCCCGAATCCTTCGAGCGGTTGATGCTGTCCGCCCTTGCCAAACGCCCAGAGGACCGACCTACCTCGGCTCGCGCATTCCGCGAAGCCCTGGACGCTTGCGAGGGGATCCCGGTGTGGACCTACTCGGAGGCCCACGCATGGTGGGAACGACACCGAAACGAACTCAACTCGTGGCGCAAGACGTTCCCGGTGAGCGGCTCTGCCCGCACGGTTGCCGTGGAACTGCGCAATAGGCACGCCTTCTGAGTCCCCCTCGCCGTCCGGCATCCTGCAAGGCTTTCGCGCCAAAGAATGGACCGACGAGCCCGGAGGACTCTTCATTTCTAGTTCGCGTTCCTGGTTGTTGCCACTACCCAGCCAACCCGCCCAGTAGCGAGCGGGTGGCCGAACATCCGCAGGGTAGTACTACTCACTTACGAACGTCGTGACGCTCATGGCGGGAAGCGCAGCGGTGAAGACGCCACCGGTCACAGAGACCGCAGTCTGGGATGCGAGATCGGCGCTCGCCGACGTCAACCAGGGCGTCATCGAGCCGGGAGCCGTCCCTCCAGCGATAGTGATCGGTACCTCGGCGGCCGCGTTGCCCTTGTTGATTGCCACCACGACCACTGCGCCATCGTTACTCTTGTAGGCCGACAACAGAACATCGTTCGGGATCTCGCCGGTGACGTCGACGCGGATGTAACCCGGTCGCACGAACTTCGTGTAGTTGCCGAACGTGTAGTGGCGTTTTGTGTCGGTCGATCCGTTGTATAGCCCCTCGTTGGTGCTCTGGCCGCTGTACCACCACCAGACCCAGGCGCTCGCATCGCCGACCGTCAGCGCGCTGTGGAACCACTCTGCCACGGCGACGCCATTGTTGATGTCCGTGCTCGGTCCCGCTTCCGGCCAATACTTCACGCCGGACATCTCCGTCTGCCAGACCGGCTTGTCCGGCACCCCGCCATTGACATCGGCAGGCCACGGCTCGGCGACCTGGCTATCGTACTGGTGCACGCCGAGGATATCGACGTAACCCCACACTTCCTCGTCAGCGGCCATCCAGTGGCCGTAGTCGTAACCGTTGCCATCCATGCAGGTGCTGGCGCACGTGGCGGTGACCTCTTCCGTGATGCTGTTTCCGAAACAGCCACATTCCAATGGGTCTGAGCTGTTCGGCTTGCCGGCAACGGTCGAGCCCGTGGCGGAAATATTGCTCCAGTTATGGATCCATTCCGACGCTTCGGGCGCGATAAGCTTGACTCCTACGGCCCTGAGCTTGGGGCCTAGCACCCTGACGAACTCCGTCATCTCCTTGCCGGTGTACTCAGTGGTGTCGTACTCGGCGTCGTTGCACGGTGGCCCCTTGCTGTTGGCACAGGAGGCGTAGTCAGGTTCGTTACCCGCCGACATGGCGTAAAGGTCATTGGCCGCGGCGAAGTCGGCAATGGTCGTCGACCAGGACTCGTAGCACTCCTCCTTCAGATGGCCGCCGCTCTGGGTGCTGCCGTTGGTCTTGCAGTCTGCGGGCGGGCTCCACGTCGAGCCAATGATCGTCGTGGCTCCGTACTTCTTTGCTGACGCGATGCTGCTCGCCTCGTTGTTGTTGTAGAAGTTGCCGTTCGGACTCATGCCGACCCGGAGAATGGTCAGGCCGAGCCCCTCGTCCGGGTCGAACATCTCTCGCGCCTGCGCGTCCGTGAGCGCATTCCAGGTATCGTTGATGCCAAACCCGTCGATCGTCTGATGTTCGTGCCCGGCACCGAGCTGCACGGTCACGTCCGTTGAGACGGTCCCACCAGTCGAGGGGTTGCCCGCGCCCGCACCACCGTCACTAACCCCACCTGTACCCGCTCCGCCATTGCTCGTGCCACCTGCAGAGGAGCTGCCCCCGCCAGCCCCGCCCATCGCACTGCCACCGCCGGAGTCGCTGCTGCCGCCCGTGTCGGCGCTGCTCCCGCCGCTGCCACCCGCCGGCGTGCCGCCCGTGGATACGCCACCTGTGGACCCGCTGTCTACGCCAACCCCACCTGTGGCTGTGCCGCCCGTCGCAACCAGGCCACCCGTGCCCACGAACCCGCCCGTGGCAACCAGGCCACCCGTGCCCAGGAGCCCACCCGTGCCCACCACACCCCCTGTGCCCACTACCCCGCCTGTCGCGAAACCACTAGCGATACCGCCTCCGGTGCCAGGCGCGCCGCCACTCGAGAGCATCGATCCTCCGGTGGAGGCACCGCCCGTGACGCCGATGTCACCGCCCGTCCCGACGGTGCCGCCGGAGTTGGGGCTGTCGTCGGAAGAGCTGTCCTCGCAGCCCCCCACGGTGATTCCGATGATGAGCGAGAGTGCGGTGAGCAATGTCGACGGGCAGGATTGGATCACGTGTGAACCCCCACGAAAGAGCGAACGAGTCTTCGTTAGCATCGTATGGGTGGGAGTCTGGCCCAGGTTGGAGGGGCTGGGACAGGGCAGGTCCTTCTCCTCCGGATCGTTGAATATTCCATCGTGACTTGATTTGGGCCTCACGAGGCCCTGGGGGAGCGGCCCTCACCTCATCGGCACAAGCGTGTCGAGGCGATGGCTGATCGCCCGATGAGCCACGCGGTCGCTGGTGCGCTCTTGGAGGATTGGCGGTCGTTGCCAGAAGACCGAGCCGAGGAGAGCCTATCGAGCACCGGCTCAGAAATTTGTCGCGCTCGATACTCACATTTGGGACGCGGACGACAAACAAGAGATCGGCAGAGCCACGCTCCGCTGCTGGTACGCCGTGAAGCATCCAACGCATCGACCGGGATGGTCGTTCGATAGGTGCGTCGACCCGGAAGTCGGCGGTGAGTCTTAGCCGGAAGAATTGTGACCATGAGAACAGAAGTACGAGCACGATGGCGCCTCTCGAGCATCACCGCAGTGGTCTGGATCGCGTCGAGTGGTCTGGGCGCATTCCTCTCAGGCTGCAGTTGCTCCGATAGCCGGGACTCGGACGCGTCGCCCGGCAACGCTGGCTCTGAAAGCGGGGCAAGGGCTGGATCGAGCGCAGGTGGAGCAAGCGGCACCGACGTGACCCACGGCGGCGGGCAAACGAGCGGAGGGCGAACGAGCGCCGTGTCGACAAACAGCGGCGGACTCGGTAGCTCCGCAGTCAGCAGCAGCGGAGGTGCCAATCCAGCAGGAGGTTCGCCTCCAGGAAGCGGTGGCTCTTACCACACGGGCGGCGGCTCGAGCGGAGGGACCCATCCAGGAACTGGGGGTGCGCACAGCACCGGCGGTGGTGCTCTAACGGGCGGAGCTAGTCCAGGAAGTGGGGGCTCGTTCGAAGATGGCGGGCCTGACTCTGGCGGCACGGGTCAAGGAACGGGCGGGAGATCGGCGAACTCGCCGACCTATCGCTCTCCTTATGCGATTGCCTACTCCGACGACTCCTCCCTCATCGCAGTAAGCGACCAAACCGCCGCCGAACTCGTGGTCGTCGAAGCGGACACGGGCACCCTGGCCCCTGCAGTGGAGCTGGCGGGAGAGCCCAAGGGGGTTGCCTGGTCTGGAGCCGACCGGGTGATGGTGGCGGAGTACGGTGCGGGAACCGTCGCCGAAGTCGACACCGCGACGGGTTCCATCCTCCGGCGGCTCACGGTAGGACCAAAGCCAACCGACGTGGCGTTGAATGCCGAGCGCACTCAACTGCTGGTCACTGAGTTCGGCCTCAACCAGGTTCTCGTTCTGGACGCTGCGACTGGCGCAACGACGGCCACAGTTCCGGTCGAGCCGTACCCCTTCGACGTGGACTTCGTCGCCGACGGGAGCATGGCAGTAGTCACCCACCTGTTGCCCACAGGTGACGCGACCCAACCCGACGCTGCCGCCTCCGTGAGCCTCGTGGACGTCGACCAAGCCAGCGTCGCCACCAACATTCGCCTCCCGTTCGGCTCCTCAGCCGTGCGCGGAGTCGACTGCTCGCCCGACGGCAGGTGGGCCTATGTCGTGCATCTTCTGGGGCGCACCACCATTCCGACGACTCACCTGCTTCGCGGATGGATCGTCACCAACGCCCTGTCCATCATCGATCTATCGGACCAGAGCCTGTACGCGACCGTGCTGCTCGACCGCATCAGCGAAGGCGCAGCCGATCCTTGGGGCGTCGCCGTGAGTCCGGAGGGTGACAGCCTCTGGGTCTCGGCCGCTGGCAAACACCAAGTGTTGCGTGTGGATCTCGCCCTACTGCATCGCTTGATGGCGGGCGAGATCCCCGCCGAGCTCGTCCGCCAAGGCGGGCGAGTGCCGACCCTCGAAGACCGCTACAAGAGTGGGTACAACCGGCCGCTCTCCGATGTGTGGTTCGAGATCGCTGCCGATCCCAGCAAGCGCGAGCTCCTCAAGGATGATCTGGGTGCACTGTACGGGGCAGGAGCACTCCAAGTGGTTGGTCTGGGCGCGGCCCAAGGGCCCCGGGGTATCGCCCTCTCCCCCGATGGGAACCAGCTCGCTGTCGCGATCCACTTCGCCGGACAGGTCGGGCTCGTGGATGTCGCCAGCGGCCAGGTCGAACAATACGTCGACGTTGGCATCCAACCCGAAGAGACCTGGGCACGACAGGGAGAACGTCTATTCCACGACGCATCCGACACTCTGCAGGGGTGGTTGTCTTGCGCCACCTGCCACCCCGACGGTCGTGCCGACGGCCTCAACTGGGACCTGCTCAACGACGGCGCGGGAAACCCCAAGAACACGAAGTCCTTGCTCTACTCGCCCAACACGCCTCCCGCCATGGCCCATGGGATACGTGCAGACGCTGGCGTGGCGGTCACCGCGGGATACAAATTCATCAAGTTCGTGATGCCGGACGCTGCTCAGCAGCTCGCCGTGGCCACGTACGTCAATACGCTCACCGGCGAGCCGGACCCCTATCGCCGAGGAGGAGAGTACTCCGCCTCCGCACAGCGGGGCGCACTGCTCTACGAGCAAGCCGGGTGTGGTCCTTGCCACTCAGGTCCCTACACCACCGATCTGCAGCTCTACGATACTGGCACGATGGGTAGTACGGACCTCCCGAGCGACAGCCGCGAATTCGACACGCCGACTCTGGCTGATCTGTGGCGCACTCCGCCCTACTTGCACGATGGGTCTGCAGCGACCCTGCAGGAGATGCTCACCACCAGGAACGCCGAGCAGCTGCATGGCGTCACGGCAGGAATGACCGAGCAAGAAATTGACGATCTCGCCCAGTATCTCCTCGAGCTCGATGTCCCGATACCCGAGGAGGTGGAGCTATTCCCTTCCATGCCGGAGCCGGCACCCAGCCTGCCATTCCGCGGTGAAAACGTCACCCCGGCTTCGCTGGACAGCCTCGACTTGGCGGACCCCAAGCTAGCCGCCCTGGACAAGATCCTGTTCATCAAACGCCACTACCTCCCCACCGCTGACCATCCTAGAGGAGGGCACATGTGCGACCAGTACCACGGCTTCAACGCGGTACCGGGCGGAGGTCTCTTCGTCCTAGAAGACGTCCTCTCGGGCAATCCGATCGAACGGAATGTGCTGGCCAACTCGACGTGCGAGAACGGGCCGCACCAAGGCCAGAAACTCGAGGGTGGCGGGTTCTTGTCACCAGACGTCCACTATGACGGCAACCAGATCCTGTTTGCCTACACCGACATCGGGCAGCATGGGACTTGGACGGAGGGCTCCACCTTCCACATCTTCAAGGTCAACGCGGACGGCACTGGTCTCACTCAGTTGACCGAAGGGCCACACAACGATTTCGATCCCACCTGGCTTCCCGACGGACGGATCGCCTTCATTTCCGACCGACGAGGCGGATATGGCCGCTGTCATCAGCGGCCGGTGCCTGTCTACACCCTTCACGTGATGAACGCGGATGGAACCGGGATCGAGGCGATCAGTCTCCACGAAACCAACGAGTGGCATCCGAGCGTCGACAACAACGGGTTCCTACTCTACACGCGATGGGATTACGTGGATCGAGGTTCCAACCAGGTGCATCATGCTTGGCTCACCACCCCGAACGGGCTGGACGCGCGAGCCATCGGCACCAACTACGCCACCCGGTCCAACGTCACTCCCCGCATGCTGGTCAATATTCGAGCGATTCCGGACACCAACCAGCTCGTCGGAACCGCCTCAGCCCACCACCAACAAGCGTATGGGTCTCTCGTCATCGTCGATCCAGACATCGAGGACGATGATGGCATGGCTCAATACACCGTCCTCACTCCGGACGCCGGCTTCCCAGAAGCAACGGTCGGACAGAACGACGATCACAAGTACGCGACGGCGTGGCCCGTCGACAAGGATCGGTTCCTGGTCGTTCACGACCCGGAAAGCAACCAGCATGGACTAACCAACAAACGGTTCGACATTTATCTCATCGACCGCAACGCGAACAAGAAACGCATCTACGGCGACCCAGCCTATTCCTGCCTTGATCCGATCCCGCTTGCTCCGCGTAAAACTCCGCCGGTAATCCCCTCAGACCGAATCCTCGAGAAGACCGAGCCGGCCACGGTGACCTTGGTCAACGTCTACGACAGCCTCCTGCCGTTGCCCGTCGGCGTTGAGATCAAGGCGTTGCGCGTGGTGCAGGTGTTCCCCAAGGCGACCCCGAACACGATTGAGCCGCGGCTCGGACACAGCGCCATCCTGTACAATGACCAGAACGGCCGTGGTTCGCTCGGCACGGTACCGGTCGAATCGGACGGCAGCGCCCACTTCCTCTTGCCCCCCGGCAAGCCGGTGTACTTCCAGGCCCTCGACGAAGATGGGCTCGTCGTGCAGACCATGCGATCGGCGACCTACGCCGTGCCCGGATCCATGCGGCTCACCTGCCAGGGCTGTCACGAAAGGCGCTATCGGGCTCCGCGCCCCGGCGCAGGGATGCCTCTCGCGATGCGGAGACCGCCCTCGGTGCTGCAGCCCGAGGCTGACGGCAGCATGCCAGTATCCTTCGCTCGGCTCATCCAGCCCATCTTGGATACGCACTGCACGAGCTGCCACGAAGGAAACGGGCGCGCCTTCTCGCTACAGGCAGGCGACTATCGAAGCGACCCTGACTGGTTCTTCGCATCGTACCGGAACCTGGACGCTTACCTCTCGTACCACCGCTATCCCTACGACTTCGGCCCCGCGCGAACGACGCCTGGAGAGTACGGAGCTCGAACGTCCCGGCTCTACTCCCTCCTCGCTGGTGGCCATCAGGGTGTCGCGCTTTCGGACGAAGAGCTCCGAACGGTGGCCCTGTGGCTCGACCTGAACTCCGATATGTACGCCGACGGCGAACAGCGGGAAGCTCAGGCTCGGGGAGAGGCGATAACCCCGTCCGTCGAGTAACTGCGAGCCAACGGTCATCCCGCTGGAACGGCCCCTCGAACTGCGCCGCACCCGTTCGGTCGTCTTCGATGACGACGGCAGCACTATCGGCGCGAGCCCTGCATGGGGGGGGCCGCCCCGAGCCTGGGGGCCGCCGGACGTGCTGGTGATCTTGGCACTCACCCCCAAGCCGCCGGAGCCGGAGTTCGCCCTGCCAGAATTGGTCGAGCATGGATCGCTCAGGGACTAAAGGTTTGGCATGAGAGACCGTTGGCCGAATCATGCCGGTTCGTCGCCCCCC
>CAYRKE010000186.1:0-11587 GCA_964424695.1 uncultured Polyangiaceae bacterium
CGACTTCAGCACGTTCCCCGATGCCACGGTCGTCTGCGGCGAGCGCGAGGTCTCATCGATGGATCGGAATGCGGTGCTGAACCCCACGCTCTTGGTCGAGGTGACGAGCCCGTCCAGCGAAGATTACGATAGGGGAGAGAAGCTCAGCCAGTACCAGCTGCTATCCAGCCTTCGCGCCGTGCTCCTGGTGTCGCACCGGGGCGCGCGAGTCACGGTGGTCGAACGAACCGAAGAAGGGTGGACGGAGCGAGACGTGCGATCGGGGGAGCGGGTGCTGCTTGCCGCTCCGCCCCTGGCGCTCGACGTGGACGAGCTCTACGCCGGAATCGAGCTGGGGTAGCACCTGCTCGCCTTCGAAGCTCATTCCCCTCACGAGCCTGCGCGGGATCACCCCCGAGATCGCTGCTCGCTTCGCCGAGGAGAACGTGGCGGACGCCTCGGCATTGGCCTACGCTGATCCCGTTCCTTCATTGCCCGATTGGTGTTCCGGTACAGACGCCGACACACGCATCACACTCGAAACGGAAACGGCTCAACGCGCGTTGGAGTCACGCTGAACCGTCACGCCGCTTCAACGCGCCTCCCGAGTCCGTCGCGCGAGATCCAGAATTCGCGTCTCGGGCAGCTGTTCGGTCTCCATGAGCGACCTGTGTGACTCAAAGGGCAGTGAGTCCTTCTCGGCAACCATGAAGAACTGTCCGACCTTCTGCTTGGGCAGCAACGAGGCGGCGTCGAAATTCGCCTCAGAAGCCATGGGCTTCAGCTTCTCGAGCGCTGTCTTCTCTTTGACCAGCCCCATAAACCACGTTCGCACGTTCTCCCGACACTTGTAGTCCAGGTCTCCGGGGCTCTGAGTCGCCAGCATGACGCCAAGCCCAGCGGAACGCGCCCGCTTGAGCAGATTCTCCATGGGCGCTTTGGTGATCGGTTTGGACGTTGCTGGCAGATAGAGATCCGCCTCGTCGAACATCACCACG
Organism: uncultured Polyangiaceae bacterium; assembly: GCA_964424695.1. Classification (GTDB taxonomy): domain Bacteria; phylum Myxococcota_A; class Polyangia; order Polyangiales; family Polyangiaceae; genus JAEWRL01. The sequence goes on from CAYRKE010000186.1 coordinate 978, forward strand.
CCTTGCAGGTTGCTGTCCGGATGGCGGCCAGCGAAACGCGAGAGCTCGACGAGGAGCTGAGCCACCCAGAACAGCGCCGTCTTGTCGTCACCAAGGAACTTCGTGCTGATGATCGACAACCGGGTCTTGCCCGATTCGGGCTCCGGGTCGAGCCCCAGAAGTAGCTCGGCGCTCAGCATCTCCTCGTCGGCCGCAAGCAGCTCGCCTTGCATGATTTCGAGCGTCTGCAGGTTCTCGCCCACACTCGAGCAGTGCTTGGGGTTGAGTGCCCCAATCGCCCCCATCAGCGCTGGATCTTCACTGTTGATGAAGCGAATCAGATCGCTCAGGGTGATCGCCGAAGATGGCCCGTGTTCGGCGAGAGCGGACAGGGCGCACTTCAGGACCGCAACCTTTGCCTGGTCGGTCGCGCCCTGCTTGTAGTTCATCATCGACGCAAGCGACTGCGATGCGATGCTGTATGCCTGCTCGCGATCCGTACTGCTGAGCGTCTCTGTGCCAGGAGGGAGTATTCCCACCCCGAGGTTTCGTCCGGAACGGTGCCCGGGCGTGAAGAGCGCGACGTCGAGTCGCTGTCTCAGAGATGCGAGGCGCGGGTCGCCGCCCAAGAAGGCATCGGGGTCAGCGTATCGACACAGGTCTCCCTTGCGATCGACGAGGATGACCGGTAGCCCGGCATCCAGGACCTGCTCCAGGATGTTGAGCGCAAGCGTAGTCTTTCCGCTGCCGCTACCTCCCACGACGGCAGTGTGCCGGACCAGCTCGGCGACGGGCAGCGTCACAGCCTCGCGCTTGATGCCGCGTGACACGCCGAGGTCGACCTGCCTCCGCCTCTCGGGCAAGCTCCCCCCCATGGCGCTCGCCTCCGGTGGTTGCGCCCCACGCTCCGACGCGCGTGGTGGTCTCGCAAGGGGGGGCGCTGACGTCACCAGCGGGGGCGTCACTGCTCGCGGATCGCGCGACACGGTCTGCACCGCCGTGGTCGATGCAGGCTCGGCAGACCTCGCCCCGATCTCCTGAGGAACGCGCTCGCCCTGTCGGAACCCTGCGCTCGCCTGCGCCGATTCCTGTGACAGGCGGCGACTGGCAAACCCGGCGCTCCCGTGACTCCTCCCCGCCTCGTTCGAATCGAGCGGAGTCGCAAGATCCTTCAACGCGGGAAGGACCAAATCCACGTAGACCGCTTGAAGGTTGGATTCCTCGAGTTCGGTAACGTGGAGTCTCGGATAGTAGTACTCCAGAGCCCCGCGCAGCGGCAAGGAGCGATCCGAGGAACGGAGTAGGCGCGCATAAAGAGCAAGTTGAACCACCTCGAGTTCGAGATGACCGCCTTGAGTCAGCTTGTAGTCTGCGATTTCGATCGACCCGCTTGGGTGGCGCCGCACCGAGTCCATGGCGCCCGAGACGAAGATCAGGCGAGGACCGCTCGTCTCCAAACGAACATTGGACAGAGCCAACTCTTGACCGATGAACACATCCGACCATCCCGCGAACGCGGGGTGGCGCTCACGGAGCAGACAGAGGCGCTGAGCGAAGCGATGCAGCGCGTCCGTCATGATGCCCGCAGACTCAATTTCGCCAGCAGCCAAGAGCTGACGGATGAACGCACCTGCGCCCAGATCGTGGGCCACCCCGACGAGTTCGTCCGAGGTAAGACGTGCGGCTCCATCACTGCGCGCCGTCAGTTCGCGCACGAGCTTGTCCGCGAATTCGTGGAAACGCCTTCCGTAGACCGTCGCCGTCCCGGGTGGGGCGTAGACCTGGCATGACGGATTCTCGCCGCGCTTCCACCGCTCACGCCAGTCCTTATCCACGACTGCGGCACGCAGCTGACTCACGCTCAGGGCGATTGGATCCATTGGACCACCGTACACTGAGGTGACGAGAACACGCTCACCGAGGGGAGCTTGGAACATGCCTCCAGAACCGCCGTCTCATTGACGGCGAAGGCTGGCTGCAGCCGCTCCATGAGCGCAGACAACGTGACGAGCTTCGCCGTCTGAACGATACTCTTGAGCCGTGCCGGCAGGTCGTCACGAACCGGTAGCGTTTCTGGGTGACGCGACGACGGGGCTTTCCCCTCCAGAACCCGCTCCGCAAAGTCCTTGAGGCGGGTACGCAGGCACGCAATGACTTCTTCGGTCGAGAAGCTCTGGTTGCTCTGCAGGACGTCGGCGTGTAGGTCATGGGCAGCATAGAGCATCGCGGCTTCGTCTCGCTCGAGATGGACAACTCGAAAGAAGCCGTCGGCTGAGTCACCAATCTGGCGCTGGTTTCGCTCTGGCAGCTGCCGCTGAAGCGGAGTGCGGAAGAACCGCACCTTCGTATCTCGCCCCTCGTGCGCTCCCTGCTGGTGGAAGCGCGAGCCTTCATTGAAGATGGCTTCCCAGCGCTTCCATGCTTGGCCGGGTTCGAAACCGAACAGGGCTTCAGTCGAATGGTTGCGCCAGCGAAGGGTGAGATACCCGCGGGGACTCTCGAAGCGTTGCACCTCCATCTGCACCGCCGGTCCGAGTACGTGCTCTAACGTCCACTGGAACACCCCTGGGTCATACTCAAGCCGTTTGGGATCGGCCAACAGCCTGCGATGGTAGCTCTCGAAGACTGACCCGACGTCTGGCTCGCGATAGGTCCCCCACTCCTTACTCGCGCGTCGAAGCACCTGTCGGACGCTGCAGGTAGCGCGCAGCTCGAACAGGTCTCCCAGCCAGCCTCCAGCCACGAACGCCGCAGCCTCGCTTTCGCTGATTCGAAACTGCAGCAAGCGCTGAGCAAGCAACGCTTGGGCCTGATCGCGAGTCATGCCCACCAATCGAATCGGGGTCGGACTCAGGCAATCGCGGTCGGCCTGCTCAAATCTCTCGACCACCTTTTTGTCCCATACGAACTGGTTTCCCGTCACGACGCAGAGATGATTGACCGTTTCCCGCCGAAGGCGCGAGAGAACGACCCCTAGCGACCGAGCAAGCTCGGGGCTCTGATCGTAGACCTCGGTCTGATCGAAGCAGAGGAGGAACGGTCTATAGAACGCCGCCACCTTGAAGAGATCTCGAATCCGTTCGAATGCTGCCTCGTTGCGGCCCTCGGGGGTCGAGTCGCCCGCTGCGAGGTCCGCAAGGCGCAACCCGATCTGTCTTCCCTCCTCCGCGTCGAGCGGACTGCAGGCTAACCAGTCCAGGGCTATCTGCCGCCTTTCGCGATCCTCCTCACCAAAGGCGTAAGCGAACAGCACACTCAACCACGCGACGTTGTTGGGCCGGAGACGGATGTCCAGGACCCGAAGCTCGGCGTCGAGTAGCTGCGTGATCCGGGACTTGTTCTCATGGATCCAGGCTCGCCATTCAGGCGTCTCGAACACCGCGTTTGGATAGCGCTCGAAGAACCTCAGGTCCTCGCTCGGCTCGGTGCGTTTGACGCTGCCCTTGGCCAACAGCTTCTGCACCAAGTTCACGAGCACACGCCGAGCCAGGACGTCCAGTTGCGTGACCTCACCAGCCTCGGCTTTCAGCTTCTCTGAGTCGTCTGGCGAGTCCAGTTCGGCGATGATCTTGGACAGGAGCGAGACCCAACAGGTCGCGGAGTCCTGGAACGGGCGCAGGTAGATCAGCGTCGCTTCGTCGTCGAGTCTCTTGAAAAGGCGCCCCACCAGGTGCGACTTGCCATAGCCCGGCTCCACCGATGTAACGAGTTCTACCGCCGCAGGTGGAGAGAGCCGCGGCGGCGGGTGCCTTGCGATCCTGTTAAAAGCAGCCAGCAGCCGCTGCAGCGCTGCATCGTTCAGAGCAGGAACGGAACGCTCGATGTGCCTCGGCTCGGTGACGATGGAATCCGCGAACGGATCGATCCTGCCGTCGTGCCCTTCGTCGCCACGCTGCGTCATGGCTCCTCCAACCGGATGTATAAGTGGGGCCGGCCGTCAATCTGGAGAGCAGCCTCCAGCTGCACCCCGGTGGCCAGCGTTGGCTCGCCGAGCGCTGGCTCGGCCCGCTGTGCCCTACACTCCTCCATGAGCCAGGATTTCAACACGTCCAGTGGCGCTCCAGAGGCTTCCCATAGTTCCGCGATCACGACGTGCGGTGACCCTGCATCCGCCGCCAATCGCCGGTAGGCAGAGCGGATGCGTTGCGCGTCTACTTCGCTGACGTTCTCCCTCGCGTTCGTGATCACGGCCACAGCGCTCTGTACCGGCCCCTCGACGGCCGCAGCACGCGGTGGGTCGCCACCTCGCGACCGAGCGCTCTCAAGCGCTTCCCGCAGAGATCCCGTGAGCACGAAGAGCCCCTTTCCAACGCCGTCCAGCATCACGACCTGCCCAGATTGCAGCAGTTGCTTCAGGCTCGATGGAAACGCGCTCTTCACTTCAACCGGCAGCGCGGTCTTCCACGGCGCCTTGGTGACCTCCACTGGAAGCGCGACCAGCTTGTTGGGCATGGCCTGCTCGAGGATCACTTCGATGGCGAGACTCTTCAGTACATCCTTGGGCGAGCGACCCTGGGTTCGCGCGATGGAGGCAGCACTCTGCCATTTCCCGACGTCCACGATCTCGCCGGTCGTCTCCAGCGCGGCGTAGGCCTGTCGCGCCAAGGGCGTGGGCTTGGCCCCCAGAAGCTTGTTCTTAGCAACGAAACGGCCCTTGAGCGTGTCGAGCGTCTCGATCAAGCGCTGCCGCTCTGCAGAGACCTGTCGCGCCCGATACGCCTCCATCGTGAGTGTTTCGGGTCCCCGATTCAGTGTGAGATACTCTGTCTTGCCCTTGAACCCGGCGCTGACGAGCACCCCAGACTGAACGAGCGCTTCTACCGCGGCCTTCGCGCCCTTGCCTGTCTCCAGTTGCTTGCGCGATCGCCAAGGTTCTGAGGCAGCTTCGAGCCTGCCCAGAACAGCGCCTCCGGCGCCTTGGAGTGCGGGCGGGAGTCCCGATAATTGCGGGTGTGCTTCAGCGTTTGGCATTCGAGTTTCCTCCGTGAGAATCGCCGCAACGTCGGAAGCTCGGACGCTAGACGATTTCTCCGCCACTCGCAATCGTTGCCTCGGCAACTGATCCGACGGCGCCCGACGCATTCTCCGGCGAGGAGATTGGGAACGGAGTCTTTTTCTGGAAGCGGATTCTGGAAGCGGATTCTGGAAGCGGAAGTGTGCCCGCAACCCGCTGAGATGGATGCTGACGAGCGCGTCCGCTCGCGGTATCGTGGAGAGTTTATGCGGAGAGAGTAACCGGAACGCCACGGTGCCAGCTCGCAACGGGTCGGCAGCGCCACTCTTCGGTGCAGGGCGTCTCGAACACCCCTTGCCCCATCCCGCCAAGGGCCTGGACGCTCGAGACGGTGGACGCATTCCGAGATCCGACGTCTGGAGAGACATTCTCGACCGCGAAAACCGCGGTCGACGGAAGCTGGATCCAGCTGTCAGGAGGAGCAAGGACCGACAGGACCAGTACCGAGTCGAGACCCGATCGTGGATGAGATGGGCGCTGGGTCGGTGGTGGGCTTGTACGGAGGGGGGTAGGACAACCCACCCTGAGACCGCAAAGTCAAGTATCCGTGGGGGTGCATTCGAAGCCGAACGGTTGGCTGTAGCTGTCGCCCAAGGGACCTTTCAGGACAAATCTGACGAACGGACTTCTTGCGTAACCAGCGACAACGTCGAGGATATCCCTGACCCGCGCCTTGCTCGCATAATCAGAGAAGTTGAACACCGCGCCTTCCGCGACCACATCGCTTCCGGGACCTATCCAGTGAATGGCATCATAACCGGTGGCGTCCACGGTGATGGTTTTGGCGTCGTTGTCAACTCCGACAGAAACAACGCGCGGCACTTTCGCGTCTCCCGACCCGGCCGGCTCGTAAGCGAAGTAGAATGCGCCGGTGGTCTGCGCAGTTCGCATGGCGTCCTCGGTCAGCTCGGGCGCCAGCATGAACTGGAAATTGCGATAGAGTTCGACGACAGAGTGCTTATCGTCGTTGGAAGACCCCCAGACCAACCTCCCCTGTTCGCGAAACAGGATCTCATTAATCTCGTCCCAGCGCAGCCTATCATCAGGGTACCGATCTCCTGAGTTGAACACTTCGAGCCAGATGCACGACGCATACTGCCGATAATAGTCCAAATACGTTTCATTCGAGTAGGCGTAGCTGCCCGGGTGGTTGATTTGACTAAGCCCTCCCTGTTCATCAACATGGGCAACTCCGGTCTCCATGTCAGAAACAGTCTCCGTGAAGTCGTACAAGGCATTGACATGATGTGACTGAGAATACTCATCCCCCTTCACAGCCAGCATCCCCAGCGACGCAGGATCCACGCCGTAGTCGGTCCAGGGCCAGGTTGCGTAGTCGTGATCGGTAATCGCCAACACGTCATATAGCTTGGAATGGTATTGCTCGATGACGACTTCCGGAGGATCGTCCCCATCGCTGTTGGTGGTATGAGCCTGGAAGTTTGCCTTGTATTGTCCCCACGTCTCCCAGTCAACACCATCATAGGGATTCAGCACAACCGCCACATCTATCAGCGGCTCAGTACTCGCACCGACTAGACCACTGTCCCCACCTTCTGGCTCTTCGGCGCCACTACCGCTGTCCGCTGTTTCACCATCATCGACGCCGATGTCATCCGTTTCGCTATCGACCGGGCGAACGCCAATCGCTTCGCTGTCTGCGGCGTCGCTCTCAGCAGCCTCAGCATCACCGGTACGCGCACCTGCATCGATACCCGTCTCAGCGCCCGTGCTCGCATCCGCCTCTGCACTTGAGCTCCGATCCGCGTCTGATCCCATTTCGGCGTCTTCATTCGACTGACCCTCTGCGCCATTGAAACATGACCAACAGACGATGGTCGATGCCATGATCAACATGCAACAGCGCGGTTCGGTCATCGTCAGCTCCACATGCAACGGCGCGGTTCGGTCATTGTCAGCTCCACCAGAAGCAGCTTGACCCAATCTGGGAATACAGCAAGACAAGCTCAAGCCTCGAGAACCGCGCCCCCGCCCTCTCGCGCGTGAAATCGCACTTCGCAGGAATGATGAGGCCTCCCTTGATACCAGTTCGGTTGGGGGCTCTCTCGACCCGCGGTCGCTTCACACGCCAACGCGCCGTTCGCAATCATCCGCTCCGCGCTGGCTGACGACCAGAGACCGCGGAACGAGTCCTCCCGGACCGCACCACGGGAAGCTCTGATCGGTCGCCGTAGAATCCGGCAGCGGCGGTCGCTTCGGCGTAACACTGCTGCCGGAGACTCGTCTGAGAGGACGCCCGCCGGTCTCGGCTTCCGGCTTCGTTTCGCTGCGCTTCCGGTGCTCACGTACCCTGCGTGCGTGGAAAGCCTGATCGCACCTTCGCCTGGGAGTGCTATCCAAACGGCCGTGTCCTGGTCCATCCGTGTTCTCCCAGCAGTCGTACTGGCCGGCCTCATACCGCGGGTAGCAGAGGCAACTCGGGTCGACGGCGAGGTTCGGTTGTATGCCGAGCGCGAAAGCGGCACTCCGACCCAGCCGGAAGCAGAGGTGCAGCTGGCCCTGCGCACCAAGCGGATCGCTGGGACTCGCGCGATCGTCAAGCTCGAGGGCCACTACTACGCTCAGGACTGCTATATCAAGGATGCCTACCTGGACCACAGGCTCAATCAAACGCTCAGCCTCCGGCTGGGTGTCGACAAGAAGACTCTGGGTCTAGAGTATCAGTTGGGCAATCGGCAGCGACTGACTCTGCATCGCAGCAATCTCTACCAGACGCTCGAGAGCCTCGCCCTCGTGGGTAGGCAGCTGGAGCTGCGGCTTCTACGGAAGCCCGAAAGGGGCGGGGACGGCCTGCATGCTGACGTCGGGCTCGGTATGGACGGAAGCCGCAACGAGAATGCGCTCGGCTCACTGCGAATCCAGACCTCGCAGGTTGGTTTTGGTGCGTGGAGCCTCCTCGAACACCATAGGGTCGACGCGTCCTATCTCTGGATCTGGGCCTTCGCGGCTTCGGCCTGGGTCGACTCCCGCTGGGTTCGCGTCGCGACAGAGCTCTTCTCGGGTGTCGATGCTGGCGCCACCGAATTCGAGCGAGAGGCTGGAGATGGACACCGCGTCGTCTTCTACGGCCCGCGCAGCGAGGTGGCGGTCCACCTCCCCCTCTCCAGACAATGGGCGTTCGAGCCCTTCGTGCAGGGTGCACTCCTGGCCCATGACGCCAAGCGCCCATCAAGCGGGTACCGCTCGGTGGGCCTCGCTGGCCTGAATCTCCGCTCGAAGGAGCTCGTACTGCGCAGCAACATCGAGCAGGTCCACGAGCATACCGCAATGCTAGGAGACGAGGGCAATGACTTGCGCCGACGCACTACCTATCATGCCAGCCTCGCGTACTCCTTCTGAGCGGCAAGAGTTGCGCCCGACTGGGTCGCAACCGCCCCCGGCGAGTGGGACGCCCCTCCACTCGATGGGGGGCGATGTTGGCGGGCGGGACCCTTTGGGGGGAGGGTCTGCACCAAACCCGCCAGGGAACACTGGGAGAGACGGGCGTCGAAGACACCTCCAGACCGCCTACTTCCCTATTGCCACGCCCCAACTGGCCTGGCCGAAACCAAACCCGTGGCCAGGTATTCTCATGGCAATGCTACTCGGCGCGTGGACGCTATCGAGTGCTGCCTGCACCAGCTCCGACTCCCCATCGGGGTATGGGTTGAAGCGGATCGAACTCGAAGTCCCCAGCGAGGAGCTCTCCAAGTTGAAGCTGGGCACGCTCACCCAAACTCCCGTCTCATGCTGGGTGCAGCTCGGTGACCAACGCAGTGCTTGCCGCGTCGCGGTTGCCGGCACCTCGAGCCGCGACAATCCGAAAAAGAGCTTGGACCTCGAGCGCTCGATCGGCGACGGCGCCTGGCTTCATGAGCGGTTGAGCGCCATGCCGGACGACGCTTCCGGGATTCGTGGCTTCCTCGCTCGCGACGTTTTCGGGTATGTAGGCCTCCCGACTCCGGACATGGAGCCCGTGGCGCTTTGGTTGAACCGAGAGTACCTGGGGCTCTACTCTCGAGTCGAGCCGATTGACGAGACCTTCTTCGCGCGCAGAGGCGACCCCGCGAAGGTAGCGTACAAGGCCAGGGCTCAGCTCGGGACCCTGGAGAGCACGGGCAACGTCGAGTCCGCATTCAAGATGAAGCTGGGCGATACGGGGTACTCCGACCTCGAGCAGCTCATCCGATCGATCAACGACGAGCGCACGCAGGCCAATGCGGACCTCGAAGAGCTGGCGGACATAGACGCCATGCTGAGGTACATGGCTGCCTCGGCTTTCGTGAACAACTGGGACGGAATACACAACAACTACTTCCTCGTGCGCACCGAACTCGAGCCGCGGTTCCGCATATTCCCCTGGGACCTCGATTGTTCTTTCGACGGCAAGGACAAGACCAAAGACGGGCGCCTCTTCGCGACCAATGCGCTGATGCGTCGCCTCTATGCCCACCACGCTGAAGGCTATCAGAGGGCGCTCGCGACACTCACCCGCGAAGCCACAGTCGCTGCACTGAGCGCCCGAGTCGAGGAGCTCGCCGAGACTGTTGCCGAGGCACGCTCCCATGACCCCTGGCTCTCGCAAGTGCCTCTCGAAGCCGAAGTGGAGGCCATCAGGACATATGTGACAGGGCACGGCAATGACAGCGCGGAACACTGACGCAGGTGAATCGACGACCTCCATCCTTGGTGGCAGTCAGCTGTTAGATCATGCCGGAGTCGAAGTGTTCGCTTCGACACCGCGGCATAAAACCAGACCGAACGACGCCCAACACATCCTCGACGAGGAGCATCGGCTCTTCGCCTCGCGGAGCTTCGCAAGCCTGAGTGCCGGAGACAACGTCGTCGACGGAGCCGCCTGCGGCGGGCGGTCATGGCCCGTGCGATCGCGTTGAACGGTTTGGGCAGGCTCGAGTCGCCCAAGTCGGGTAGGCGGCCATCGGTGGACGAGCGGAGCTCGCTGCCTTGACGATGTCCTGAGTCGCAGCCCTCTCACTGCGCGTAGACACCCCAACAGCGTATCCGAAGGTCGTCGCGCCCTACGGCGCAGGCATAATCACCTTCGAACCAGGTCCAGCCGACCGCGATTGCGGCATAGGTGCCGTCCGGGGGAGCAGGAATGCTTCCCCAGCACGCGAGCGTGTGGTCCGAGTGGATGCCGCAGCCGCTTTGTTTCCCGACTGCCAGATCGATGAACGTACCCGTGGCGGGTGACGGTCCATCGCCCCAGCAATCGATCGTGCGGTCACTGCGAATGCCGCAGCCAGTGTTCCATGCGACGGAGACGTCGGTGAATGTTCCCTCCGGAGACGACGGACTGTCGCCCCAACAGGCGACGGTCCCGTCGGTGCGAATGGCGCAGCGGTGGTGACGCCGCCAGGCTTGGCACAATTGCACCCGCGCTTCACGAACCCCTCGCGTTCACCGTCGAGAACGCAGCCCGCGCCTCGCTTCGACGTCACCAGCGAGGCTTTTGGCGCACACCTTCGCGTCGAAGCCGCCGCTCGGCTCCTTCCCTTCCCCCGCTTACCGCTATGAAGCTCCACTACGAGTCGAACGGCAATCGGAGCTGTTCGAGCGACGGATGGGGCGGTCTCGGCTCGGGCTCGGGCTCGGG
>CAYRKE010000186.1:11687-15524 GCA_964424695.1 uncultured Polyangiaceae bacterium
CCCTAGTAGTCGACCCAGAACTCCTCCGTGATCCCGCCACACTCTACCGCGATGTCTGCCAAGCAGTCGTCGAACACCTCGTCATTCGAGCAGCTACCCCCATCCTCCCTTCGGCGGCACCATGTGCCGCGCCCTGGGTATTGGGTGTGAAGACTGGTGTCGGTCGCTGCTTGGGTGTTGCAGTAAACAACCTCCGCGCAGCACTCGAGATCGCAGCTCGTCTCGTCGGTCCAGGCGTCGCTCCATTGGCACTCGCTGGAACAAGACTGAGACTGCCATTTCGTTCCCCAGCAGGGGCAATTCACTTCGCGAGTCTGCTCTGCCCCTGCCGTACATTCGGGGAGGACGTCGCAGGGATCCGGCAGCGATACCGTGTCATCCACTGCAATCCCAGCCATACCGCCGTTCTGCGGAGTGTCGGAAGATCCCGCGACGCCCTCGGGACCGGCGCCGTCTCCACCCTCGCCCCCTTCGTTCCCCGGGCTGCTGCTGGAACCTCCCGTATCGCCATCGGAGCTCCCGGTTCGTGCACTGGCCCCTCCAGTGAGGCCGCCGGCACCTCCCGGGTGCGCGCCCCCGGTCGCGGTGGGATGGGAGCCGCCGATTCCCATCGCGTTCGCGCCGCCTCCTTCGCTTGGAAGCGTAGCCGCGTTGGAGGAGCCAGCGTCTGCAGTCAGCGTCCGAGCGTCATTGTCGAGCAGCGCGTTACAGCCCATCGCTCCGCCCCAGCTCGCGACGCACGCCAACCATCGAGCGCCCCCAGCCCCACAGAACCATCGTCGTTGCTGTCTCAGATCCATGACGTCACCTCCTCGGGAACCGATGGGATTCAAGCACTCGGGGATGGTACCCCTGATATCGACGCAAGGTTCAGTGGACCAGGCCCTGCGCAACGACCTACCACTGCCCCGACAACCTCAACGTGGGGGCGAGGTTGGCTTGCGAGGTCGACGACGGTCGCTCGGCCCCCCACGGGTCAATCCAAAAGACTGCTGCAGCACCGAGCCCGAGCGCGCCGACGGCAAATGCGATCGTCGATACGTTCCCGGCGGCACGCGCCTCGTCCATGAGCTCGACGGCTCTGGGATCATCGCAACGCGTCGAAGGACACACTTCGTCGGATTCGTCGTGTTTACTCCTCGATTGCAGCCCGAATACCGTCCCGACAATCATGCCAATGGCGCCGACACTCGCGGATCCGATCACCAGAGCTGAATGGCGCCCGAGCGGTGATTCGGCTTCGTGGTCATTCGAGACCACTGCGGGGCCATGAAGGGGCTCCAGCAGCGGAACCTCCACTCTTGAGGTTACCCCCTCCTCGACGACGAGGTTGGCCTGGCTCCACGTCTTGTAGTCGGCTGCCCTTGCAGAGATGCTGTGGCGACCAGGGTCGATTTCCATCGGGCGCCCCCAGTCCACTGCCGGCACTTCCTTTCCATCGAGCTCCACCACCAGCGAGGCTGGCGCGTTTCCTCCCACGACAACGGTCAACCTGGGGACACGATGGATCAACGCTTCGGCGCGCGCCGACGCTTCTTGCTCCCGAGCGCGATCACGCTTCGTCCTCGACTCTGCCATGGTAAGAAAGAACATGGTGCGCGCCGCTGCAATGCGCCTCGATGCCTCGTAACAGTGCCCGAGATTCAGTAGCGTTCCAGGGGCAGGGTCCAGGCGCTGGCTTTCTTCGAGTTTGGAACACGCCTCGGCATACTGCTGCCTGCTCATCAGAGTCCGAGCTTCGTCGAAGAGCTCCTGAGCTCGCTTGATGTCTTCGGCCGACTCGGCGTTAGCTCTGCCAGCGAGTGTGCACGGGCCCAGCAGAACCAAGAGAAGAGGGGCGATTCGTATTGGGTTCACTTGCGCTCCTGATAGATCCGACCTTGAGGCGGACGAGTTGGTGACGCCGAGCTGCCCGGACGCGGTACTGGCCGCACCGCGCCGCTCGGCGGATGATGGATCTGGGCGGGGTTGGGGCGCGGCGTGGCGGCTGGCTCTCCCATGCCCGATGACCCAGACGCCCCCGGTGCTGCCTGAGGAGGACCGCCGGCCACCTGCTGTCCAGAAGCTGCTTGTCCTTCGGAAGGCGCTCCTGGTTGTGGGGCACGGCTGAAGCTGGGTGCCTGGGATAGGGCGCCACTTGGTGGCGGTGCCGAAGCGGACGCGTATGCGTGCGGTCCAACGACCACCGCCGGTACGGGTCGGTTGATACTCGAGGCGGGCGGCTCTCCCAAGGTCTTTCGCTCCGCGCTCGCGATTGCGCGATTGGCTGCGACCGAAGGAACGGGAGAGGCCGACTCTTCCCGTCCAATCCAAGAAGCGAGCAAGGCAGCTGCCGTGGCGGCCATAACACCGCCGCCACCGAGAAGCCAACCACGACGATGTGATGCGCGTCGCGGCTCCCTGGGGAGAACGCTCTGCGAAGTGGGGGCACCCGTACGCTGTTGACCTCCCACATCGAGCGGTTCGACACCCTCCGGCCGTGGACCGATGCCCAGCGCACCTTCGGGCGGCGGCGCTGGCGCCTCCAGGGCAGAGGCTGCGGCCACGGCGACTCCGTTTCCGTCGGGTTCCGGGGTCGCCACCGCCGCTTCTCCCACCGATCCAGCGAGCGGGCCATCCGAGACGCTCGGCCCCTGGTGGAAGCACTGCCAGAATGATTCGGCGAGCTCCCGTGCCGAGGAGTATCGCTGGCGGGGATCGTATGCGAAGGCTCGCTCGGCCCACATGTTGAAGCGCTGCTCGGCGGCTCCTAAGCCGACGCCACGTGGCGCCACCCCGCTGCAGATGCGCACGCCAATCTCCATGATGCTGCTGCCGTTGAAGGGGACCTCCCCGCAGACACACTCGAAGAGAGTGGCGGCCAGAGCCCAGAGATCGGCACGAGCATCCACGCGCCTCGGATCGATGATCTGCTCCGGACTCATGTAGAACGGAGTCCCCATAGCGAAGCCCGAACTCGTGACGACGCGAGGGCCACCTTCGCCCTCCCACCGCGCAATGCCGAAATCGAGTACTTTCGCAATCTCCTCGTCATCGTTCTTGACGAGAAAGATGTTGGCGGGCTTGAGATCACGGTGAATGATTCCGCGGTCATGGGCGCGCTGCAGCGCCCTCCCGACGTGGGTCGCAATGACGTAGGTCTCGCGCGGAGTCAGACGCTTTCGCTGAGTCAGACGCGTCTCCAGGCTCTCGCCCTCCAAGAGCTCCATGACGATATACGGTGTGAGACTCGTTGCGTCGACGCCGTGGTCGAGGATCTGCACGACATGGGGACTTCGCAGATTGGCGGCCGATTGGGCCTCGAGCGCAAACCGAGCCAGAAACTCAGCGTTGCGTCGATACTCGACGCTCAGCAGCTTCACCGCTACGGGCGCATGGAGACCAAGATGCTCCGCGCGCCAGACCTCGCCCATTCCTCCCCGACCAAGCAATGCCCGCAGCCGATACTTGTGATCGAGCACGGCTTCGACTTGGCCAACCTGCGGGGTCGACTTGGGGGGAATGGTCTGAGTTCGCACTTGACCGACCACTGCGGCGGCACGCTTAACGCCCAATCCACGCCCGCCCAGGTCCGTCAATCTAGTCGCTGAGCCACAACCAATCAAGTTGGCCCTTCAGTGAACGATGTGTCGACACTGAGGGTTAAGCGCTCCGTGAAGCTCGATGCCATGATGGCTGGCGCAACTGTTTGGAAGGTCCCGCGTACGGGCGAGCGAGCAAGCGAACCCCGACACCGAACTCAGTAAAACCTGGCAGCCGTTGACCCGTTCTTGTGATCGCGTGGAGAGACCGATGCTGGCCCGCCCTGGTCGCCGTCGGGCCCTCCTGCGTCAGCCC
>CAYRKE010000187.1:0-14234 GCA_964424695.1 uncultured Polyangiaceae bacterium
ATCAACCCAGCAAACCCGGACCAGGAGCGAGCGGGTGGCCGAGCATTCTCGTCGCAGTGCTAGGCCGGAATCGCGTCTCGAAGGGCACTGGCTACCGTCTGCGCAGCCGCCTCGATGACCGCCGTGAGGGGCTCGTCGAAGCCCATCTCCTGAGGCTGAATGCCGATCAGGAACACGTCGAGCTCGGGACCCGAGGTCGCGATGTAATCGACGATGATGTTGAGCGGCAAGGCATGCGTGCAGAACGTGATGCCCGATATGTCGTCCCGCTCGAGTAGGGTCACCGCTCCCGGTTCGGCGCCGATATCTGCTGCATCGACGATGACGAGATGACTTGGCGCCTGGGCGCGAATGGGCCCGGTGCAGTTCTCTGGTGCGCTGGACCCAAAGTGCACCAGGAGACGCGGGTGACCGCCCCCCGGTTGCTCCAGGATCCTGCCCACGCGCATGCCAACCCCGTCGTCTCCCCGGAGCTCGGCGCCGACACAGAGCAGAGCGACGCTACTGGCCTTCTGGAGACGTTGGCGGAGTTGATCCCTTAGCTCCTCCGTCGACAGCAGGCTTCTTCTCTGGACCATAGATGACTTTCAGCTGCTCGCGATCGATGACGGCAAGTTCGAATTCCTCGGTCACCCCGATACTGTCCTTGCGACAGGTATCAGCACACTGGCCGCAGTAGATGCAGCGACCATTGTCGATCGACACTTCGAATGTCTTGTCCGCAATCTTCACGACCCTGATGGCACCTGCAGGACAATCCCGTTCGCAGAGCTTGCAGCCAACGCACTTGGCGCTGTCGACCCGCATCCGTCCCCGGAACTTCTCCGGCAGCGAGGTCTTGACGAATGGGTAGAGGTTCGTCGCAGGCGTTGCGAAGAGGCCGCGAAGCACCTCGAGCGTCATCACACCAGGGAGCTTCATTGCACGATCCCCTTGAGGAACAGGTTGAGCACGATCTGCGCGAAGGCGACGGGCGCCATGTACTTCCAGCAGAAGTCGATCATCTGATCGATACGGAGGCGAGCCGCCACCGTCCGGATCAGACTGATGAGGAAGATGATGGCTTCGACCTTGATGATGTAGAGGACGATGCCTGCCCACACCGGAAGCTCGAGCCCGAAAGGCAGGTAGACGGCGGCGATGAGGGACGCGCCAACGATCGTCTCGACATCGATACAGAGCCGGAACAGCCCAAGCAACCTCCCGCTGTACTCCGTGAGTGTGCCACCGACGATCTCCGTCTCTGCCTCAGGAATGTCGAAGGGTACCCGCTCGAGCTTGCCAACGAGCGCAACCAACGCCACGACAAAGCCTGCTAGGTTCGCAAGACTGAGCAGTGGCCTCGCCGCATAGAAGGCGGAGATCTCGCTGACCGTCCAAGTACCCGCCAACATGGCCGGAGCCAGGATCGCGAGGAGCAGAGGGATTTCGTAGGCGAACAGCTGGGTGATCGCTCGCGCCGCGCCTATGAGAGAGTAGAGCGACCGCGAGAACCACCCACCCAGAAAGAAGGTGAGGGTCGGAATGGTGAGCAGGTAGAGCACCACCACGAGGTCACCGGAAAACGCGATGAGGGGCTCGAAGTTCCAAAGCGGCAGGCTGAAGCTCGCGACCACCGTTGCCGTCAGCGCCACGACCGGCATCAGCTTGAAGATGGTGCGATCGGCGCCGAGAGGGATCGTATCCTCTTTGGCCGCCAGCTTGATGATGTCGGCAAAAGGCTGGAACCAGGGCGGCCCCTGACGATTCTGCATCCGCGCGTAGAAGATGCGGTCGAGCCATTCGCCCGCGAGGGCGAACACCATCAAGAAGAGGAACCCCGGAAAGACTAGGATGTTCAGGAGTTGAGTGGCCACTTGGAGCTTTCCATCCTGCTGGCGAAGCGACGACCGACCTCACTGAAGTCAAGGCCTCGCTCCTTGTAGTAACGAATGCCGTGAGCGCGAACCTCGCCCCAGGTCTTCATACCGTTCGGAAGACCCTCGTCGTCGCAGAGTTCGATCATGCGGTCGGTGCACGAGAAGCAGGGGTCGATGGCAGCCAAAGTGATCGGCATGTCTGCCAAGTATCCGCCCTTCATCATGTGGGACACCGCCTGGATGTTAGTGAGCGTGGGTGCTCTGACCTTGACGCGTTCCGGCTTGTCCGTTCCGTTACCGCGAACGAAGTGGATGTCCTCGCCGCGTGGCGCTTCGTAGCGACTCAGGGCCTGCCCCTTGGGGATCTTACGCGGTGCCTTGGCGGCAATGGGACCAGTCGGCAGCTGGTTCAGAATCTGGCGAATCATCTTGTAGGACTCGAGCAGCTCGCCCACGCGCACCACGGTCCGACCATAGACGTCGCACGTGTCGGTCGAGATGACGTTGAAGTCGAGCTCGGCGTAGCAGCAGTACGGGTCGTCCTTACGCACGTCCCGGGTGATCCCAGAGGCCCGTGCGGTGGGCCCCACGATGCCGAGGCGCAGGGCATCCTCCTTGGAAACGTAGCCTACGTTCGCAAGACGCTTGGCCAACGTCAGATCGTGGGTTGCGACCTCAACGTAGTACTTCGTCCGTTCCTCGAGGACGTCCATCGCCTTGAGCATGGCGTCCTTCTGCTCGTCCGTGATGTCGCGACGCACACCGCCGACGGTGTTGTAGCCGTAGTTGACGCGATTGCCGGTGAGGTTCGCGAGCACGTCCATGACGACCTCGCGGTCGCGCCAAGAGTACATCAGGAGCGTGTCGAAACCGATTTCGTGCCCGGCCACGCCGAGCCAGAGCAGGTGGCTGTGGATTCGCTCGAGCTCGGCGACCAGCGTGCGGAGGTACATGCCACGCTTGGGCACCTCGATGCTCGCGATCTCCTCGACGGCGTTGATGAAGGCGGTCGAATGCGAGTGCGAGCAGATGCCGCAAATGCGCTCGAGAAGGTAGAGATCGTTGAGGTAGCTCCGCTCCTCACAGGCCTTCTCCATCCCCCGGTGGTTGTAACCGAGACGAACCCCCATGTGGGTGACCTGCTCGCCCTTGAGGCTGAGAATGAAGTTGCCGGGCTCCTTGAGCGCTGGGTGCTGAGGCCCTAGTGGAACTCTTACGACGTCCGGATCGGTCACTGTCACTTCTCCTTGGGGGGCGCGGGTTCTGCAGGAGGATTCGCCGCGGAACCCTGGGGCTTCCAGTCCTTGCGCAATGGATACTGCCCTTCGGGCCATGCGTCGGGGAGTGGATACCGGGGTCCTTCCGGCATGTTCTGAATCCTAGCACCCAGGAGATCGATGACTTCTCGCTCGGGGATCTCTGCCAGGGGGAAATAGGGAGTGACCGTCGAGGGACCGGGCCCATCTTTGGGGGCTGTCGTCACCAGGGTCAGCACCACACCAGCGTCGCTCGCCATGTGGTACAGAAGCCCCAGAGTCTCACCCTCGTCCGTCCCGGTGATGGTGCAGAGCCAGCCGAAACCGAGCTGCTCCTTGGCGAAGACGAGCACGGGATGCAGCTGATCCATCGGAACATTGACCCACAAGCGACGGACGCGCTGAATGGTGACCTGCTCCGCCAGGAACGGAAACTCCTGGATGAGGCGGGCCTTGATCTGATTCTCGGCCTCTAGGCTCGGGGCTTGAGGCTGCTCGGCGGGCGTGGTCGGATCAGCCATTGGAGTTGCCTTCCTGTTCTTCCTGAGGCGTACGAATCAGCCGCTCGGGCGCGATGATGCCGTTCAGGTGGTTCAAGTGTTCCGGGTCGAACTCCCTTGGTCGTTCGATGGGGGCTGCCTGCCCCTTTTCGAGAGCACCGAGGAGCTTCACGACGCCGTCGATGATGGCCTCGGGACTGGCTGGACAGCCTGGTATGTAGGCGTGTACCGGGATCGCCGAGTCGATGCCCCCCATGATGTTGTAGCAGCCGTCAAACACTCCACCGGAACAGGCGCAGGTTCCGACCGCCACGACGAACTTGGGTTGCGGCATCTGCTCGTAGATGCGCACCAGCCGATCGCGGATCTGGCGGGTAACCGGGCCGGAGCACACCAACACGTCAGCGTGCCGCGGCGTCCCCTTGAGGGTGATCCCGAAACGCTCGACGTCGTAGCGTGGCGTGAGCGCCGCAACGATCTCGATGTCGCACGCATTGCAGGCGCCGGAGTTGAAGTGGATGATCCATGGAGACTTCAGCCTGGCCCAAGTAACGATTCGGTCGACGACGCCCATAGGTCACTTCCGGTAGAGGACGAACAGCCCAACGATTGCGCCAAGGACGTACACCAGCGCCATCGCCAGCGTGCCCGGGGAGGTGGTGGGAACCGTGGCAGCCATCAGCGCAACCACGTGGAGAATGGTGAAGTAGAACGCGAAGGGGAATACCTGGCCGTAGTCCGGCTTGACGACAGGCGCGCCCTCTTCGCCGCAGGCGTATGGTTTGGGGTTGGCTTCGTTCCCCGGTGCCGGCTTGTAGGACAACTGCCCCATGAGGCGGAGCAGCCCCAGCGAGACCAGGAGAATGATAATGAAGGCGATGGGCGGCAAAAGGAGGCTTGGCATGCTGACTACCCCTTGATGTTCCTTAGGTCGCGTGCGTCGACTCGCCCAGTGTGGCGATGACCGGCGAGAATCAGCCCGACCGCAACGACCATGACCACCACCTCGACAACGATGAGCGTGATGACCAGTGTCTGGGCCAGGCCCACCTTGCCCGTGAGGCGCCCCGCAAGCACGAGGCCCACTGTCACCGCCTTGGTCACCAACTCGAGGCCGATGATGGTGCGGATGAGGTTCGTGGTAACGAGAAGATAGTAGATTCCGGCGCACGCCACGACGACGATGGCGGCAACGTAGAGACTCAGGAGCTCAGGGTTCATTTCTCCAGCGACTCCTTCTTACTGACTCCCTTGAACAGGACCACGACACCGAAGGCTCCGGCGAGCAGCACGGTGATCTGGCCCAGCAGGTCGAGATGACGCAGGTTCCAGAGGACCTCACGAACGTCCGGGCCGGCCGATGCGACCTCGGGCCTCGCCTCAAAGCCGACCTGGGTCACCGCGACGCCAATGAAGAGGAGAAGTGGCGGTAGGTACCAGTAGCGACGGATACGCTCCTTCTTGGCCTGCTCGACGCTCTCGGGGGTCTCCAGAGCCGAGAGGCTGATCGTGCTGATGAAGACGGCGGAGATCAGGCCAGCGCAGACGCTGAGCTCGAAGACGGCGGCAATCGGCGCGTCGAGCTGAAACAGGGCCATAGTCACACTGACGCTCGCCAGCGCCAGCGCGATCACGGCGTGCAGCAGCCGCGGCGAAAGCACAGCCCATACTGCCGAAAGCACGAGGCAGATCAGAATGGTGAGGTCAGGGTCGAATTCGAGTGTGTAGCCGTTCATCGGATCACCAGGGCAGTGCCTTGCTCAGCACCAGGAACGACATTGGAGAACCAAGCAGGAAGGGGAATAGAACGCCGGCCGCCACGACGATGGATGCAAGAATCACCGCCGGAGCGACATAGTTGGTGCCAGCTTCGGACACCGCCAACACGTCCTGGGAGGGCGTGCCGAAGAAAGCCTGCTTCTGCATCACCAGGAAGTAGCCGAGGGTCAGCAGGCTCGCGAGCACCGCGATGGTCGCGAAGGTTTCGTGCCCGGACTGCCAGAGCGCCACGATGATGAGGAGCTTGCTCCAGAATCCAGCGAAGGGCGGAATGCCCGCCGCCGAGAGCATGGCGATGGTCGCGGTGGTTCCGGTAATTCGCATCTTGCCACCGAGTCCGCCCATACGTGTCATGTCCGTCGTCCCGAGCCGGGACTCGACCGCCGCGGCATCGACGAAGAGGAGGGACTTGAACACGGAGTGGTTGAAGAGGTGGAAGGCTGCAGCCACGATGCCAAGCTCGGTGCTGGCGCCGAGCGCGAGTACGATGTAGCCGACCTGGCTGATGCTGGAGAAGGCGAACATCCGCTTCAGGTCGCTCTGCCCCATGGCAGCCACGGCCCCAACGACGATGGAGACCGCACCACCAACGAGGAGAACCATCGAGACCTTCTCGTCGGGCTGGTACACGCTCCACGCGATGCGGATCAGCGCGTAGATGCCCCCCACCTTGGTCACGATGCCGGACAGCAGCACGGACACCGGAGCGGGCGAGGCCGAGTACGCGCCGGGCAGCCAACCGTGGAAGGGGACCATGCCGCCCTTGATGAAGAGGCCCACCACGAAAAGCCCGAGGGCGACTCGGACAAGCCCCGCTGACCCGGAACCGGCACTAAGCGCCGTGCGGACCGCCTCGAAACTCGTGTCGCCCGCGCTGAGAAGCATGAGGCCTGCGGCGCCCAGCATGAGCGCACCGGCCACCGCGGACATCACCAAGTACCGGAATGCCCCTTCAACCGCCAGCAGGTCGCGGTGCATCGCGATCAGGATGAAGGACCCAACCGCCATGACCTCGATGAACACGTAGAGCGAGAAGAAGTCGCTCAACAGCACCGTCGCATTCATCGCCGTCAGGCTGACGATGAGCAGGCTGGTGAACGCCCGGTGCTGCCGGTCGTCGCTGAACGCCTCCTGACCGACCAACATGGCCGCACCGACCACGATGCCGATCGAGACCAACAGTACTCGGGTGAGATCGTCGGCAACGAGCCCGAACTTGAACTCATCCAGGAAAGGGAGCACGCCCGGCTCGAGCAAGGTCGGCAGCGCTACGGCCGCGTCGATCTCGGCAAGAGCCAAGGCGAACACGCTGATCACGTGAACCGTGCGCAGCGAACCGCGCCACGGCAGATTGAGCAGCAGGAGGACTAGAAGGGGTACGAGAACCAGAAGAGCGAGCACCGTCGGACTCCGAGGTTACTGACCGAGGTAGAGGATGACGAGCGTCGCTGCCACGAGCGACCAGAGGATGTAGGACGAGGTATTGCCCGTGTGGGCCGCACGCACGCCGCGGGAGAAGAGAAGGGCAACCCGACCGCTCACGTTGAACAGCCAGTCGACGCCCCGGTCGACCTTGAAGAGGACCCAGCTCGATGCGTTAACCACCTTCATGAAGATCTCATAGGGATCAAACCAGCGGCGCTCGGCGCGCTCGTAGATCCACTCGAGACCCGGGCTGTGGTGAATGTGGTCCGAAGCGTGAAGGCCGCCTCCCCCGAGGGTCGCCCCGAACCAGTGATTGATCACTGCACCGAGCATGACGGCCACCGTTACCCCAACCAACATCGCGCTTTCCGGCCAACCAGCGAAGTGGTGCTCGCCAGCGTGGGCAAGCATGTCCGCCGGCAGGATCGGCAGGATCAAGCCGTTGATGGGAAGCTCGTTCGCGACCCCGAAGAACACGCAAAGAGCTGCGATCGTGATCATGGGGACCAGCATGAACCCGTTGGCTTCCTTCACGTTCTCGAGCCCCTCGGGACGGCGCCCGAAGAAGGCCGCGTGGCCCAGCTTGAGGAAGGAGGCCGCGGTAAAGAAGGAGCCGGCAATCGCGACGATGTAAAAGAAAGACCCCCGAGCCAGGGCCGCGTCGTAGACGAGTTCCTTGGAGAAGAACCCATTGAACGGAGGTACGCCGGAGATGCTGGCCGCTGCTATCAGGAAGCACGTCATCGTGATGGGCATGGCGCGCCCGAGCCCGCCCAGAGCCCGAAGATCGGTCGTGCCGGTCTGGTGCTCGACTGAGCCGCCCGTGAGGAAGAGGCAGCTCTTGTACATCGCGTGATTGATCATGTGGAACAGGCCGCCAACGATGCCAACCGGCAGCGCCGTGCCAATGCCCAGGATCATGTAGCCTACCTGGCTGATGGCGTGGAAGCTGAGGAGCCGCTTGTAGTCCTTTTGCACGAGGGCCATCATCACGGCAAAAATCAGGGTGACCGAACCCACCGCCATCATCATCGTGCTGACCCATGACTCAGGCGTGAGCACGAAAAGGTCGAGGGAAATCCGCGCCAGGAAGTAGATCCCGAGAAGCTTCTCGATGCTCGCCGGGAGGAAGGCCATAAAGGGCGCTGGCGCGTCGACGGCCGCGTCCGGGATCCAGCTGTGGAAGGGCATCGACCCACCCTTCGAGATGGCGCCAATCATCAGAAGCACGAAGGCCACCGCGTAGGTGGTGTTGTCGAGCGGCAGCTTGAGCGAGGTCATCGTCAACGTCCGCGCCTGCATGAAGACCAGGGCCACGCCCAGCATCATGCACAGGTCGGTGACTCCCGAGATGATGAGTGCCTTGGCTGCCGTCTTGAAAGAGCCGGGCTTGCTCCCAATGGCAATCATGCCGTAGGTCGTCCCCATCAGGCCTTCCCAGAAGAACAGCAGCCCCAGCAAGCTATTGGAGAAGACGGCACCGTTCACCAGGCCAAGTGACAGCAGCATGTAGAAGTAGTGCTGCGCGTGCCCTCCCCGCTCCCGCATGAAGGGGATCGAGAAGAGCGTCACGAGCAACCCGAAGCCAGCAGCAGCCGTCGTGACGAAACTCGCGGTATGGTAAACGCGCAGCGACAACGCAAAGTTGGTGCCCAGCCACGGAATCTCGAGGGCGAGTTCTTGGCCGAAGGTGAGTGCCACCAGCACGAGGTTGGTCGCGGCGCCGATCACGGCGAGAGTCTCTCGCACCGGGCGCATGGTGCCTGGCACGGCCAGCACCAGGAGGCCGACGACGGGCGCGAGTAAGATGGTGAGCAGTAGGTGGAATTCTGGAGTCACTTGACCATCCCCAGCATTTGATCGACGGCGACCTCGGCGAATGCGCCGGGCCAGTGAATGGCGATGCCGCCCACAATCGAGAAGAGCGCAAGCGCTGCAACGCTGTACACCATGGTGCGTGAACCTTCAGCTGCCGGCTCTGTGCGAACCGACCCAAGGAAGACCAGGTTGTAGACGCGCAGGAGGTAGATGATGGTGAGGAAGGCGCCCAGGACGAAGACAGCGGTGATCCACGGGTAGCCTGCCTGCGCGGCGCCCGCGATCACCATGGTCTTGCTGAAGAACCCGCCGAGCGGCGGCACGCCCATCACGGAGAGGGCACACAGCAGGAACGCGACGGCGGTCACCGGCATGCGCCCGATCAGGCCCCCGAGCTTGGTGATGTCCTTGGTGTGGGTCCCGTGCTCGATGATGCCCGCACACAGGAAGAGGCCGCCCTTGGCCAGGCCGTGCATCAGGATGTAGAGCAGGGCGCCGGTAATCGCAGCGTGGCTCCCCGCAGCAAGCCCGAGGAAGATGAAACCGATCTGGCTGATCGTGCTGTAGGCGATGATGCGCTTCAAATCGGTGTCGATGAGGGCCGCGCCCGCCGAGATGAGGGCGCTCGCCGCAGCGATGATGAGCACGAGCTCGTGACCGAACGCGCTGTACGTGAAGGTCGCCACGAACAGGCGGGCGAAGACGTAAACGCCAATCTTGACCAGCACCGCCGCATGAAGAAGCGAGGTGACGGGCGAGGGGGCCACGCCAGCGTCGGGCAGCCAGGTGTGGAAGGGCAGCGTAGCCGACTTCGACAGGATCCCGGCCAGAATGAGTAGAAGGGCCAGGTCGCTGATGGGGCTACTGCCAAGCTTCTCCTTGATCTGCAAGAGATCGAAGGAGCCGGTGTCCTTCCACAGAACGACGAAGCCGAGCAGCATGAGCAGCGCGCCGAAGACGGTCATCAAGAAGGCTTTGTTGGCGCGCTCGACGTCCAGTGGCTTGCGGAAAAAGCCGATCAGGCGCCAGCTGGCGAGAGCCGTGAGCTCCCAGAACAGAAAGAGCAGGATGAGGTTGCCGGAGTACACCAGGCCCATCATCGAGCCGAGGAACAGCACCACCATGAGGTAGTACTCGTTCGAGTGGTCGATCAGCGCGTCCGCCCCAGCACCGTGACTCGCGTGGGCTTCGTGCGCTTCATGGGCGTAGTGCCCCTTGATGTAGTCGAACGAATAGACGACGATGATGAAGCTGATGAGGGATGAGGCAGCAGCGACGAACACGGCGAGGCCGTCCGCCGCGACACGCATCCCGAGCAGCTCGGCCGTCACCGATTGGCCACCGACGACGGTGGGAATCAGCGCGGCGCTGGCGGCAAAGGCCGTGAAGACCAGAAGCGCGGCCAGGATGTTTCTTGCCTGGGGATTCTTCTGCCCCACGAGAGGCAACACCAACGCGCCGAGGGCTGGCACCAGAATGGCAGCTAATAGGAGAAAGGGGTCGGTCATCGGGTCACCGTGAGCAGCACCATCCGGTGGATCATCACCGGTGAGTTCGCTCGATACGCCGGACGAGAGGCTTCGGCCACAGTCGGCCGGCGAACCTCAGGGGTGCGAAACCTTACTGGTGGTGTGCGGATCTGTAAAGGCCGGAGTCCGGGAGCACGTCGCGCAATTTCGGCGCGCGAATCGAGCTACGCAGTAGCCTTCCCTCGGGCGAATCCTTCTTGCGAATCAGTAGGTTAGCGCGCGCTAGGCCAATCCGGATGCAGGGCCTCGTTGGGCTCACATGTTTCGCCCGGTGTCCGTTGTGGGCGGCAGCATACACCGCTCGGTGGCCGACCGCGCCCCTACTTCCCGCACATCATCAGGGGGACGTCCTCTCGACTGGTCGAGATCGTCTTGGTGCCGTAGTCACGCTCCAGGAGCTGAATGATGCGAGGCGAGAAGAACGCCGGTAGCGATGGCCCGAGGCGGATGTTGCGCACTCCCAGATGAAGGAGGGTGAGGAACACGGCCACGGCTTTCTGATCGTACCAGCACACCTGGTAGGAGACTGGCAGGTCGTTGATATCCTTCACTCCCAAGTGTTCGGCAAGCCTGCTAGCGAAGGCGATGAGCGAGTAGCAGTCGTTACACTGCCCGGCGTCGAGCACCCGGGGGATCCCCTCGATATCGCCCAGGGGAAGCTTCCAGAAGACATACTTGGCACAGCCTGCGGTCAGAATGAGCGTGTCGCTCGGAAGCGCCTCGGCAACTTCCTTGTAGTACACGCGCTTGGGGTCACGCCCGTCGCAGCCCCCGATCACGACGACCCGCTTGAGTGCCCCCTTCTGGATCAAGCCGAGAAGCTTGTCGGCGGCTGCCCACAGCGGAACGTGGTTGTAGCCGCCTGGCCGCGAGCCGTCGTCGATTGGGGTCGGCGCCGCACACTGCCTCGCCCGAGCGATAATGGCGGAGAAGTCCTTCTGCCCGCTGGGAAGCCGCCGGGTGATGTGGGGTACATCGGGATAGCCTGCGACGCCCGTGGTATAGATGCGATCTCTGTACGACTCTTGCACCGGAATGATACAGTTCGACGTCATCAGGATGGGGCCGTTGAAGGAGGCAAACTCGACATCCTGGCGCCACCACGCCCCACCGTAGTTTCCCACCAAATGCTCGTAGGCAAATAGCCGCGGGTAGTAGTGCGCGGCGATCATCTCGCCGTTGGTATAGACGTCGATCCCCTGCCCCTGCGTCTGCTCCAAGAGCTCGAACAGATCCACGAGGTCGTGGCCACTCACCAGAATACCGGGGCGCCCTCGCACGCCAATGAAGACCTGACGTGGCTCGGGAGTCCCGAAGGTCTTGGCATGGACGGCATCGAGCTGCTGCATGGCGCGGAGGTTGAACTTGCCAGTCTCAAGGGCCAGAGCGAGGAGCGCGTCGAGCTCCGTTTCGGTGACGATCGTCGAGAGAGCGCGCACCACGAAGCTCGTGATCTCCGGGTCGTACGCGCCGAGATAGGCAGCGTGATGACCGTATGCCGCGATGCCCTTCAGGGCGTAGGTCACGGTCTCGCGCAAGCTCCGCACATCCTCGTCCTCGGTGAGCAGAACACCAGCGCGGTAGGCCTTGGTCACGTAACGGCTTCGATCGAGCTCGTCCCACGTCGCCGGCTCGGACAGAGCCGCATCGAGGCCCTTGGCCCGCAGCTCCTGGAGTAGCCGCCGCGTGGTCGCGAGGGCGCGTTCGATGGCGTCGGCGATCCGGTCGGTGTCGAAGTTCGTGTTGGTAATGGTCATGAAGAGCGACTCATAGAGCAGCTCTCCCAAGGCCCGGTCGGGTTGGTACCCTGCCTGCTTCAAGCGCTCAGCCACGACCCCAAGCCCCTTGAGCGAAAAGATCAGGAGGTCCTGGAAGTTCGCCGTCTCCTCACTCTTGCCGCAGTGCCCCCCAAAGGTGCAGCCGCGGCCCGCGCTCGTCTCCTGACACTGAAAGCAGAACATGTGCATGGGCAACTCCCGACGCTGAAATCCGTCGGGCCTAAGCATGACCGCGGCTCCCTCCCTGAAGCAACGCGCAAAGCGCACCCTGCCAGAATGTGGGCCATGGCCCACAGATCTCGGTGGCTTGGAGCAACATCGGCCAGCCCGAGACCACTCGGCTGCTCGATGGATCACCTGCGCAGCTGTCCCCCTAATGCGTGAATACCCAGCGCGGGCTCGGTCCAGCGCCGTTGCAGGACGCCAGCCACCACATCAGCAGGAATGTGACGGCTGGCGGCAGCGCCAGTCTGGGCGAGTAGCCCCTGGGGCACGGTCCTGGCCGTGCCCCGACATGTCCGAGTCGTTGCGGCGCTCGAGCACCGATCAGGTTGCCGACAGCAACGACGCCGCCGGAACCGCACCGGTGCCGGGGCACCTCAGTCCGGCAGCCCCAAAGCCCCTCCCATCAAGATGACGGCTACCCCGCCCGTGCCGGACACCGTGCCACCCGTCGAGAACCCGCCGCCGGCTCCGCCTGTGGCGTCGACGTACTCCTCCACGCAATCATCGCAGCCATCCCCCGCGACATCGTTCCCGTCGTCACACTCCTCCGCGGGCCAGTCGACGTACTCGTCGCCACACACGATCAGATGGCACGAATCACTAGACGGGTAGCAGCTCCACCCCTCTTCCACTTGGCAGGAGGCTGAACACCCGTCCCCGCTCACCTGGTTGCCGTCGTCGCAGCCCTCGGAAGTGCCGGTGGCCGTGGTGCCCCCACCGCCGCCCGTCGGCGGAGTTGTCGCGCCGCTGGAAGCTCCGCCGGTTCCACTGTTCGGGTCAGGATACCAGTCTTGGTGACCGTCGCCGCAGGTGGGCTGGCGGCAAGGCACTCCGGCAGCGTCGCAGACCCAGCCGGCTTCCTGCGTGCAGTCGGAGCTGCATCCGTCGCCGGACGCGGTGTTGTTGTCATCGCAGGATTCCCAAAGGACCTGGCCGTCCAGGAAGTAGTAGTCCAAGAGACCGTCGCCACAGACGACGGCACGGCACGCCAGACCTGCCTCCTCGCACACGTACCAATCCTCGATGTGGCAGCTCGCGTCACAGCCGTCTCCCGACTCGGCGTTGCCGTCATCACATTGCTCGTTGTGCCCGACGTAGCCGGCCACGCCGCCCGTACCCGAGTAGTCGGAGCCCCCCGCCCCGTTGCCCGGCTCTTCCACTTCGGACGCGTCGATCATGTACCAGTCCTGACGGCCGTCACCACAAACCACGGGTCGGCAGGGCTCACCAGCGCTCTCACAGACGAAACCCGGCTCGAGTGCGCAGCTCGAATCGCAGCCGTCCCCAGCATTCACGTTGCCGTCGTCGCAACCCTCGGCCCACCACTGAACCGCGGCGTCTCCGCAGACAGAGGGGTCGGATCCCTGGCCTCCTCCGGTGCCCACAACGCCGCCCGTAGACCAGTTCGGGGCATTGCCGGCACCAGGATCCTCTGACGTGGAGGAGGCCCCGCCAGTCCCCGGCAAGGAGGCGCCCCCGGTTCCCATGTTGCCGGTGGGGTCGCCCGACCCGTTGCCATGGCCGCAGCCGTGGCCGTGCCGATGATGTCCACGCCGTGGCAGATGCGCCGCCTGGGCCCGGCCGCGCGAGCGCGCCGCGGCGTGCCGGACCACCGACTGCGTCGTGGACGACTCTTCTTCTTGGGTGCCACCGACGCCAGCATCTGACGCGCACCCCACGAGAATACTGATGCCCGCGAGCACCACGGAACCAAAGTAATTGCCAAGGATGGTGTGTCTACTCATTGCGTATTCCTTCGCTCAACTTGAACGTGAACGGACACCTCTGAAGCGGTTAGTGCTTATCGCCGAAGACTCTCAGGCAGCCCGCCCGACAAGCTCGGTTTCTGGCGAAGTTTCGCGGGAACGTGAGCGGCAAATCACGTGGGGCACGTGAGCACCGAAAGCGCTGCAAAACGAAGCCGAAACCCGAGATCGGCGGACGTCTTCTCAGACCAATTTGGGGCAATAGGGTTTAGGAACCTTGGACGCGAGGCCCAGTCCTCTCCGAGGTGCATGCATAGCGACATCGAACCTGGGTACTGGCACAGCTGTTCCAGCCCACC
>CAYRKE010000187.1:14334-15462 GCA_964424695.1 uncultured Polyangiaceae bacterium
CATCCGACACGGACTGACCGCACTCGACGCAGTCTCCAGAGGGTCGAACCGCGGTTCTC
The DNA here is from genome assembly GCA_964424695.1 of uncultured Polyangiaceae bacterium. Lineage (GTDB taxonomy): Bacteria > Myxococcota_A > Polyangia > Polyangiales > Polyangiaceae > JAEWRL01. The sequence continues at coordinate 14,394 of CAYRKE010000187.1, forward strand.
GCTCGACGCATCGAGCGCCGGCTCGAGCGCCTGAGCCAATTGCTGAGTGATCCCGCGGCGTCAGCAGCCTCGGCCCCGAAGCGCCGCTGCGGTCTCGGGGTTCCGCGGGTCACCTGCCGAGCGCCTGCTATACTGGCGGCCGATCGGCTCGGTCGGGCCAGAAGAGAGAGAGCTACACCATGAAACTGGGCGGCGTACGCGCGAGCACGAATGTCGAGGATCGGCGAGGACAGAGCGGAGCGCGCACCAAAGGGCTCGCAATATCCGGCGGGACAATTGTGCTCGCTTTAGTGATTTCCGTCGTGACTGGTAAAAACCCACTGGAGGTGATCTCCAGCCTGAGCGGTGGCCAGGCGACGCCCGGCGCCGGGACGTCGGCGAGCACTCCTGTGGATCCCAATGACCCCGAAGCCATGTTCGCCAAACAGGTCCTCGCCACGACCGAAGATACCTGGAAGATCGCGATGCCGAAGCTCGGAGGGTCGTATCGCGAACCGGTGCTCGTGCTCTTCCGCAACGGCGTACAGAGCGCCTGCGGAATGCAGGAGTCGGCGGTCGGCCCCTTCTACTGTCCGGGCGACAGCAAGGTCTACATCGACCTCGACTTCCTCGACGATCTACAGAAGAAGCTCAACATGCAGGGCGACTTCGCCAAAGGCTACGTGATCGCCCACGAGGTTGGGCACCACGTCCAGAACCTGCTCGGCACGTCCCGCAAGGCCCGCGCCACCATTGGCAAGGACGAGGGCGCAGACGGAGCCTCGGTGCGCCTGGAGCTCCAGGCGGATTGCTACGCGGGGGTCTGGGGTGCGTATGCGAAGTCCAAAGGGCTGCTCGAGGTGGGAGACGTAGAAGAAGGGCTGAATGCTGCCACTGCCATCGGCGACGACACCCTTCAGCGTCGCGCCCAGGGGCGCGTCACGCCGGAGACCTTCTCCCACGGCTCGAGCGAGCAGCGCTCCCGCTGGTTCAAGCGCGGCCTGGAAGCCGGCGATCCGAACCAGTGCGAGACGCTGCAAACCACGCAGCTCTGAAGCACCAATCGGTTCGCCAAGCCTTCGAGAAATCG
>CAYRKE010000188.1:0-15416 GCA_964424695.1 uncultured Polyangiaceae bacterium
TGCCCTCACCTCGATGGGGGCAGCCCAAACCGTTCGAGAATCGCGCTCGCTGATTGAGCAGGGCGCGACTTGGAGCGTTCTGCAACCAAGAGCGGATGCGACCGCTCAGCGCTCGGCGCGCACCAGTCACACCCGAGCAACCCCCGTGCCGCGCCGATGCGCCGGAGCCCCTGTCTTGTGTGCCGTGGTGTGCCGCAAGCCCGCACCTCATGAAGGGAAGAGACCAGCCACTCTGCGCCACAGTGTGCCGTGACGCCCTGGCCTCTCTGGTGCGACGACGCGCGCGTACGCGCCGAGACGCGGTAGGCTTGCGCGATGAGAACGCACCGCGGTCTGGTCGGCGCTAGCGCTCGTTCGCGAGCCGCTCGCACGGTGCTCGGCTTGGCGGGCGTGCTCGCCCTCGGTACGCTGCTGGCGTGCCCAGGACGGCGGTCGTTGCCAGAGGCGCAGCCGAGCTCGGATCCCCCGGCGTCCGCGTCGCTCAGTGCCACTGCTGCCACTGCTGCCACTGCTGCCACTACTGCCACTGCGTCGTCCAGCGCCGCGCTCGGCGATCTCAACGGCTGGCCAGCGGCGGGGATCTGCGCGTGGCGTCAGCCTGGTTCCCCGCGACCCTGCGAGCGCTTGTTCCAGCGCGACGGGGAGCAGATCGAACGCGCCCTGCGTGCCCACGTGGCCTCCGAGGCCGCCCGGACGCAAGTCGCGCCAGGGGATCTGGAACGAGCGGCGCGCGCGCTCGGGCCGCCCATCGTGTCGCTGTATCCCGGCGATCAACTGTTCCCCATGCTCGGCCGCTACTCTGTAGCGGCCGCCGAGACGCCCGGCTCGCTCGAGATCCGCAACACCGAGCGCGTCAGCCGCGCGGGACGCTGGGGATTCTCGTTCCACCTCGAGCAGCGCAACGGCGCCTGGTCCGTCGTGTCGTTCGGGATCTGGCACGCCAGGGCGGCCCCAGCTCCAACCGCGAAGAGCTCAGCGCCGCAGTCGCTAGGTTCGTCACGGGAGCGGTGAAGATGACCCCAGCAAGCGTGGGCAGGCTTGGCAGAATTGCACCTGCGCTTCACCAACACCGACTCCGCGCGGGCCTTCCCTTCGCGTCATCACCTGGCCGCCAGCCGCCAGCCGCCAGCCAAGACGCGGAGTCCATCGAGCAGACGGGCGAACAGGCAGTAGCCGATTTCGCCCTCCGACGTCGGTATTGGCCCCTCATTCAGTCCAGGTTGGGGATGATCACGCCGGCAAGTCCGCGGTTACCGAGACCACTCGATCGCGCGAACAGGAGCTGGAGGATCACCGGTCTGTGAACTCCTCGCACGCTACCAGGCATGCTCTGTGGGAGAGTTCGGAGTTAGCCGGACCCACTGCACCGTTGCGTCCGAGCACTTTCAGTTCACCGGGTATCGTTGGAGGAGACTTGAAGCCTAGAGTATTCATCGTATGGGGCGGAAAACAAAACCACAAGCTAGCCCAACGAGTCGCCACCTCGGCCGAATGACGCGCTCCGGTCGACAACAAGCGAGTATTCTCGCCGCTCTGGCCTGAGCCCAACGTAGCAGCCAACGTGCTCTGGTATCCGCCATTGACAGACTAAGCCAATGGCTTAGAGTTAGCTCGTGAAGTTCACCTGGAACGAGACCAAGAACGCCTCGAACAAGCGCAAGCACGGGGTGTCGTTTCAGGAAGCCAAGGCGCTCTTCACGTCAGGTGTCGACTACCTTGAGGTCTTTGATGCGGACCATTCTGTCGACGAGGATCGGTTCCTTGCCATCGGTCCAATCGCTCGAGGCCTCGTCTTGGTTGTCTGGACCGAGCGGGATGAAGACACAATTCGTATCATCGGCGCCCGCTGGGCGACTCGATCTGAACAGAACCTTTATCGCGAATACGTGGAGCACCACCAATGACCGAGATTCCTGAACTGACTCGCCAGCTTCTTGCCAGAGCAATTCCAGCGCGAACCCGCAAACGCATTCTTCTTGGCCAGATACAATCGGGCGAGGACGTCGTAGCGCTGCGGCGCTTCGTTGGTCTTACCCAAGCGCAGTTCGCCACTGCCATGGGAATTAGTGTCCATACCCTTCGGAATTGGGAACAGGGCAGACGCACCCCAGAAGGACCGGCGCTCGCCCTACTCAGAATTGCTGCGCGACACCCACGCATCCTTCGCGAGAATCTGAAGTCGGCGGCTTAGGTACAACCGCGCTGCGCGGCTCGAATCTAGCTTCAGCTGTCCAACGGTCCAGCGTTTTTTCGCGGCGGCGGAGCGCGGCTCACTTCGTTCTCCGCGCGGAGACCGGCGTCAAAAACGCTTATTGAACGAACCCGAGGCAGGAGAGTCGTCGTAGCCCTAGCCTTCGAGGCTCTCCAGCACCGCAGCCAGGTCGGGCGCCAGCTCCGAACGGAGCTCGAGAACGCCGTCACCATAGGGCAACCGCACCTGGGCGAGGTGGAGGAAGCTTCGATCGAGCCCGTGCCGGTGCTCGAAATGCTGATTCGTCCGTGGATCACCGGCGCGACTGCTGCCCACCACCGAGTGACCCACGCTAGCGAGATGACGCGGGATCTGTCCTCGCTGCTCTCGCTCCGGAATCACGCCGAGCAGCGAGTGGCCGCCGATCACCCGCTGACGGACGTAGCGCGTCGTGGCAAATAGCTGACGCCGGCCCTCGCGCAGGGGGCGGCTGATGGTACCCCGCTTGTGGGTGATGCCTTTGGCCAGAACGGTGTACGTTCGCTCTGCGCTGGCAAAGGCAAGCCTGAGGTCATCCGCGTCCGATGAGCTACGCGCGAAGCAGCACACGCCGCTCACTCCCGGGTCGAGTTCGCCAATGGGCGTCGCCTCAGGGGCAAGCCCGTCCCGCACCCGTTCCAGAAGCGATACCAAGGGCTCGCCCCCCGGCGTCACCCGCTCGTGCGGGCACTTGTCTACGACGATCAGCCGTTCGTCGGCGTAGAGAACCCGCGGCGTCGCGACGCGGGCTGGCTCGAGAACGGCGACGGTCTCGACCGCGGCGGAAAGCGGAATCATATCGTAGGCAGCCGTCTCACACGGCACCAGCCCCAATCGACCGAGGTGCGCGATGTCCCGGGCCAGCGTCCGCGGCTCGCAGGAGACGTAGTGGAGCATCCGCGGAGTCAGCCGCGCAATCCCTTGCCTCACCTCGGGCGACAGACCGCGCCTGGGAGGGTTCACGAGGATCGCGTCGTAGTGTGCGCCTCGGTCTTGGAGGGCGCGCAGCACGGTGGCCGCATCGCCGGTTCGAGCCTCGATGACGAGACCCTGCTCGACGGCGGCTTGCGCCGCAAGACGCATCGCAGGCGCGAACGCTTCGACCAGGGTCACTTGAGCACCGCGACTGGCAAGCCGCAGACCCAGCGCACCCGTTCCGGCGTAGAGCTCCAGCAAGCGTTGCCCGGAAAGCGGACCCAGCCGCGCTCTCAGGGCGGCCTCCACGTGACGATGCAATCGCGAAAGCTGTTCCGGATGCGCCTGGGTGAACGCGCCGGAGCCAGCGTAGTGGTACGGAACGGTCGGGTCTGGTGTGTGGCGCGCGGCAGAGACGCCTGCGATGACTCTGTGGGCGCTCCCCAACACCTGGGGGGCGGCCTGCTCCCGCGTACTGAGGGCAAGGGAGACCAACCCTGGGACTCGACTTCGAACCTCGTCGAGCAGCGTGCTCAGGGCGCTGGCCTCCGGATCCGCCACGGCCAAGGTCACCATGACGCCGTCATCGACTTCGCGCACGTCCAGCGACGAAACCTGGCCACACCGTGGCAACAGATGGCGCAGCACCGCCACCGCGCCCGCCACCGCAGGACGCAACACGACGCACCCTGGCGTACTGACGACCGCGTGACCTCCCCGCTCGAACAGCCCGAGACCCGTGGAGTCGACAACGAGCTTGGCCCGAACTCGATAGCCCATAATGCTCGGCGCGGCGTGCACCTCGGGCAAGGTGTCCCCAGTGGGCAAGCGTTCATCGAACACGGCATAGGGCGCGAAAGCGCGTGCGACCAGGGTCCGCTTGTGCGCGAGCTGATCGAGGTACGGCAGCCCGAGGAGCGGGCAGCCAGGACACGCCGGATGATGGGGACAGGTGACGAGTCCGGGCTCGGCGCTCATGGCACGTCGCATCAGTCTGAGGAGATCACGCCGGCCTTGGTGCAGCGGCGGCTCCCTAGGACCACGGTTACCCCCTGGTTGCTGGGAACGAGCTTGTTCCAGAGCGCCGTCAGCGATGGCTGGCCGGTGAAGATGTCGACGTGGTTGCCCTGAACCTTCCCACCGCGGTCCTGCGCGATGAAGCAGCCGTCATGAAACGATGTTTGGCTCGTGTCTCGGGGCAGGCCATCGTACTCTGGGATGTACACGGCGGTATTCATGGGAATGACGCTCGAATCGACCGCGACGGTCACGAGCGGCGTGATGGGATTGCCCGTAGCGCCACGCCCCCAGGGATACTGCTCGACCCTCAGCGCGTCGAAACAGATGCGCTGCTCGGTCCGCGGACAGATATCGGCGCACGAGCAATCGCGGCGATTGAAGCTGACGGTCACCCCAGAGCTCAGCCTGCCGCTCCCTTGGACACATACAGCGTCATGGAAACCCTTGGGGACCATCGCAATGACCTCGCAGTTTGGGCCGCGAAGGCTCACGGCATCCCCACCGTACTCCGCCTCATTGGGGAAGTCGTAGTACGTGTTGCGGAAGGTGCCGAGCACCTTCCCATCCCACGATTCACCCGATGGGCGCGTGATCCTGCCGGCGCCGCCAATGGAGATGGCGCGATCGGGGAAATCTACCACCTTGCCCTGCCTCCCCGTCGGATCTGCACCTAGCTCGGGAGCCCCGAGGAAGGTCCCTTGGATGTCCTCAGGCTCCAGGTCTTCGTCATCGGCGTCGGCCGGTGTCTGCGCCATCCAGGTCGACCCCGCGGTCGTGCAACCACTGACAAGGAGAAGTGAAGCCAGGCCTCGCGCCGCTAACTTGCCCAGGTATCTCATGCATCCGCCTCTATTCGATCCCCCGGTAGAGCCATCGTGGACTCGCAGCACGCGCTCGACCGTCGCGGAGCTCGGTCGTACCCGCTCGATGAGCGCCTCGCCACCCAACTCCTCGACGTGATCCGGTGACACCATGTCGGGGCCACCCTATCACTTAAGTCGAAAAGTCCGGAGAAACCGACACTGCGCGTCAACAAACAGGTCGAGAGGGCATTGGAAGTGGTCACCCCAACAACTGACCGCCCAGCCGCCCACACAACAAGCAACCTCTAACGCACACCGACACGAGCGCAGTCCGCGCTCGTGCCTCGGGGAAGATCCGAGGTGTGCGTTCACGGCCCCAGTATACCCGCTGCGCAAGCCGCCTCGCCCACGAGGCGCACCGAGGACTGGAGCGGAGCGTACCCGGGTACGGAAGCGTGACCGTGAGCTAGAGCCCGAAGGCCGTGATGAACTCGATATAGTTGTCGACCTCAGCCGAGATCATGGTGTCCACGCCCGTATCCACGCTGGTGTGCCCCGAGAGTTGACCGCCATCAACCGCGGCAGCCTAGAACACCAGACGCTCGAGTATCGTGCGGGCCGTCCCCTGACCGATGGGCTAGTGGGGTTGTGGGGCCGCCCAGAGCAACGTGCGCGCACCTCGCCGCTCCGTGGCCGTGGCTCAGACGCGGTTCTGCCGTGCGCGTCCGGGCACCGCGCCGCTCCGGCGGTGCCACGGGCACAACCCCGCTGCTCGGGGCCGGGTTCCACGCGCGAGGATCCCCTCCAGCAGACGCCGGGACGGGCTGACTCATCGGTGTGCCAATCGACCCATGTCTTGGTCGAATCGCAGCACCGGTTGTGCCACCAGCGTTGGAATTACTGTGGATTTCGCGTCGGCACGCAAACTGCAACACGACTGGCTCATGCGTCCTTCACTCACCCTCCTGGCCTCGGCTGTCCCCGTCCTGATGACACTCTCTGTCCGGGAGGGGAAGGCTTGCCAACCCGCGCCGCTCGACCTGGTTGGAATTGCCGCGAGTATCCCGAGGGACGGCACCACGGGAGTGGCGGTCGACGCGGGCGTCGTGCTCCTCGGCGAGACGGTCTTCGAAGCGGGATATGGCTGGACGGGCAGTTTCTACGCGGACACGCTGGAGCTCCTCGACGAAGAGGGGGAGCCCGTTGCGGGGAGCGTCGTGCGCTGGCTCGCCGCAGCGGGCGAGTTCGAGATCGCCTGGGCACCTGACGCCCCTCTCGCGCCCGACTCAACCTATGTCTTGAACGCCACCTTATACCGGGAACCCGCGTCCTCCTTCTACGAGTACACTGAGGAGGAGCTCGCGCTCGGAGCAAGCCTCTCTGCCACCTTCACGACCGGAACCGCCCAGACCCCGCCGCTCACGGCAGGGCCACTCAGCGTGAGCGTTACCTCGGTCGACCTCGAGATCGAGGAGTGCCCTGCGGTTGGGGACTGCGGACTCAGTTGTCACGTCGTGGGAACAGAGACAGTCCCCCAACTGGTCGTCACCCTGCCGGACGTCGACGGCGGCAACGCCGCTGCCGGCTACTCTGCCCACATCGCCGTGAGTGCCAATACCCCCCTCCCGATCTCCGGATACCAAGCACCCGAGGGAACCGACACCGCTCCGCTTCTGGCTTTCCAGGCGGTCGCGCTTGCCGCCGACGGCGCAACCGAGATCCCGATCCTGCTGCGCGCCTCCGACCTCGATCCCTTCCTTCCTTGCGTTTCCGCCATCGTTTGGGACCCGTCGGGAAAGAGCGTCGTACTCGACTCTGTGTGTGCCACACAGACGGTGAGCCCGCCGAGCAACGCTCAAGGCGGAGCCGGGGGCAGCGACGGGTCCGGAGACGTGAACGGCTCCGGGGGCGTCACCATCTCCGGAGGCAGCGACAGCACCGGGAGCACAGGAGGCTCGGGTGGTTCAGCGGGTGCACCACCGTCGAAGGGCGGAAGTGGCTCGGGTGACGCATCCGGTGGAACAGGGGGCGACCCCCGAGGAGCGGGCGGCACCGTCGCGGTCGCGGCCGGGACAGGCGGCGACGACGGTCGGGGAGCGTCGGGAAACGGCGTTGCCTCGTCCACCGGAGGCTCGACTCACGATGACGAGGGGGCGGGTGGAAGCGAGGTCGCAGACGGCACGGACGATGCTCCGGGGACGGATCCGAGTGACGGCGCAACCGCCGTGGGCGGAGCCAGCATCGGAAGCGGCGTGAGCGCTCCGCCGGACGCATCGTCGAGCACGGAAGGCGAAGCCCCTGCGACGGCAGCCGATGCCGCCAGTGGCCCGTCGACGAGCGAAGCAACGGCGGCCCCCGCGCGACGGTCTTCCTCGGACTCGTCTGGGGGTTGTAGCCTGTCACGTGGTGGAGACCATCAGACGGCGGCGTTCTTCACCGTGCTCGCCGGCTTCTTGCTGGGAGCCCGGCGCCGTCGCGGTGCGCGGCGCGCCAGCGCTGCCCCATGGTCTCGTGATCGAGGCGAACGTTAAACGCAGCCCTCGGGGCGCGCCGCTCGCCCCGGCCTCGGCTGGAGTGGGGAGCGCGTGGGGGGACATTTGGGCCCCTCCCTCGCGATGACGGGGAAGTGTAGGCTTGGGTCTCCTGCGTGTGCGCGGAGTCGTTGAGCGTGAGTCGCCTCGCCAAAGGTCAAGGTCGGACCGTTCGCGCGCAGAAGGCAACCAGAACCCACGACAGAACAACCGCGCTCGAATCTTCTAGCCGCCGCGGCCGGCTCGTGTCGCGCCGGCTTGCAAAGCAGCAGAGCGCCCTTCCTCGAAACGCCGGTCAGTCCTCTGCCGGAGACTCTCAGGCAGCCCGCCCGTGGGGTTCGGCTTCTGGCGAAGTTTTGCAGAAACCAGAGTGGAGCGTGACCGGGGTACGTGAGCACCGGAAGCGCAGAAACGCGAAGCCCGAAGCCGAGATCGGCGGGCGTCCTCTCCGACGAGTCTCCGGCAACCGTGTTAGCGAAACAGAAAACACCGCCTGCGGTGGCGCAGGGGCGGTCCTTGGTGCCGAGCACCCGGAGCAGGTGCCCGGTCTGATGGGAGACGCTGGATGATGAAGCACCATTGTGGACATTGGGTGGCAGTGTTTGGGTCGGCCTTCGTGGTGGCGTGTTCGTCGAGCGACGGCGACAGCGGATCGGCGAGTGGCGGCGCATCTGCCGCATCGGGCGGAAGCGCGAGCGGCGGCGCGACCGGGACGACGGACGCTGGAGGCACATCGAACGGCACCGCGTCTGGCATAGGAGGAGCGCTCACAGGCGGAGTCAGCAGCGGACCCGGCACCGGTGCTGGCGGGAGTGGGCAGGTCAGCACCGGCGGTAACGGCACGGGCCTTCCTTCCGCCACTGGCGGAAGCCCCCCCACGGGCGGCACCAGTGGCACCGTGGCGGGCACGGGCGGCAGGACCGGGGCAATCGTCACGACCGGCGGCAACGGCCCCTCCACGGGTAGCACCGGCGGGTCGAGCGGACTCGGCACGACAGGGGGTAGGTCCGGTATCAACCCCACCGGCGGCAGGTCGGGCATCAACGCCACGGGCGGTAGAACCGGCAACGGAGGAATCGGCGGCAGAAACGGCAACAGCGGCGGGTCGAGCAGCACCGATCCCATCACTGGAGGCACCAACAATGGCGGCAACGACCAGGAGTTGGGCGGAACCGGCACGGCCGGTGGAGGTCCGGAGAGTGGTGGAACCTCTGCGACGGCAGGCGGCGGCAACGACGTCCCGTCAGGGACCTCTCCGGGTTGTGGAACGGCGAGCCCACTCGTGAGTGGCACGTACACGATAGACGTCGACGGCACCGAGCGCGAGTACATCTTGGACGTACCGACACCGTACGACGCGAACAATCCCTACATTCTGATCTTCACCCTGCACTGGATGGGTGGATCGATGACCGACGTTTCCACGACCACGGTGGGGCTCGGCGCCTACTATGGGCTCAAGAGCCTTTCGCAGGGAACCGCGGTGTTCGTCTCGCCCCAAGGGCTTTCCAGCAACGGCACGGCGGGATGGCCCAACACGGGCGGGCAAGACATGGCCCTGATTCGCGCCCTGCTCGACCACTTCCAGAACAACCTGTGCATCGACACAGCGCGCATCTTCTCCACGGGGTTCAGCTACGGCGGCATGATGTCGGATGCGATCGGATGCGAGATGAGCGACGTGTTCCGCGCCATCGCCCCGATGTCCGATGCGCTGTATTCCGGATGCAAGGAGACGTCCGACCGTCCCATCGCGGTGTGGATGGCGCATGGCACCTCGGACACCGTCGTACCGCTCGAAGACGGCAAGGCGGCGCTCGCCGTCTTCGTCGAGAAGAACCATTGTACCGAGCAAACCGCGCCAACCGAACCGAGCCCCTGCGTCGCCTACGAGGGCTGCGATGACGGGTACCCCGTGCATTGGTGCGAATTCGACGGCGGACACTCCCCGCAGAGTTTTGCGCCGCAGGCAGTCTGGAACTTCTTCTCGCAGTTCTGAGCTCGCGACCCGAGCGGGCGGGCAGCGTCAGTGTGCGCGTCGACCGTTTCTGTACCGCTCGGGCGAATACCTTCGTAGACCGAGACCCACGGCGAGGAAGGCCAAGACTGATGCGCCTCGCCGTGACGGGCTCCCCGGCAACGTGCAGCCGCAACCCGTATCGCTGGCGTCGCTGCCGGTCGGAGATGTCGAGGAGCCCCCGGTGCCAAGGCCACACGCGCGGCTTCCCCCGGCGCACGGCACAGCACCGCTTCCACCAAGTCCGTCGGTTCCCCCCGACGAGGCGGGGGGAAAACCGCCGGATGGATCCGCGGTCCCTTCCAGAGTGCCACCAACTCCCGCTCCTTCCGGGGCTGCCCCCCCGCTGGCGACCGCAACGCCACCGCCAGCATCGGGATCCCCCTGAACTCCGCCCACGCCACTCGCTCCGCCCAGACCGCCAGCACCGATGGCAGTGCCGCCCGTAGCCACGAACCCAGGCGTGGCGCCGCCCACATTGGCGCCGCCACCAGAGCCGCCCGCGGCCGCAGCGGTACTGCCCGACCCGTCGCCACCGGCACTCGCCCCCCCGACAGAGGCAGCGCCGCCAGAACCGCCGCCGCCCCCCGTGTTGCCGCGCCCCCCCTCGCCCCCTGCGCCGCCGCTCCCACCAAGAGTCGTCCCACTGCGGCCCCCTGATTGGCCACCGCCGCCACCACTCGAATTCGGCACTGCCCCCCCAAGACCGACGCCTCCCCCACCATCGAAGGCGCCGGCAGCGCCGGCAGCCCCCTCGCCGGTCGGATCCACGTCGATGGTGAGAGTACCGTCCGCCATTGGGGAACCCAGGTTGGGCGTGCCGTCGTCGTTCCAGACAATGGGCTGAACCCGCGTCGCTCGATTGGGATCGTTCAGAGGATCGCCCTCGATACGTTCGTAGTCGCGGCCATGATAGACGAGCAGGTCAACGCTGCCGTCGGGTGTCGTCGTGAACTGATTGTGGCCAGGACCGTAGACCCCGTTTGCGCTGCGAAACACCGGCACCTGGGACTTGGTCCAGGAGCTTGGGTCAAGCAGATCACTGGTGTCGTCGGCCGTGAGGAGCCCCATGCAGTAGTTGGCGTCGGTGGCCGACGCCGAGTACGTGACGAAGACCTTTCCGTTCCGCTTCAGCACCGCCGGACCCTCGTTGACGGCATAGCCCACCCTCTCCCAGTCATACTCGGGCGCCGAAATGCGCACGCCTCGCTGCGCCAGAGTCCAGGGATTGCTCATTGGCGCGATGTAGAGGACGGTATTGACGTCGAGGCTCGGGTCGGACTCGGCCCACACGAGGTAGCGGACACCCTGGTGCTCGAAGGTCGTCGCGTCGAGGGCGAAGAAGGATCCGCTGGAGCCCGGGCCGTTGGTCATCAGCTGCCCCTGCTCCTGCCAGACGCCTTCGAGGGGGTTCGCCGAATCATTGCTGAGCACGTACACTCGGATATCCCAAACGTTACTCGAGCTCCCCGCCGCGAAGTAGATATACCAGCTCCCGTCCACGTGGTGGATCTCGGGAGCCCAGATATGGGAGGCCATCGCGCCGCTCGCGTGAGCGCGCCAGATCACGGATGGCACGGCAGTGGAGAGCCCCTGAATCGACTGAGCGCGCCGGAGCTCGATGAGGTCGTATGCCGGCACCGTTGCCGTAAAGTAGTAGTAGCCGTCAGTGTGCCTGTAGATGGACGGGTCGGCGCGTTCGAGAATCAGCGGGTTGGTAATCTGAAGAGACTGCGCCGAGGCCACTCGCGGTACCAGCAGCGCCCCAGACAGCAGCGCCCCAGACAGCAGCGCCCCAGACAGCAGCGCCCCAGACAGCAGCATGAGGAGGATACTCTTCATCGCCGACTCCCCTCTTGCTGCCATGACGGCCCTACGCTCCGCCGGGTGGGTGGGGCGTAGGACCCCGTGAACTGGGAGTGCACTCCGATACGGTAGAGATTCCTTCGGCACCTGGACATCATCGCAGATCACTCCCGCTCGGCGGCTAGTGGCCTCTCCTCTACCACCCTGGGTGGTTCCTGCCACTCGCTCCGGCGCACGGGACATCCGCGCCGCACTGGCACCGCGCATTCGCTGGGAGACATGCTGGGACGACAGCCCCTCCCCCCCCAAACGGCGATCCGTCTTGGCCCGGCGCGCCATCAGCCGTCGGTGACCTCCACTCGTGCCGTAAGGCCTCCGCTCAGGGTGCTCACCAGCTGGACGTGGGTGAACGGTTTCGCCAACACGATCGTGCCCGGGTACTCGGCGAGCTGCGTGCTCAACTCCTCGGGCAGATATCCGGAAATCACGACCCGAGGCCGGTCGGGGTAGCGCACGGCGAACCGACGAATGAGTTCAGTGATCGGCGAGCCAGGCATGACCGCGTCGGTACACAGCGCGTCGAAGGGTCCCATCGTCTCGACTGCCAGGATGGCTTCGTCCCCGTCGCGCGCCTCGACCACCGAGTACCCGGCGCGTACAAGCCCCTGCCCGAGCAGACGTCGCACCGAGTCGTTGTCGTCCGCCAGAAGGACCCGCTCCGCTCCCTGGCACTGAACCATCGGCACGGAGGCCGCCTCCGGTTGCGGGGTAGGCAGCGCCAGTGGCCAGCGAATCGTGACACACGTGCCAACGCCGGGCTCGCTGCCAACGTCGATCCGTCCCCCCGTGCCCCTCACGATTTCGGCAACTGAGTGCAGGCCAAGCCCGGTCCCGTGCTTGCCCTTGGTGGTGAAGAACGGCTCGAACAGACGGGCTCGAGTGTCGGCGTCGATTCCGCAACCGTCGTCCGAGACACTGAGAACCACTTCGCCGCCGCACCGCGCGAGGTTGACGGAGCAGGTCCGCCCCTTGGTTCCGCAAGCATCTCGCGCATTGCTGAGTAGATTGAGCAGCAGCCGCCGCAGTGAGTGCTCCCGAATCTCGACGAAACACCCCTCGTCGCACCTGAGCTCGAGAGCAATTTCGTCGCTGCGCCTCTGTTGAACTGTCGCCTCCAGCATGGGTCTCGCACGGGCGAGCAGGCGCCCCGCGTCGATGCTCTCACCTCGGTGAACGACGTCGGAGTGACGTTGCATCTGCTGCACGAGGGTCTCAGCATAGTCCGCGGACTGCACGATGGCCTTGAGGGCTTCGCCTTCGTGTTCCGGCTGCTTGACGACCGAAAGGTACTCCGCCCACCCGAGAATGCAGGCCATGGAATTGTTCAGATCGTGGGCAATCATACCGGTAAGGCGACCGCCAGCCTCCACGCGAGCCGAGCGACTCCTAGCCTCCTCGAGCTTCAGTATCGCGTCGGTCTCTGCCTGATAGGTTTCGCGACTGCGCTCGAGTTCCTCGCGTGCACTCCGTAGAGCCGCCACGTGCGACTCGACGAGCGAGAAGACGCGTAGCACCGCGGCGCCAACCACGGACGCGATGGTGGGCATCACGAATGCGATGCGGGCCCAGTTGACAGCGCTGTCCCCCACGTACTCATCGAGGGGAGCGTCGACATGCCCCGTACTCCAGAGCCAGCCACTCAACCCCAGGCCGAGCGCCACGGCGATGCATGACAGCACCGTTGCGAGGGGGCTGCCGAACACGGAGGCGATGAAGACCGCGAGCACCAAGCCTCCGACCGCAGTGGGTCCGAGGTAGGACCCACGCGCGACGGCTAGAACCGCAAGGCCCAAGGTCACGCTGAGCGTCATCCACAGACGGATGTCATACGTACAGCGCCTGATGACTCGAACCAGGAGCAACAGGCAGACTACGCTGCCGCCGCCTACGATCGGAAATAGCCCACGCAGGCTCGCCGCCATCACGGCCGTGAGAAAAGCGGCCCCAACAATCTCGATCGTGATGAACTCGTTCAGCGCCTTGACTCGCCAATCTCGGAATGGCGCGTCGACGTCGGGCACGACACAGGACCCCTCCCCTACCGATGAAGAGAGCCGAGCAGGTTGCCCTTGCCCATGGGAAGCCGCAGCCCCGGAGTTCGTCGTGCTCCGTTCGGTCGCGGTCCCTGGAACCGCTTGACTGTCGCCCTCGGAAACCCTGGGGAGCGGCGCCGTTTCGCAGTCGTCCGAACCGTACCTCCCGTCCCCACCCTTGCGGCTGGGCCAATCCGCGAAGCTGCTGCGCTCCGGAGGCAGGTTATCCTCGGCGCTGGGCAATTCAATGGTGACCTGCGTCCCCTTCTCCAACGCTCGCAGTTGGATGGTGCCGCCCAATTGGCGAACCATGTCATGCACGAGGGTAAGCCCGAGGCCTGCGTGCTTGGCGCGGGACTTGGTGGAAAAGAAGGGCTCGCAGGCCCGCTCTGCGATATCCTCGGTGACCCCCACCCCGTCGTCCGTCACGATGAGCGCAGCGTACGCTCCCTGTCTCGCTCCAACCCGAGACGCCCCGTGGCGCTGGTCGGATGCCAGAGTCCGCGTCGCTACCCGCACCATGCCTCCGTCAGGCATTGCCTGCTCGGCGTTCAGCAGCAGGTTGGTGACGATCTGCTCTGCCCACGACGGCGGCATGCGCACGGGGCACGCTGGCTCGATGTCGAAGGCGATGGCAACATTGCTCCTGGTCCGTGCGGAAAGTACCGGCTGCAGCGAGGCAATGAACTCATCAAGCCTGACCGACGCTGCCTCCGCCGCATGGGGACGACTGAGGGAAAGCAGCTCACGAGTTCGGGCTGCGCACTCGACCGAAGCGTCCCGAATCGAGGTCGCAGCCTCTTTCACCGCAACGTGAGAGGATGCCCGCTTGAGATCCTCGCACGCGCAGTGCACGACGGTCAGCAAGTTATTGAGCACATGGGCAAACCCGTCCCCGAGCTGCGCCACCATCTGCAGCTTCTGAGAATCTCGAATGCGCCGCTCTTGCTCCATGCGCGCAGGTCGCAATCGTTCCGCGGCGAGGCGCTGCTCGTGGGCCGTGCGAAGTGCACCTTGCGCCGAGGCAGCGGCCTTCCCAGCAGCCCCCACCGCGAACCGCAACACCCAAGCCGCCGCAGACACCAGAGTGAGCACGACAATCGAGAGCCGGAGCCAGTTCCCGGCATTCCGCGGGTCGTAGGCGCCGGTGAGCGGCACACGATGAAGACCGAAGTGAACGCCAATCGCCCCAAGCTCCAGGGCCACGAACGAGCATCCAACGATGACGTAGACCGCCCGGTGCCCGAGAAGCAGCCCGCCAGCGACGACCAAATAGCACAGGGAGACGACAACAGTAGGGTTCCACGCCGAGTGAAACCCAGTGGCAGCAATCAGCACGAATAGTTGGGCGACGTAGGCAATAGCCACCGTTCGGCGGCCCTCCCAGCGCCGAAGGAGCGCTACCACCTGCCAGATGCCGCAGACCACCGCGACAACGTAATGGACCGCAACGTAGCCGGAAGAAACCGCCGCCAAGATTGGTGCGCCGATGCAAGCAATCGCCCCAGCAAGGAGCGCGGTGCGCAGCAGCGATTGCTGCCAGGGTGACAGTGCCCCGCCAAAGGCATCTCGGGAGGGCTTACAGCGAAGCCATGACGGCAAGCCTATCGAGCTTGAAACCTTGTTACGCGGGATCCTGGGCAGAGCACCATAATCTAGCCGAGCGCGCGAGTCTTGTCTCCGCCGCTTCGCGATCTCCAGGGCTTCATCAGGGGAAGTCTCGTCGATTCCCTGCGCAAATCGGGCATTTCCCGATCTCGCGCGGCGCCAGTGCGCCGTCGGCGGGAAGATGGGTGACGAAGACACCCCCGGACTACCAGCCTCCCCGTCGCCTCTGCCCAACCGGCCTGCTCCGGACCGGTACTGTGGCCACGTATCCTCGATGGTCCTACATGAGGCTCGCGCCCCCGCCTGCCGCACTTCTGGGGCGCGTTGAAGGGGGCTCTGCTGCTAAATCAGCGGTCACAAATCTCGGACAGTGGAAGGAGTGGCATCAAGTGG
>CAYRKE010000189.1:0-15369 GCA_964424695.1 uncultured Polyangiaceae bacterium
TCCGTGGCCCCGGGTCCAGTCGGCACAGAGCAGCCCATCCAGTGCAGGCGAGTCTAAATCAACGAGATTCGTGACCGCCGATTTGGGCGTCGAGCGGCCCATCCCCGAAGGGCCGGAGGATCAAGGTCGGTGAAAAAGACCCGGGCTTGGCGCGGGACCGCTCTGCGTGAGCCCCAGAGGCAGCAGTTAGCCAAATTCCTGTGGATTTTTGCCTCTGGCTTCCGTCCCCGCTGTCGTGCTATGTCCGGCTGGGGTAAGACGCTCGGAAAACAGGAAAGGAGGCTCTTACCATGCGAATGTGGGCATTGTGGGGAGGCGTCGTGGCAGTCAGTTGCCTCGTGGGATGTGACAAGCTTGCAGAGAAGGTCGTCCAGAAGGCGCAACAACAAGCACAGCAGGCGCAGCAGGCACAGGCACAGGCACAGGCACAGGCACAGGGTCAGCCAGCGGCGGAGGAAGTCGACAAGGACGGGCAGCTGGCAGAGAAGCTGTCAAAGTACATCACCTGCCTCAACGGCGCGACCCCCCAGGTGTTCCGCTCCAAGTCGCGGTACTTGGACTGGCTGAAGGACGAGAAGGTGGGTCCGACAGGCAAGGAGCGCAACGTCTACGGGCCCCTCGAGCTCAGCCAGAGCGACTTCTGCCTGAAGGAGCTCGCTGAGGCCAAGACGATGGAGCCCAAGTTGCCCGAGGTTGAGGCGGCGGCCGACGCCTACAGCGCACAGCTCACCTCCATGGTGCCCCTCGTCAAGGATGCCGCGGACTACTACGAGCAGAAGGACTACACGGACGACAAGTTCGCCAAAGCCAAGGAGATGCATCCGAAGCTCATGGCCGCCTTCGACGCCTTCGAGAAGGTGAACGAAGCCTTCGAGACGAAGGTGGTTGCCGAGAACGAGGCGGTCGGCAAGCGCCAGCTCGCCAAGATTGCGAAGGATCCCGATCGGAAGCTCGAATACAAAGCGCGCGTGACCGTCGACCAGGCCAAGGCGCTCG
Source organism: uncultured Polyangiaceae bacterium (assembly GCA_964424695.1). Classification (GTDB taxonomy): domain Bacteria; phylum Myxococcota_A; class Polyangia; order Polyangiales; family Polyangiaceae; genus JAEWRL01. The sequence goes on from CAYRKE010000189.1 coordinate 997, forward strand.
TGAAGGCTGCCGAGGTGAGGACGCTCGACGAACTGAATCAAGAGACGTTCGACGCCGCCCTAAAAGCGTTCGGCGACGCGGTGAGCGACCTGGATGCCTACGCGACCCAGAACAAGGAGCAGACGGACAAGGTCTCCATGTTCAGTGAGCTCACGGACAACGCCAAGGCCCTCCAGCTTGCTGCCAAGGAGCTCTCCCGACGCAAGCGCGACAAGAAGGATTTCAACAAGGAGTTCTTCTCGGGCAATAACCCGGAAATGGTGGACGGCCACCCTGCCCAGGTGATCGCCAAGTTCAATGACGTCATCCAGGCATCGAATCGTCTGAGATACGATCGCCTCTATGAGTTCCTCGCTAAGGCGAAGGCGGGCAAGACGGGTTAGACCTAGAGGCTCCAGCGCCGCGGAGGCGAGGCTAGCCGCAAGGAACGCGCGGAGCGCGCTGAAGCACGCGAGCGCGTACCGCAACGCCCAACGATGCCCTCGCGCATGCTGCAGCATCTCGCTGGACTTGTTTGGAGCGCCGATGGTGCAGCAGCATCGACCAGAACGCCTGCTGTCTGCGCGCGCCTCGCCCAGCCTGGTCGCGCGGAAGCAGGCGTTTTCTGCGTCAGGTGAACCAATCGGTGCTCCAGACCGTGTCGTCGAGTCTCGGCGGCGCTACAGAGCGTCGAGTGTCCCATTCTCGCTCGCACTTCGCGGCTTCAGCGGGCGCTCGGCACGTTGGCGCGGAATCCGCGAAATTCGGTCGCGACGGTGATGAATTACGGTGCCCCGCTGCCACCGGTGCCTCCGGAATTGGGGGGAACTGGCGCGGGAGGATAGCCGCCGGTGCCGGTTCCGATGAGACGGATGCAGTTCCCCTGCCAACAGGTCGGGTACAGAGTGAATAGACAGCTGTTGTCACAGGACCCGCAGTGATACACGTCTCTCTGTAGGTCCACACACGTGTCGCCGCACCGCGTAAGCGCGGTTTCGCAGTCGAGTGGTGGAGACGCAACCCCAGCCGCGCCAGCCTCGCCAGCAGCACCAGCTGCGCCGCCACTGCCGCTTCCCCCCGCAGACAGGGAGAACTCACCAGCGTAAGCGCCGCTCCTCCCTCCCGCCGGCCCCGCGCCACCGCTCGCCACCCCGCCGGTTGCGTCGGCCCCCTCGCCAGCGGCAGCCCTGGGCTCAGCGCGATTGCTGGATTCCCCTCCGCAATCGAGCGACAGCCAGGCCAGCGCCATGACCGCACTCCACGTCCCGATGGCCAAGAATCGCATACCAGTCATCATGCGCGCTCTCGCCCCCCTGACGCAAGATCCGGATCGGCTCTCGTCGTGGGTCGTCCCAGGCGCGGATCACGCGCTGCGATGCGCTCAGGGCACGGAAACGATCTGACTTCGGTGCAGGTCAAGCAGACCACGTGGGTCGGTGGCATCCGGGTCCCGGGAAAAAAAGATCTCGCACGGAACAGTGGAGATCGCGGGCTCCACGTCGAAAGCACTGACATCCCCCATGGGAAGGGGCACGGGATCGGAGAACGCTTCCCCGGGCCCGTTCCGAATCGCGTAGTACAGGTCTGCTCCACCGACGTGAGCCTCACCAACCCGAGAAAAGATGAGGAATAGCTCATCCGGAGTGAGCGTGGGATCCGCCTCCTCGTCCGCGCTATTCACCCCTGCAAGTTCGACTGCTGCACCAAAGTCCCCATCGATCGTCGGGCGCTCCGCGACGACTAGATCCTTACTCCCCGTGCCGACATCAGGTCGCAGGGTCATATAGTAGAGCCTAAGACCGTCGGCAGACAGCCATGGATCCCACTCGTCGTAGCTCGAGTTGAGCGAAGTGACTTCCGCGAGCTCGATCCATTCGGAGTCCGGGTCAGCCCGGGTCAGCCATACGAAGTCTGCATCCTCACCAGCGACGTTGAGCAGAGCCGTGAGACCATCGCGCATCACCAGGAATTTGAGCTCGGAACCCCACGTGTTGAAGGAAGCCTGAGTGCCGGGCCCAAACGGGGAGGAGATGTCCGGTCGGGTTGCTGCGAACGAATCGATCCCTCGGGTGCCAACCGAGGAGTAGTAGAGCGTGAGGCCATCAGCGCTGAGCGACGGTTCGGCGTCACGGTAGTCCCCGTTGACGTTCGTCAACGGCTCGGGCGTCGTCAGTGTCCACTCCCCGGACAGGGCCGGGCACCAGGCGCTTCCAGGAGCCACGGCGCGCCCTGTCGCCCCGCCAGCAGCGCCTCCGGCTGCGTGCCCCTCGCCGGCAGCGCCAGCGACGGCATCGCCAACAGACCCAACCTGCCCCGAGTGGGCCCCCGGGGGAACGAGCTCTTCGAACCCTATGCGGCCACATGCAGCCGAGAGAGCGGCGACACCAAGCAGATGACGAAGCGCATTTGTCCGCACCTCGACTAGTACGGCACGCGCCGATAGCACCGTTAGCTTCGCCCTAGCGAGGCCCCGCCATGCCGCACTGGGATGCCCCCCCGCCGCTTCGGCTCCCCAGATCCGAACACCGGCCACCCAACCAGATCCGCCCAAACGTTCGCGGACTCACCAACCAGTCTGCGAACAGCCGTTCGAGTGCCAGATTGCCGTTGGCGGCTCTAGGGAAGCATGCTTCCAGTCTTCAGATACCGGTTATGGAAGGAGAAAGCCTCATCCAACAGGTGGGGTGAGTGGCGCCCCGCGCTCGGATGAACCATGGCGCGCTTGAAGTAGTCGTGGAGCATAGGCCGAAACTCCGGCGCCGCGCACTTGTCGATGATTTCCTTGGCCTTCTGCTTGGGGCTGCGACCTCGCAGATCAGCGAGCCCGTATTCGGTGACGACAGCCGAGACGTCGTGCTCGGTGTGGTCGATGTGGGTTGCGAAGGGCACGATGGCCGAGATCTTCCCATCCTTGGCCGTCGAGGGTGACATGAAGATGGTGTAGGCCGAGTTTCGGGCAAAATCGCCCGACCCTCCGATGCCGTTCTCGATGCCTTTGCCAATGATGTGCGTCGAGTTGATGTGTCCGTAGATGTCGGCCTCGACGAACCCGTTCATGGCGATGCATCCCAACCGACGAATGACCTCGGGGTTGTTGGCAATTTCTTGGGGCCGCAGGATGATCTGCTTGCGATAGCGCTCGATGTTCTCGTTGAAGCGTTCTTGCCCCGCGGGAGACACCGAGAATGCGGTAGCGGAAGCGACCCTCAGTTTGCCTGAGTCGAGCAGATCGAGCATTCCGTCCTGAATGACCTCGGTGTAGCTCGTCATGTCCTGGAAGTGTCCCTCGTTGAGGCCCACCAAGACCGCGTTGGCGATATTGCCCACCCCGGACTGGATCGGGGTCAGGCTGTTTGGGAGCCTACCGGTTCTCACCTCCCCTTCGAGGAAATCGAGGATGTGCTGCGCGATGCGGCGGTGGATCTCATGGGGTTGCTTGAAGGCGGTATTGCGATCGTGATTGTGGGTCTCGACAACCGCGACCACCTTGGACAGATCGATGGCCTGATATGGGGACCCGATGCGTCCGTCCGCCGACACGAGGGGGATAGGCTTCCTCTCCCCGTGACGCGCCGCAACCGAGTACATGTCGTGGATGCCCTCGAGTCGCTCGTCCTGCAGACTATTGACTTCGAGAATGATCTTGTTGGCGTGTTCGAGGTACACGTTGTTCCCGCCGCATGACGACGAAAACACGAGCGAGCCGTCTTCGAGTATCTTGGTCACCTCGACGAGCGCGAAATCGATATCGCCATAGTAGCCGTAGCGCACCAGCGTGCCCACGTGGGACAGGTGCATGTCCTGATACTCGATGGCGCCGCTGTTGATCTTTTCGCGGGTGGCAGCGTCGCCCTGATAGGGGAACCGAAATGCGGTAGCTTCGGTGAGCGACATGGCCGTGTCTTGCTCAGGGCCGGTGGATGCGCCGCTGAGGACATGAACCCGGTAGGGCCTACCCTGCAACCGCTCGTCAAGAGCACGCTTGGCCAGCGCCACGGGCACAGCCTTGGGGTAGCCAGCGCCGGTGAAGCCGCTCATGCCGATCACGGCGCGGTTGGGAATGAGTGCGGCAGCTGCCTCTGCGGGCATGACTTTGGCCAGGCAGGCCTGGTTGAGAATGCGTCCGGACATCGGTAGTCTCCTCTTCGGGGCGGTAGGCGAAAGCCTTCGGGGCTGCGCTAAATACAAGCTCGAGCCAGGCTCGACCAGGGATTACGGACGCCCGCCCACGAGAAACTAGCCCGACATCGACCGGAAACCCGCGCTCCTACCCCACCACCAACGCCGAGGCCGAGTTATCGGCTCCTGGCAGAAAGCCGTAGGTGGGTACATGGCGGCCGCGCAGCCCAAGTGCCCCAACTGTGGTGCTCCTCCTGCTCCCGGAACTCCCCTGACGGGTGATCTCCTGTGTTCCTATTGCTCCACCCCGTACGGGGTCCTTCCCGGTCGGAGACTGACGACCGAGAAGGGTGCCGCCGGGCCCGCGGCACGAAAGCTCCGCCTCGTGTCTGCCGCGTTCACGATGGTCTTCCTCGGCGTGGCGCTCTTCGTGCTCGTCCGCGGCGGCGGCCACGGGTCCGCTCGGGGTGGCGCGCAATCCGTGACCCCCGCGAACATTCGACACGTGCCGCCAGCGTCCTCGGAAGCCCACCGAGCTGCCTCGACGGGCGTCAGCCTCCTCACGCCATCGCCTCCTGCGAAGCCGAAGGAGCCCGAACAGCCGGCGACGGCTCGCTTCGTCCTGCACGGCACGCGTGCTGGCTACAAGTCCAGCTTCTACGTCCTCGGCGAGTTCGAGAACACCTCGCCCTTCACAATCAGCAAGCCCGAACTCATCACAGTGCTCCTCGACGCCGGGGGCAAGGAGCTCGACACCGACAGCGGGTATGCCACCAAGGACTACCTCGAACCGGGGGAGAAATCCTTTGTCAGCGCGTTAGTCAATGATCCCCCAGCGCATGAGTCCATGAGGTTCGAGGTCGTCGCTCGTCGCGCCACGTACAAGCCCACGCTGGCCCGAGGCCTGCGGATCCTGGACGCACAAGTCCGAACCGAATCCTGGGGAGGCTACCAGTTCTCGGGGAAGGTCGAGAATGCTGGGGACCTTCCCGCAAGGTTCCTCCATGTCGAGGTCTTCGCCTTCGATGGTGCCAAGAAGCTCCTCGGGCTTGCCAGCGGCTACGCCAAGACCGACCGCCTCGAGCCCGGACAGAGTGCCCGCTACCAGATCACGACCACAGCCTACGACCGCGCGCCGGCACACTTCGAGACGACGGTGACCGGGCGCGTCGCAGACTGACGGCTCTCGCCACGTCCCCGTACAACGGGCGCCGGGATCGTCCCATGGCAGCCGGACCGAGAAGCCGCGCACAGACTCAAGGAAGGCGCATCCCTATCGGGCACCGAGTTCGTGGGGCTCCTCCAAAGACGCTCGCTGCCGGAACCTCGATGGTTCGCCCGCGCCTGAGGAGGCTCCTGACGGGAACGCGGAAAGGTCAGCCGGCTGATTTTCGAAACATCTGACGTCGGCGGCATGCGCGCGGGGTCCGTTTCCTCCGCTCGCGCTACTCATGAGCGGACCATGCTCCGACTGCTCGACAACGGCCGGGAGTTGCCCAAGGCAGCCGCGGCGGACCAGAGCCCCGCCGGCCACGACGCGCTCCGAACGCTGGCAGTCAAGGCGGCGGCAGGGGAAAGGGCGGCGCAGCGAACCCTGCTCTGCGCAGTGGGGCCCCACGTTCTGCGCGTGGTGCGTGGTGTGCTGGGCGCGCATCACCCGGACGTCGATGATGTCTTTCAAGAGGCGAGTCTGGCGCTCCTCTCCGCGTTGCCTCGCTTTCGTGGGGAGAGCACAGTCGTGCATTTTGCGTGTCGCGTTGCGGTGCTCACCGCCATGAATGCGCGCCGCCGCTGTCGGAAAGTCGCGTCTGCCGATCGAGATCCGAGCGAGGTCCACAGTGGCACCTTGTCTCCAGCCCAGTTCACCGAGCAGGCTCGGCAACGCGACGCACTGCGCGAGCTCATGGACGAGCTACCTCCGGCGCGCGCCGAGGTTCTGGTATTGCACGTCATGCTCGGCTACACGGTCGAGGAGGCTTCGTTGGCGCTGGAAGTCCCGGTGAACACCATCCGCAGTCGCCTCCGGCGCGCCCTACGCAACCTGAGAGATCGCGTACAAGCCGATCACCGACTGCTCGAGGTCATTCGAGGAGACCATGAAGCCTAATCCCACCTACCCAGAGGACGTCCTCGTGCTCGCACGGCGAAGCGGGCTGTCCTCGCGAGAGATCGAGCAGCTCAAGCGAGATCCGCTGGTTCCCTACACCTTGAGGGTGGCAGACGAGGTTGGACGAGCCTTCGATCAGATCGCCGAGGTGCAGGAAGGCGACGAACAACGGATCGCTGGCTGCGTGGATCGCGTGATCGACCGGATCAGCCCTTCTGTCGTTCGCGCACAGCGAGCCTGGCGCCTCGGACTCATTGCCGCGATCGCTCTGGGATCCGCGAGCGCCATGGGCTACTGGGGCGTGCAGCGCGGGAGCCAGGGGAGCGAACCGACTGGAAGCGGCGTGCCAGCGACCGGCGCCCCGCGTCGGCCGAGCACCTCGGGGGCCTCGGGTTTGGCGGCCCCACACCAGAGCGCAGCCAGCAGCAGCGCCGGGCAGACGATGTCCGCAAGCGACGAGCCTGGTGCCGGACACACCCTGACGCCCACTGCCAACCCCGGCCGCGCGTCGAACGTCTCCCGCAGTCATGTGGGCAGCATGCAAGAGTCGAGTCCCTCTCCGGCTCCACCCCCTTTCCCAACCAAAGAACCAACCGCCGCAGCGCTCTTCTCGGCGGCCAACGCGGCTCGACGGGCTGGTCACCAGGACCGGGCAATCGCGCTCTACTTCGAACTGCAGCGCGCCCACCCGAGATCGGCCGAGGCCAGCCTGTCGCATGTATCCTTGGGCCGCCTCCTCTTCGGGCGGCGCGAACTCGGAGGCGCGCTGGCTCAGTTCTCCACGTATCTTGGAGGAGGTGGTCCCCTCGAGGAGGAGGCGCTGCTCGGCAAGGCACAGACGCTTGCAGCGCTCGGCCGACAAGAGGACGCGCGCGCTGCCTGGCGGACTCTTCTAAAGCGCTACCCCCATTCGGTCTATGCCACCGAAGCGCGAGAGCACCTTGGAACGGAGCAGCGCTGAATCCCCAATGGACGCTCGGGCTGGCTTCTGGGTGCTCGCGCTGCTGGCGTCGGTTTCTTGGACCAGGCCAGGCACGACGGAACCGCTCGTTTCGACAGTGCCGGACAGCACGACGTCGGTGTCCACGGGTCACTCGGCACAGGTGGTGCTCGCGGGTCCCGCCGCAGAAAGCGTGGAGCTGTCCGCGCTCATCGAAGAACTGCTCCAAACGGTCTCCATCACGCCCCATTTCTCGCGAATCGGCGGGGTTCGGCGCGCGGAGCTGCTCGCTCAGGCCGCAACCCCATCATCCGGACAGGCCCGTGTCTGGGTGACCTTGTCGGGACCGAATCTGGCTCTGCTACTGTTCGCGGGTCCGTCTGGAGAACGCTATCTCGTGCGGCAGGTGCCGCTCAGAAGCGGGCTCGACGAGCTGGGCCGCGAGCGTATTGCCCAGGTGCTGCAATCGTCTTTGCCTACCCTGCTTCGTGGCGAGGCGGGCATGACGGCCGCAGAGATGCGCGACGCTGTCGCGAAGAGCGAGGCAGCGGCAACCACGAGGCAGCCCTCTGCTACGCCAGCGCGACAGGTCGTGCGTGCGGCTCCTCCTTCCGGGCAGGCCCCGTCAGCCCAACCCTTCGCGTCGCCCCGTCTCGGGCTCGGCTATGCTGCACAATGGTCTGGGCATGCCATGCGTACGAGGCACGGCCCTGCTCTCACTCTGGGCCTCGATGAGATCGGGGGAAGCGCCTTCGCGGGTTAGCCTAGTTGTCGAACGCGATGCCACGCAGACCTACCAAACGTCCGAGATCAGCATCCGGATCCAGACAACGTCAGGACGCCTCATGCTGGGCGGACAGTGGCCGGTCGGAAACGCCCTGGGCTTCTTCGCGCGAGCCGGCGCAGGATTTGACCTCACCCGCGTCGTACCCACCTCGGCCCCGGCGAGCACCGTCCGACTCCGCCAGGACCTCACGGACTTCACGGCGGTCTCTCGCGCCGAATTGGGCGTCGCTGTCGAAGTCGGTCCGTTCGTGCTGGACATGGGGCCGCGGCTGGACCTGTCACCAGCAGACACTCACTACGATCTCGACTACGAGGGTAGGCCCAAACGGATTGTCTCGGTGTGGCCCGCTCTGCCTGGCGTCCAGCTCGCGGTTGCCTGGCACCCTTGGGGCACGAGAAAACACAGCCAACACGATTCTCGACGGCATTCGGGGTCCACTCTGGCTTCTGGCGACACTGATTCTCCATGACGACTCGTAAGACCCATACTCTGATCACGTCGGCGCTCGTGGGGTCCGGCCTACTTCTTGCGTGCGTGGACAACGGCCATGTCGTTGGTGACGCGGCGCAAGACGAGGCAGGCGGCGAGGCTGGCTCGGAGAGCTCGGCTGGCGCAGGTGACGGCTCCGGTGGAAGCGATCGACAAGATGGCGGAGGGAGCAGCAACCTCGGTGTGGGCGGCGAGACGGACGGTAGGGGTGGTGATACCAGCGGCACGGGCGGCGCGACGCCAGGGGCGGGCGGCGTCACCGCTGGAACGGGCGGCTCCACACCTGGCTCGGGCGGCACAGGCGGCTCCACACCTGGCTCGGGCGGCACAGGCGGCTCCGCACCTGGCTCGGGCGGCACAGGCGGCTCCACACCTGGCTCGGGCGGTTCCACACCTGGCACGGGCGGCACAGGCGGCACGGGCGGCGTCACCGCCGGAGCGGGGGGCTCCACCCCTGGCTCGGGTGGCTCCGCCACGTGCAGCATCAGCGGCGGCGGGAACCTGTCGATCCTCCTCGAGGATGCTGAGCAGTATGCATGCTGCGATTCTGACGACGCTTGCCATGTTGTGTATTCCAACTGCACCTGCGCAGCCGTCAGCACCCAAGTCAGCGAGCTGGTGCAGGCGATTGTCTGCGACACGAATACGTGCACCGAACCACCGGGTCGCAATGCGCCAACCGCGGTCTGCGACGACGGACAGTGCACCCTCCACCTAGACATCGACGGCGCGGGCGGCACGGGCGGTTCCACCACCGGCGGCACGGGCGGAACCGGCGGCTCGACTACCGGCGGCGCGGGCGGTTCCACTGAGTGCGTCACCAGCAACGGTGGGAACCTCTCGATCCCTTACGAGCAGGCCGAGCAGTACGCATGCTGCGATTCGGACGAGGCTTGCCATATTCTCTACACCAGCTGCGGCTGCGCAGCGGTCAGCACCCAAGTCAGCGAGTTTATGCCGGGGATGATCTGCGGCACGAACGAATGCATCGTGTCGGGTCGCAATCCACCGCGAGCGGTGTGTGAGAGCGGCAGGTGCACCAGAGTATTCGACTACGCATGCACCGGCACACTCGCGGAGGTCACGAGCCTGCTCGGTACCGACTGCCCCGCAACGTACGACTCCACCGACGCATGGCTCGAGTCGTGCGAGGGCGTCAGCAGCCTGCCTTGGACCGCCGGGTATTCAGGGAGCTGCGACGGCTTCTCGGTGGCCCAGGTCAGCTGGGGCACGCATGGGCAGATCTGCTACTACGACGGAACGAGCGACGAGCTCGTGGGAGCCGTCGTGAGCGAGGATTTCAACACCTACTGCGAGGGTACGACCTCGATGATGGCGGGGGGCGAATACCCTACCGAGTGTCCCTTCACGGAGCTCACCTATCGCGGGGCCTGCAACTGCAACGACCTAGAGAACGTCGGCACTGACGTGACTCCGGTGGACACCAACGATTCCATGCCAGCAGGCCAGGGAGGCGATTTCCCCTTTGCTACCTGGGTGCTCACCGACGTTCGCACCTACGCTGGCTCGTCACTGGCCGGCGCTCTCCCCGTCATGCGACAGACGCTCATGACGATGGGCGGCGATGGGCTGTTCGTGGGCCTCGAAGACGGAGCCACAACGCACAAGGCATTCGAGTACACGCTCGACGGCACGGCCATCGACTTCACGACAACGTGCACGACGAACGATTCGAGCGAAGACATACCGTACTCATCATTCACGTCGGATGGGATGACGCTCACGCTGTACAGCCCGAGCTACGGGATGTCGGTAACGTATGAGATCCACAGCGGGTGAGCGCGACCTTCATCGGACCCATCGTCGATCTCGCTGACAAGCGCGCCGACGTGTATCTCGGGTTCAGCCCCATCCCGGGGATGGGCTACGAAGCGCGGCCCCCCTCTACGAGTCGAAGAGCTCCCTTGCTTCCGTCACCGTCGCTGCCCGACGCAGCCACACACTCAATTGCTCGAGGTCATCACAAGCCAGTATGTGCCGGCGCTGCTCGTCCGACGCGGCAATCCCGCGCGCCTCAAGAACCACCAGCACGGAGTTGGCTCGGTCTTCCGCCTTGCCCTCGGCTCGACCTTCGGCTTTGCCTTCGCTTCGCCCCCTGAGATAGCTGGGTCCCTGAAACTGGTAGTTCTGCGGGAGCATCTGGAATGCCTTTCTCGCGGCTTCACCGAGCGCGTTCTCGATCAGGTCCAAGTATAGCGCTTGCTTGTCACTGTCCAACCCCAGGGCCGCAGACGCCGCTGCCTGCGCCACCGTCAGCGCAATCCTGGGCTCGCCCTCACCGTGCGCCATCACCGACATCACCGCTAGCTCCGGGTACTTCATCGCTACTTCCCGGTCCGTCACCACTGGCACACCCCGGGGTCCCACCACGTACGGCGTGAGCACCCCGCACGGGCACGTGTCGATGGGCGCCGCTGCCCAACGCGCCACGTCCTCCTCCCCCGTTATCACCATCAGACACGCCGGACACTCGAACCGCGCTCGCAAACCCGTGACATACGGCGGCCACGTGTACCGCTTGCGCGGGTCCACTCCCAGCTGCACCTCCACCACGATCCCGAGCACCGGCCTGCCGTTGTACAGCAGGATCACCACGTCAGCACGGTACTCCGCTGGCGCCACGTCCGACAGCGTCGCGGCTTCGACCCTCACCTCCGTGTACACCGGCAGCTCGAGTCCCAAGGATTGCTCGAGCAGCAGCGGCGCAAGCTCCGGCCTGGGCCCCCTCCGCTCGCCGTCGGTCGCTGGGGCTCCTCGTCCCTCGTCGCCCCGCTCCTTCCCACTCGCTCCGCCTCACCCTCCCTGCTCCTTTCCTTCTCCTGGGCTCACGAGACCTGCGGCAAAACGAAGACCGACGTCGGACCCCCGGCTCGCCGGGCGCCCCCCGCCGCGGAAGGCAGAACGGCAGCGCTGAGCCCGGCTGTCCCAGCACCCACCCCGGATGACGCGATACGAGCCATTCTGCGGCCCCACCGGGTCGACCTCATCCCCACCGTTGTACTTGTCCGACCACAGGTCGGCACACCACTCGTACACGTTCCCATGCATGTCGTAGAGCCCCCAAGCATTCGGGGCCAGCTCCCGCACCGGGTGCGTCCCCCGTTCGCTGGTCTCGCTGAACCACCCCAGACGCTCCAGCGCTGGGTCCGCTCCCTCGGGCTTCGTGCTCTCCGAACCGTCGTTGTACCCGTTCACCGTCCCCGCTCGGCACGCATATTCCCACTCCGCTTCGCTCGGCAGCCGCGCTCCAAGCCCACCCAGTCGCTCGTTCAGCTTCCGGCAGAACTCCTGGCACTCTTCCCAGCTCACCTGCTCTACCGGGCGTTGTCGCGCTTCTTCCGGGTTATCCTTGAAGTAGCTTGGGTTCTGCCCCATCACCGCCTCCCACTCGCCTTGCGTGCAGGGTGCTTCGCACAGCCAGAACCCTCGCCTCAGCTCCACTCGGTGCTGCGGACCTTCGACATCGAACCGGCCCACTTCGCCCTCGGAGGAGCCCATCTGGAATGAACCCGGCGGGATCCACCTCAGGCGTGTTGTGAGGGTGGGGGAGAGCTTGAGCTCGGCGTAGAGGCCGTAGTCGTCCTGGTCGAGGCGGGTGCCCCACGTGGGAAACAGAAGGCGCTGGCGCACCCGCCGCTCCACGATCGCGATCGACGCCAGCGGTGGCCCGGGCCGCTCGAGTGGCTCGGGCGGAACAAGAGGCACTTCGGATGCGGGGCGGAGGAGCCGCTGAAAGAGCGGCGGTTTCTTTGTGGCCTGCGCAGTCTCGGTTCTCCGGAATGGCGACGGCTCCACCGGCGCCGTACGCTTTTCTGTCACCTGGGCCTCAAAGCCGCGCAGCGTCGCTTCCACCCAGAGCCCCTCGGCGTCACGGTAGAACGCCGAAGCCCATGGCGGCCGGTACTGGCGCACCAGCTCCATCTCTCCAAGTTCGGTGCGAAGCCACAGGTGCCCGATTGCGCCTGAACCAGGGAGCTCGAGGGAAACCGGAGCCGCAAGACTCACACGCTCCACTTGCGCTTCGCCAATGAAGGGCCGTTGCAGGACGCGGAGCTCTCGAAGGACGCACGGCAGCACCCTGAGGCAAGTCCCTGCTCCCGTCGATGTCGGCTCAGCCTCGGCGCCGGCCGGCAGGAGACGGAGCGTGTTGCCGCGCTGCCACACCTCGCAGTGGCTCGGCTGCGGGAGTTCGCTGAGCGCCCAGAGCACCTCCTGCTCGTCCATACCCTCGGGTATGGCGCCGTCGAAGCTCTTGGCATTGCCCCGGGCGTGATGCACGGCCCAGTAGCCCGCAAACGCGGGGCTGGCCCAGTCCGCCAGCGGGCGCCGAGCCTGAAAGCGCTCGGCGTAGGCGCGTGCCGTCGAGGAAGCCTGCTCCCTTCCGCGATCGTGCGTGCGCTGGGCGCACAGGTACTTCACGTAGCACGCATAGTCCGCTTCGGCTTCTTGGCGCTCGGCCTCATTGCCCCAAACCCACTGTTCTTCGGCGCGCATGGCGAGCCCGAGGTGCCCGTGGACGCGGCGAAACACGCCTGCCACCTCGGTCCGCCGAGCCTCGGAGAGCTCGGCGAAACGGAGCCTCAGCGACTTGGCCGCTCCATACTCGATAACGAACCCCTCGTCACAGAGGCCGGCGGCGCGGCTATCCAAGGAAGCGTCGAGCTCGACGCCAACGTCGGCCAAGTCGACTGGGAGGAGCCTGCGCATGGCACGAAGCAGGGCCCAGTCCACGCGCACCGCAGGCGAGAGCATGACGAAGAGCTGGTCGACCAGGCCGCGCCGAACCGTATCGCTGGGCCGCGCCTGTGCCGTTGGAGCCCCGAGGAGCCGCGCGCTCTCCCACTCGACCGCGCCGAAGCGCGCCGCCAAGCGCCCATCGACGCGGCCCAGGGAACACGGTAGCAGGGCATGAACCCGGGCCTCTTCCCGCTCGGCCTCGAGCGCCCACCTCGCCCACCGGGCCATCGCGACAGGATCCCCCGATGCTGCCCCGAGATCGCTCAGCACGAGGATGGCCGTGCCGGCGTCCGGCCGCAGGGGGTCGACCTCCATGACCTTGGCGTAACGGCCGCGCCCGATACGCCGCTGCCACTTCCGATTCCCTTCTGAGTCCACGACGATGAGCTCGAGCCCCTGCTCACCGCGCCAAGCCTCGAGCCACCGCAGGGTGCGGACTGCCCTGCGCTTGTCCACGATGTCCTTCACCATACGCGCCAGGGCCAGCTGACCCGGTGGAACGGTCCAGTGCCGCCAGTCCTTGCTCAGCGGGTGTGGCTCGGAGAGGTTCCCCGTGACGAGGTTATCGCACCCAGGCTTGATCGCGTCGCGCTCGAGCGAGGCGGCAGCCGCCATGTCAGAGTGAGCCAGAGGCAATCCGCATGCCGCGAGGACAGCCCGGCGGATCACCTGTGAAGCGATGTCAACCCTCCCTGTCCTCGCGAGCTTGTCCATCACCTCGCCGTAAGCTTCAGCCCCGCCTTTCTCGCTTCGGACCCCCTGCGTCTCGTCGATGGTCTTAAGGATGGGGGCGACGTCTCAGAGGACCTTGACGGGCTTCGGGTGAGCGACGGTCGACGCGTGGAACTGCGCGGACTGCACGTCGATGAGGACCTTCTTCAGGGGCACCGTCAACTCCTTCCCGGTCTTCTCGCGCTTCTCCGCCATGCGCTCGAGGCCCCCCAGGAACTTGCTTGTCTCTTCTTCGGTCATACCCCCGGTAACGACCCGCTCGCCGCTGGCGAAGGCCAACTGCACCCCGAGACAAGCCGCCTGAGACGCTTCCAGCCTCACCCGCTAGAGAAACCGCGCCGACTCGGGCACGGAGAGACTGCGCTGGGGGACACGAAAGCGGTGGGTGACCGGAACCCAGTCCAAGAGGTCCATGGCCTGCGTGCGGTAACCCTCGGTCCAGTTGTTGATGAGGAGAGGAAG